>RDXH01000033.1 GCA_004292745.1 Oscillatoriales cyanobacterium | reverse complement strand
TGATACGATCGCGCTCAACCTCCCCAAAAGCCGTAATCGCTACAGTCACAACGGGCGATCGCACCACATCCCCCCCGGCGATCGGCGTCTGATACACTTGCAAACAAGCCGTCATCCCCCGATAAAACTCTTCCACCCACAGCACAGCCGTATCCGCCGCCACAGCCAGGGCTACTGTCACCCCCAGAGGTCTTGCTCCCATCGCTGCCAGATCCGACAAATTCGCGGCTGCGGCGCGCCATCCTGCATCATAGGGGCTGGTAGTGCGATCGCTAAAATGCACTCCATCCACCAACATATCCGTCGTCACAGCCAAAGATTGGTTGGGACTTGTCACCATCACAGCGCAATCATCACCAACTATCTCTGGCGGGCAGAATTTTTGCAATATTTTTAAAAGACCTTGTTCTCCGATATCTTTTATCACCATAATTTTTAATTCATCCCAGAGGGAAGAGCGCTTTTTATGGTTCGGATGAGCAGCCAACAAAAATCTTGGTCAATCAATCAATCTCTTGACTCACAAAGCATGGAATTTGAATGGGGGTGGAGGGACTTGAACCCACACGACCGTTTCGGGTCAACGGATTTTAAGTCCGTAGCGTCTACCATTCCGCCACACCCCCTGATTTAAGTTACTGTAGCAGGATTATGCCCCCACAGACAACCACAGCTTCCTACAATACAACCAAAACCCTATTTTACGCAACCCCTAATCGAAAATTTCTCAAAAACCGCGCTGCATCCCCCTAAGCGGTACAATAATCAATCAGTGTGTCCTAGGCGATCGCGCCTATCCCACTTACCGCCTGTAATTATTTCCCTAAAGCAAATCTATGTATATTACCCTACTGCTGTACGCCGTCTTGGCGGGAGCTTATCTCCTGGTAGTACCCGCAGCTACCTACGCCTATCTCAACAGCCGCTGGTACATTGCTACTTCTTTGGAGCGCGCCTTCATGTACTTCTTGATGTTCTTCTTTTTCCCAGGTATGTTTCTCCTAGCTCCATTTTTAAATTTTCGCCCCAAACGGCGGCAGATAGAAGCCTAAATGCGACGTATAGACGTAATTGGAATCACACTCGGTGTCTTTGTGGCTGGTGGGTTAGCCTACTTGTTGCTGCAATTGGCGGGACTCGACAGCACCAAGGCTGGTATCTGGAGTCAATTATTTTTGGTGGCCGGCTTAATTGGATGGCTGGCTACCTATTTATTTCGAGCTGTTACTCAAGGTATGACCTACAGTCAGCAACTGAAGGACTACAAAGAAGCAGTATTGCAGAAGCAGCTTGATGCACTGACTCCCGAAGAATTGGCAAAAATTCAAGCCGAAATTGAACAGGAAAAAAATAATTAGTTATTTGTTATTAGCGGCGCCCTTCGACTACGCTCAGGGCGCGGTGCTGCCAATAACCAATAATCAATAACCACTGACTAATAACCAATAACTAATGACTATTTCTAATTGCTTTGAAAACCTGCGTCAAAAAAATCAGTGCGCTTTAATCCCTTTCATTACTGCTGGCGACCCAGACTTGGAGACAACGGCTAAAGCACTGCAAGTTTTGGATGACAACGGTGCTGATGCGATCGAACTTGGTGTTCCCTATTCCGACCCCCTGGCGGACGGGCCAGTCATTCAAGCTGCTGCTACCAGGGCTTTGCAGCACGGAACTCGCTTAGACGACGTGCTGGAAATGGTCGCCAAAGTTAGCCCTAATTTGCGCTCGCCCATTATTCTTTTTACCTACTATAACCCGATTTTGTATCGAGGTGTAGAAACTTTCTTGCAGCAAATCAAAAGTGCCGGAGTCCAGGGATTAGTAGTACCAGATTTGCCCTTAGAAGAAGCCGAAACCCTAATTCAACCAGCCAACAAATTAGGCATTGAACTCACATTATTAGTTGCTCCCACAAGTCCCAAAAGCCGCATAGAAGCTATTGCTAAGCAGTCTCAAGGATTTATTTACTTAGTCAGCGTCACCGGTGTTACAGGAGTGCGGGATGGATTAGAAAAGCGAGCAAAAGAGTTACTGCAAGAACTGCGCAGCGTCACCGAAAAACCCATCGGCATCGGTTTTGGAATTTCGACACCGGAACACGCTCGTCAGGTGAAAGAATGGGGCGCAGATGCTGCGATTGTGGGCAGTGCTTTTGTCAAACGTTTAGCTGATGGCACTCCAGAACAGGGTTTAGAATCAATCGGCCAATTCTGCAAGAGTCTCAAAGTAGCAATTCAAAATACTTAGCAGCCTTGCCGATAATTTCTATCATTAGATAGATGCCGGAGTGCGATCGCTCTTGCCATAATTGCCGTCAAAGAAATTGTTGTACTTGAGATAAAAAGCTTTCTTCCTTTAGGTTTCCGACCTGAAGGAGGGTTTTTTTTGAGATAACAAGGTGGGTAGTAATATCAATTCCGGTTGTATCGTCAGGTGATTTAACCGCGAAGGCGCGAAGTACGCGAAGCAAGAGAAGAGAGAGTGGACGAAGAGGGTAGGCACGGTGGCACTACCCCTACAAAACCATGATTTGTCACCAGAATGAAACAGCCCTGGCCCTTGGGGGGGTTCTTCTTCCTTCTTCCTTCTTCCTTCTTCCTTCTTCCTTCTTCCTTATTCCTTCGCCCACTAAACAATTGAGAAATGTAACTTGAGATAGATAAACAAGTCCTATTTTTATTCGTATGCTGAAAGAGTATTGAAATTCCTGATTTTGTAATGGTAGCCATTTACCAAACCACAGGCATTTCAATATATGAACCATCGTATAGTATGCAAGGAGCATTTTTTATGAACAGACTTACTGCGTTTATCAAAAAAATTCGATTGGGACAGTTGTTAACAGTGTTTATGGCGGGTCTTTTAGTGTTCGTTAGCACTGCGTGTAGCGGCACGGATGTGATTGCAGGAAAGACTGCCGACAAACTTAGAGAAGAAGTTCCTTCTGAGGCTGTAACTTCTGAATATAAAGGTGGGCAGAACCAATATAGTGATGTCGATCCCAGAAATGCCAACATGACAAAAGTAGAAGGAAAAGCCAAGATGCTGAAGGATGAAGCACAGCGTCGCATCGATACGAAAGCTAGCAGCAATGTGGGTGAAAATGTCCGACGGGTGGCCGATGAAGGGCCGGATAAACTCAAGGAAATTGGCAATAAATTGAATGAGGATGTGCGCAGTGCTCGGGAGAATTTAGATGAGTTTGGGAAAAACACCCAAAAAAACATGGGTAATCTTAAAGAAAATACTCGCGATGGTTTGAAGGGAGCAAAAGAAGTGGTTAAAGAGGCCACTGAAGGGGCAAAAGACAGAGTAGCAGAGGGTAAGGATGCGCTCCAATCTAACCTCAAACAAGGCAAGGAAAATGTCAAAGATGCTTTGGAGACTGTAAAGTCTAACGCTGATGATGTCTCGGACAAGGTTAGCTCTAAAGTGAGCCGAGATATTGATAGAACTCAGCGAGCTGCTGAAAGAGCGGTTGATGCGATCGACTAATCATATCAATCCTGGTTGCACCGTCAGGTGATTGTCGATGTTTATTTAGGGTAGATTGGGAAGACGATCGCCTACTTTCAACCCTAATTCCGCCGCCCTTCCTCCTCGGAGTTCCATCACTGCATCAACTGGAACATCCGGGCCGTAGTTGGGGCAGTTTTCAGTTAAACAGGGCGGCACATTGGGGATTATCGCCTGCACTACCCCTCCCCGCAAAAAAATCATATCCAGTTCAATAAATACATTTTTCATCCAAAAACGCACATTTCGCGCGGGTTCAATGGGGAACAACATTCCCCTGTCTTCCGGCAATTCTGTGCGAAACATCAGACCAATTTGTTGTTCTTGGGGAGTTTGGGCTACTTCCAATCCGATCGCGCGATCGCCGATGTTAGTATTAACAGAAATTGGCAAAATCTGACCCTCCTCAATTCCGCCAAATAGCGATATAAAGTTGGATTGTGATAAATTAGCGACTCCCGAAAAAACTCCTAAATATTTGCCAGTGTTTTTATCTTTCATCACAGTTTGATTATCGGAAACAGAGATATCTAAGTCGCTAAACTTGATGCCATCTGTCAAGACAATTTTATCATTTCCGTTGCCAAAATCGGTAATTAAATCGGCTCTATCTAGACTCGATGGAGCAGCGGTTATTTCCATCACAAATAAATCATCCCCCGCACCACCTGTCAAGATATCTTTGCCTTCACCACCGATTAGCAAATCTTGGCCCCGATCGCCATTAATTACATCATCTCCTTGTCCTCCATAGATGGTATCGGTTCCCTGGCCTCCCGCGAGGGTATCAGCGCCTTCATTTCCGGCGAGCCAATCATTTTCCCGATCACCAAAAAGCAGGTCATTTCCCCCGAAACCTTGAATTGTGTCATTACCCGCCAATCCTCTAATCAGATCGCTGTTGGGACTTCCCAGCAGAAAATCAAAGCCGAAAGTACCTTCGATATTAGCCATTTTCTATTTAATAAAAGGAAGCTTTGGCGATGGGCATTCGCCAACCAGTACCAAAAGCGCGATCGCTAATTTTCAAACCCGGAGGCGCTTGTCGCCGTTTAAATTCCGCCTGTCGCACTAATTTTAGTATACGCACAACCACCGCTTCATCGTGTCCCGCCGCCACAATTTGTTTCACAGATTCATGATTTTCGATCCATCGCTCCAAGATGTCATCCAAAATATCATAAGCAGGCAAAGAATCTTGGTCAATTTGTCCCGGTTTAAGTTCAGCACTAGGCGGTTTACTAATAATATTACCAGGAATTATCTCCTTCCCAAAGGGCGGGTATATGGGTGTATATGGAGAGGGCGGGCACGGGGGCACCGCCCCTACAGACTCGTTCCCAGGCAGAGCCTGGGAACGCAGATCTAGAGGCTCCGCCTCATCTTTTCCCTTCCCTATTCCCCCAGCATTCAGCCACTGACAAAGGGAATAAACGCGAGTTTTTGGCACATCAGAAATCACCGCCAATCCGCCATTCATATCGCCATAGAGAGTGCAGTAACCCACCGCCATTTCCGATTTATTGCCAGTAGAAAGCAGCAAATGGCCAAACTTATTAGAAATTGCCATCAACAGATTGCCGCGAATTCGCGATTGAATATTTTCCTCAGCAATGCCAAAAGTGGTATTGACAAACAAATTAGCTAAAGTGCGATCGTAAGCTTTCATCAAATCGGCGATGGGCAACATTTCCATCCCAATGCCCAAATTTTTAGCTAATTCCAAAGCATCATTCACCGAATGATCGGAACTATAGGGAGAAGGCATGAGAACGGCCAACACATTTTCCGGTCCGATCGCATAACTAGCAATTGCAGCCACCAAAGCCGAATCAATCCCGCCACTCAAGCCCAATACAACCTTAGAAAAACCACACTTACGAACATAATCTCGTACCCCTAAAACCAAAGCAGCCCAAATTTCTGCATCCCCAACCTGCGGAGAAAAACTTAAAGGTGCGCCCTTAACTTCTGTAGGATTTTGCGAGGTAATGTCCACTAAATCCCGTTTAGCTTCGTCATATTCAATCACCCCAAAATCAGTTTCAAAAGAAGCTAGTACCTGAATTAATTCACCGTTTCTGTTGATACAAAAACTGCTACCATCAAAAATAATATCATCATTTCCCCCCACCTGATTAGCGTAAACAATAGGTATACCTGAGCGAATTACGCTATGTTGCAACATAGCCGATCGCACTCCCCGCTTTCCGGCAGCATAAGGCGATGCCGACAAATTCAAAACTAAATCCACACCAGCTTTGACCAAATCCAAAAAAGGTTCACCCGCGTAACTGCGTTTTCCCCAAAATTCCTCATTGTTCCACACATCCTCGCAGACTGTAATCCCAATTTTAATGTTACCTAATTTAAAAAAATCGCTTTGGGTTCCCGGTTCAAAATACCTATCTTCATCAAATACATCATAGGTAGGCAACAAACGTTTATTAAAAACTTTTTGGATGCTACCATTTGCCAACAAAACAGCACAATTAAACAAGGATTTTCCGCCTGCTTTCACAGCGTTAGGATTAGGAATAGCAGTGCCGACTATCACTGCCAACTCCCCTGGCAAATCCTGGGCTAATTGCTGCAACTTGTCCCCAGCCGCGGCAATAAAACTAGGGTTCATCAACAAATCTCGTGGTGGATAACCTATCAGAGAAAGTTCCGGTGTTAGCAATAGATTTGCTCCTTCACCCGCAGCCTTTTTTGCAGATTCCAGAATCAAGTTGGCATTGCCAAAAATATCACCAATAGTAGGATTTAGTTGTGCGATCGCAATTTTCATATTACCAAATTACCTAATCTAGAAGGAAGAAGCAAGAAGGAAGAAGGATTACTCACGAATCAGACTTGTAATGCTTCATCTCTTCTTCAATGAAATGATTGACCAAATCCCGATAGAGCTTTTCCACCACATCAGCATTCAAACCCGCTTCCTGGGCCCATTCACGCCGCTGTTGTAACATAGCATAAAAGCGATCGGGCGCTTTCACACTAGCTTCACTGGTTTTGAACCTAGCCGCCGCAATGACATATTGAAATCTCTTGCTCAAAGCATCGATGACTTCCCGATCGATTAGATCGATTTCTTCACGAACTTCCAGAATATTCACGCACTCATTTGGGGCTTTCATCGCCTGTACTCCTGATTTTTTTCTACTTTCATCTTACTAAATTTATCATCTAATGTCATCCTCTCAACAATTAAATAAACACCAGAGGTTTATCCTTTAAAGGGGCAAAAGCTTCCGGATCAAAGCGATACAAACTCGCAGGACGACCGGCACCCCGTGAAACTTTTACACCGGTATCACACAAAAAACCTAGTTTCAATAATCGGGCGCGAAAATTAGAATAATCTGAAAAACTTTCCCCCAAAATAGTAGTATAAAGTTGATACAAATCGCTTAAAGTGAAAAGTTCCGGCAAGACTTCAAAAGCCACGGGACTATATTCCAGTTTATTCCGCAAGCGCCGGTATCCGTATTCGAGAATTTGATTGTGATCGAAGGCCAACTTAGGAACTTGTTCCACAGGATACCAAGCAATGCCACTGACACGGTGGCCGGCACCAGCCACCACACTCCCAGCAATTAACTCAGCTTCTTCCAAGCGAACTAAAGCAAAGTAACTGACAGAAAGATAACGATCGCCTCTGGTGAATTCCCTGGGATCGCGCCCCGGTTCTCCAAAAGTATACAATTGCTCCAAATACAAGTTTTTTACCCGAATTTTTTCCGACAAAATCCGATAAGCTGCATTCTCTAGAGATTCCCCATGGCGCACCAAAGTACCCGGAAGACTCCAAAAATCTATAAACGGTTCATCATGGCGCATTACTAACAGGACTAATAAACGATTCTGCACAGTATCGACGGAGAAAATCACATTATCTACTCCGACTTTAAAGTCAGCTAATGAGCAACCTTCGCTCTTTTTTGTGCCTCGTGCCATGCGTATAAATTCTCCCTATTAATGTAATCTTCGATGGTCGGAGTCAGGGCTTCGGTGTCTCCTGTTTCCCGATAGGATGTTGAAGAAACATTGGGAGCATTCAAAGATGCGATCGCCACATCCGCACCCCTTCGTCTCAACTGCCACAAATCTAACTCTTGTGGTGGATAATTAGGTCGTGGGACTACTAGCAATTGCACTTGTTTTAACAAATCTTCAACTTGATACCAGCGAGGCAATTGTTCCACTAAATCTGAACCTATTACTAGGGTCAACTCGGCATTTTTCCACAGGGATTTTGCCCGTGCTACTGTTTCTAGCGTCCTGGGACTGCTGAGTTCTGGATATAAACAAAGATTTTGCCGTGGGGAATTAATTTCTTGAATCATTAACAGCAGCATTGCCGATCGATGTTCCAGAGAAGTTTGGTGAGATTTAAAAGGATTGTCCGATGCCCAAACTGCTACCCAGTCAAAATGCTGAGCCAGCCAATTAAGGATAGTTTTGTGTCCGGCAGTAGGCGGATCGGCGCTGGTTCCAAACAAGGCAATTCTTTTCATAGGGAATTGGGAATTGGGGATTGGGGATTGGGGATTGGGGATTGGGAATTGGGAATTGGGAATTGGGGATTGGGAATTGGGAATTGGGAATTGGGGATTGGGAATTGGGAATTGGGAATTTGTTATTTGTTATTGGTTATTTGTCGTGTTTGATTGGTGAGATTTTGCAAATCTGTAGAAATTTCTACAGGTGGCAAAATCGGGTTATTTAGTTGGCGAGTTGCAGCAGGCAGACTAGCGACAGAAGCGGCTGTGCGTTTCGCGATCGCCTCTAAACTTTCTTGACCATACAATCGTTTTCCTTCCTTGACAACCAACTTCATTAATGTTATGGAAGCATCACAATTCTGAGGTTTTTCCTCTGACAATCCCAAACAATCTCCGAGAATTTGCCCATCTTTAATCTGTCTAAAAATTTGCTTCCGTCCCGGATATGTCACTTTGCCACTTGCCTCCTTCATCACTGGAATTCCGTCAATTTCCACCAATTTATAAACACCATTCACAGGGGAACCGCTGACCAACTTCGTTCCCAAACCGTACCCGTCAATGCAAGCGCCGGCATTTTTTAATTTAGCAATTTCCGCCTCGTCCAAATCGCCGCTGGCAATAATCGGAATTCCCGGCAGGATCGATCGCACTTCCCGCGACAATTTCACCAAATCCCCAGAATCCAGCCGCACCCCTTCCAACACCATTTCACCGCTGTTGACGCGATCGGCCAACAGGCGCGCCGCCGCCACAGTATCATAGGTATCGATTAACAACGGCGCACCAGGAAAATAGCGGTGAAACGCCGTAAACGCCTGCTCTTCACTACCTTCGAGAGCACTGACAGCCATCACCAAAGCATGAGCCATTGTACCCACTGGTTTGCGGCCCAACCTCAAAGCAGCCAAAACATTAGAAGTCCCATCAATCCCCGCAGCCAGAGCCGCCCTAGCCGCCCACACAGCAGCTTGAGGGCCAAAAGCCCTGCGCGTCCCAAATTCGAGCAACTTAGCATCAGGGCCAGCCACATCGCGCAATCTGGCCGATCGCGTCGCAATCAAAGTTTGATAATTTATGACATTGAGCAAATAAGTTTCCACCAACTGAGCCTGCCACAGAGGAGCCTCGATGCGTAGCAGTGGCTCATTGGCAAATACCGCCGTCCCCTCCGGCACCGCCCAGACATCGCCAGTAAAGCGGGCTGTGGCGAGTAGAGTCCAGAATCGATCGGGGGCATCAGCAAAAATCCCAGTGGACTGCAAAGCAGCTATTTGCGAGGCTGAAAACTGAAATTTCTCTAGATAATCGAGAACTTGAGCCAAGCCCATGGCGATCGCATAGCCAAAACCTTCTGGTAAGCGCCGCGCGAATAATTCAAAACTCGCCACTCGCCCGTCGATCCCTTCCCCGACGTAACAAGCCGTCATCGTTAGCTGGTAGAGGTCGGTCAATAAGCTGTAATCTTCAGAGGAAAGACACAGTTCTTGGTCTTCTTGGATTGGGCCAAAACTTTGATGGTGCAAGCTTTCTGTGGCAGTTTTCATGGTAGAACCCCGGCAAACTCCTTTTGTTAATTATAGTAATAAATACCATATTTTATATAAGTTTTTGATTAAGATTTTAAATTTATGTCTGAAAATTTCCTTTTTATAACTCTGTGATGCCTAATTGCCTGTGGATTGACCGATGAGTGTTATGGTAAGATTAATAAAAATTATCCAGCAGTTTGTCAATTAGAGCCCAAAAACCGGGTTTTTTACCAAAATACACAGGTTGCAGCCCGCAGATTTGCTAAAAACCCCATTTCATTCTTCACATCGATCTTCCCCCCCAGGAGGCGACTTCTTCTTCCCCCCAGGAGGCGACTTCTTCCTTCCCCCCTTGGGGGGGGGCTGGGGCAGGGCGGTTTCATTCTCTGTAGGGGCCGTGCCCCCGTGCCGGCCCTGGAAGCCCCAAACGCGCATTGGATCGTTGGTGGCAGGGGTAGGCACGGGGGCGCTACCCCTACAAAACCCTTTTTTTGGTGAGAATGAAACAGCCCTGGGGGCTGGGGGGGTTCTTCTTCTTCCCCCCCTTGAGGCTTCTTCTTCCTTCAGCTTGCTGCAATAGTTGCGGACTAATAAGTAATTCAAATAAATATTGCTAAAGCGAGCCCCAGGCAAAAAATCAGAGTAATCTATAAAGTATCAGAACCCTGACGAGAGAGGCGAATTTTATGAATCTTTCTAAGTCTTTGACAAACGCAATGCGTTACGTTTCGGAAGCAGCTTTGCGACTTTTTAGCCCCAGCGATGACAACTATCCCAATAGTGGCGTTCAACCTTTTGAGGGTAAGTCTTCCAAAAGCTCTAAGCGGGAATAATCAACCGTCATTTAGGCAGTTTCCTTCGCGATCGACAAAAACCTTCTGTGTAAGGGCAGATAGGCGATCGCCTCACACAACTCGAACAACAACGGTAATTTTTAATCACTACATCCAGAACCCCGAATTTTTAAATAATTCGGGGTTGTAACTAATGATTAATTACAAATTACCAATTACCCAAAACTGATTTAGGAAAAAGGCGATCGCCGCACTCCCTAGCGGCACTGTCAAATTGTCCACTCCCCACTTAGAAACAGACTCCAAACAAGCAGCAACTACAGCCACAACCGCAGATACCGCCCAAGTTTGCCAAACATTTCCTTGCACCGCCAGCAAAATTAAACTACTGACAGCAAAACTCACCACATACATAGTTGCAGAACCTTCCCAACTTTTCTTCATTCCCCAAACTCGATAAATATGCTGACCGTATTTCTGCCCGATGACAGCCGCCAATCCGTCCCCCCAAGTCATCACCAAAATACCCAAAGCAGCATATTCCTGATGTTCCAGTGGCCAAAACCAAGCCACCAGAATGCTGATAGTAACAGCATAAAAAAAAGTACCCCAACTTTGCCGATTTATGCTATTGAGACTAGGTAAAATCGGCACTTGGTAGGAAATTAGGGCGATCGCAGCGGCTAAAATTCCCGCCGTTATTCCCACCCAACCGGGTATTTCCAGCCACCAAGCCAACAAAATCACATTCCCCGTACCGATGTGCACCACCTTCCGGGAAACTTCTGGATCGACGGAAGTAAAGCGATTTAACCCTTCAGCCACCAGTAAAATCAAGCCCAACCAGATCCCCACGAGGGAAATTTGCAACCATACAGTCGGAATTTCAGCAACTATAGACACGATATTAGGGGAAATTTAGATAAAGCACTGTTTACTACTTTAAACGTAAAACGCGGTATTAGATTCCCGACTTCTTTAAGTGCTTAAGTAGTCCCCATCGTGGTAAAGTCTAGCTAGTCGATGGGGATGTGATTGCCATGCAGTATGTATTAATTATTCATGAAGTAGAAAATTATGAAGCTTGGAAATCTGTATTCGATCGTGCTGCAAACATCCGAAAAGAAGCTGGAGAGCGATCGTATCAAGTTCTGAAATATGAAAATGAGCCCAACAAAATTGTTCATTTTTCCGCCTGGACATCAATCGCAGATGCTAGGGCATTTTTTGAGTCGCCTAAACTGGTAAAAATTAGAGAGGAAGCGGGAGTTAAAGCTCCTGAATTTATATATTTAGACCAATTAGAGTCAGGGGTATTGTGAAATAGCTGGCGATCGCCTCTGTGTAATGTCAATGGATTTGATGCTTAATTATTACTGTCCATTTCCGGCTGACAATGCTGTCACTATGGCTGCGACTGCGGGACTAAGACTAGACAAGACAACGACGGAAGCAGTAGCAATAATAATAGTCGTAGCCATCCTCACCATACCATCAGTCCCTTTCTGATATGCGTCAAACTTGTATTCCAGGCGATCGACTTTCTGACCTAGTTCAATTAATCCTGCCCTGAGCTGAATCAATGATTCTCTGATGTCATCATTGCTGGGATTTTCTGGTATCTGCATGGCGATTTATCCTATTCAAACTACAGACCTTAGCTTTAGTCTATCAACATCATAACATAATTAGACACCGAATGTTTTCATTAAGTAAACTTCAGAGTTATGAGAGCTTGTGGAACAGGCATCTTGCCTGTTCATGAGAATGGTGTAATATCTCAATTGAACCGAACTTAATATTAAAATTCAGAATTCAGCACTATTCACCAAATTTCGCACAATCTCAAAAGCCCTTCCCCGCAACTTCATAGGCAACAGCGACAGCCCCAAACCAGCCCACATTTTCGCCGCTGAAACCGACTTTCCGGCCCGCACCATCCCCCGCCCTTTCTCAGTTTCACCAACCTCAATCAGCCGCAAACCCAGCGCTAATTGAGTTTCTGCAATCCTTCTGAGCCTGACCGTTTCCAACTTGTCCTCATCAAACTCATAACTGGTCAAATAGCGCAATTTATCAGTCAAATAGGGAATAGCCCGATCGCTCCCTTGCTGTTCGGCATGGAATCGATATTCCATCAAAAGTTCCGGCAAATAATAGCATCTTTTCCCAGCGATAGCAAGTCTGACAAACAAATCGTTATCTTCACAATTTTGCCAATTTGGCCGTAGAAATCCTACCTCTTCCAACGCAGTCCGGCGAAATAAAGTTGCCCCTATTTGCAAACTTTGTTTCACAAAAACCGTGGTCAACAAATCTTCAATAATTCCCGCCGCCAACGAACTGCGGCCCCATCTTTGCGAATTCAGTTTAGTCTGGATTTCATCAATGTGATTATTAATGTCAATCACCCAGTGATCCGTACTGACAAAATCAATGCTGGGGTCTTTATCTAAAATAGCAGATGTCCGTTCCAAAAATTGTGGACTCAGGCGATCGTCATCGTCAAATTTAATAAAATATTCACCCCGATGCGCCGCAAAGCCCGATCGCATATTATTGCTTTTACCGATATTCTGCGGGTGACGAATGTAGCTAATCCCTTCGTCTACAAATTCCGACATTAACAGCGCTGTGCTGTCAGTAGAACCGTCATCGCAGACAATTAATTCAAAATCTGTATAAGTTTGAGCTAGCACGCTGGCGATCGCACCAGCCAGCAAATGAACTCGATTACAAGTAGGAATACAAACACTAATTTTCGGCACAAACTTATCCCATACTTCGACTACATGGCCCCAATGCCCTATTCCCAATGCCCTATTCCCAATGCCCTATGTATTTTAATTCAAGCGAGCCGTACATTCCAAAATTAACTTTTGATTAACCAAAGCAAAAGGTTGAATTTCTAAAGCGCGGCGAAAAGCTTGAATTGCATTTATGTATTCTCCCAAAGCAGCGTAGCACAAACCCAGCCCGTGCAAAGCTCCAAAATGAATAGGGTTGAGTTTGAGGACCATGGAGCAGTCCTGGAGCGACTTTTTATAATTTCCTTGGGTATAGTGAAGTACGGCGCGCCGATTCCAAGCTTCCGCAAAATCAGGTTCTTGAGAAATCAGTTTGGTTAACAAATCTAAAGCGTGGCGAACATCACCTCCATCCAGGGAAACTTGCGATCGCCTGAGAATTTGCATCCCATACTCTCCCTTCTGGTGAAACCAACAGCGCCAGAGTTCTGTAGTCGCGCGATCGCGTACCCTTTCGTCGGAGTTTTTCAAGTCTTCCAGCAGCGCATTAACAGATAATTCGTCCATAGGTGCGAAAATTGTTAAACAGGTTTTATTAATCAATCTTATCGCTTGGCGGTAACTTTATTTATTAGTAGTGGATGCACTATCAACCTAAAAACCAGGTTCCTAGCCATCGTCATCCACCTAAAATGACATAATTCGGCTCAGAAAACGGATTTTTGCCTAAGTCCTGTTTGTACAACATTCCATGCAGATTTTAATGCTTTCCTCCACTTTTCCCTATCCCCCAAGCCGCGGAGGAACTCAGGTAAGGACATTTCATTTATTAAAATATTTGAGCCGGCGGCATCATGTAATTCTCGGAACACTGCGATCGCCCGATGTCACCGATGCACAAATTCACGAATTGCGCCAGCAAGTTGCAGAATTAGCCGTTTTTCCCAACCCCCAAATACCCCCCCAACCCCCCCTTACCAAGGGGGGGCTAAGACTACCCCCCCGAAGTTGGGGGGGGACTGAGGGGGGATTCTATGGAATAGTTGGAAAACTAGGCAGATTTGCTGGATTTTTGCAATCCGGGACACCTCCGAATGTACTCTCAAGCTACTCGCCAGCCATGCAGAATTGGGTAGATGAGTTAGTCACAGCAGGAAAGTGCGATGCTATTACTTGCGAACACAGCGTTAACGAGATTTATGTCCGTCCACAGTGGCGACAAAAACTCCTGACAGTCGTCAATATTCACAGTTCAGTTTGGGGAACTTGTAAGCAAATTTTAGAAACAGGCACATCAGAAAACCCCCTGCGCGATCGACTTATTTTACCCCTCCTAGCCCGCTATGAAAAACGCTACTGTGCCAAATTCTCTCGCATTGTGGCGACCACATCCACAGACAAGCAACTACTTCTCCAATTGTTGTCGCCTAGAAACATGGAAAAAAGAATAGACTATTTCTCAATGCCAACCATTGAGGTAATTCCCAACGGAGTTGATTTAGTCGAATTTCCCCATCGGGCGATCGATCCGGGAGGACACACCTTAATCTTTGCAGGGGCCATGAACAATTTGCCCAACATCGACGCAGCCAGATTCTTGACCTTGGAGATCTTACCAATCCTACAGCAGCGTTATCCCGATACTACCCTCACCTTAGTCGGAACTTCCCCAGTACCTTCCGTCTTGGCTTTGGGGAAACTACCAGGAATTCAAGTTCTAGGCAGAGTCCAAAAGGTGGCAGAATATTTGCATCAGGCTACTGTTTGTGTAGTCCCGATGCGAATTGGTTTGGGGATAAAAAATAAAACTTTGGAGGCGATGGCTGCTGGAACACCCATTGTTGCAAGCGATCGAGGTTTGGAAGGTTTAGCCATCGGCGGTGAGTCACAACCGATCTTGGCCTTGCGCGCTAATGAAGTTCAGGAGTATGTTGAAGCGATTAGCACTTTGTTTGAAAATCCACACCTAAGACACGAATTGTCTCGAAATGCCCGATCGCACATCGAAACCCAATACACCTGGGATACCATAGGTCGGCAATACGATCGACTATTAGACATCTAGCAAAAAGCCTGTTCTTAACAGACGGTAAGACCTATTCCACAATAATTATCGGCAATGTCTATGGCAATTTTAAGCATAAATTCTAAAATCTAAATCCTAAAATTTCACGATGGAACACAAAATTAACCCCTCCAAAAATCGAGCCAAACCCCCAGAAAATGCCAAAGTTCCCCCCACCAGACGCCGCCGCCAAGCCCGACGCACCCAAAATTCTCAAGAGTCTCCATCTAACACCCCCAAATCAAAAACTCCTACCCCAAAATCGGTCGCCAGATATCCCTGGAAAAGACTGATCGCTAATTTCACAGCCCTCAGCGTGTTGTGTGGCTTCGCCGCTTTGATGGGTGGCGGCGCATGGCTGAGTTATCAACTGATTGTCGATCCCAACGGTAACAAATGGATCGCTAAATTTGTGCCGGAATGGTCCCGGCTTCCCCTCGCCACCAGAGATTCGATTCAAACTCTGGATCAAATTCAAGCTAGCATCCGTAAATTGGGATTTGTCACCGGAGAACCTCTGCCACTTCCTATCGATAACTCCACAGATCCTTCTATTTCTGATTTACTTTTACCTGTGATGGTGGAAAGGACTGTTAACGCCACAACATCCTGCAAAAATCCTTGTCGTCAAATTGTCGAACTTCGCGTATACAAGCGCGTGCAACTTCCCGATCGAGATTCAGATAAAGTCGAGTATTTTCAACTAACCAGTTCCGTAAATGTAGAAGGTCCAGCAGAATCTTTTGTACTCGCTTCTTTAGCTGACTCCAAGTCAGATACTCTTGGCTCGAATCAGTCTCTACCTTTAACCGAACTGCGCCGATTTAATGGCAAAGCACCGACTTCGGGAATTTGGTTTAATGTCAGCGGTCAATTAGTACGGGGCGATAAAAAACTTCCCTACGGACAGGTGGTTCGCTACAACCCCAGCCAAAATCATTTAATCTCGCTCTTGGAATGGGTCAGTGCCGCCGGACAACCGCCAAATTGGCAGCAAATTGTTAAGGGTTCGTCTCCACAATTGGCGATCGATCAAACAGTTGGTTTGGAACCCCTATTTACTCTTTACCAAATTGGCCCTCGCAAATTTGTGCCGAATCCTGTTCAGTTAAACCCGATTTCTTTGGAAGAATTTGCTTTAAATGACGAAACCTACAAAAATGGTTTGCGACTTGCCAAAAGTGGCCTGTGGTCTCCAGCTTTAAATGTGATGCGTATTGCTAAGGGAAAAGCCGGTGCTAATTGGCAGACTCTGGCCCAAGCTCAGCTAGATACCATCGAATTTCATGCTAAAATTACTAAGGCTCAGGCGATCGCCTCTTGGGCCAGTCCCGGTCAACAAGTTCTCGCAGAGTTGATAGACGGTCGCTGGAGAGAAGCTTTGCAGGTATTTGAAGCCGATCCTAGCAACAGTCACGAAATTGCCAAAACCCTAAAAAATGACAATGGCAAACTCTTGAATCGTGTAGACGCAGCTTTGAGAGTGAATTCTAGTGATGGCGATGTCAAAGCTTGGGGCGCACTCATTATCGCCTCTCAAGATGGCACTCGCGAGGCGATGAATTGGCTCGATCGACAATCAGATACCGACAGCGAAACTAGGAACCGTATTCGGAATTTAGTCAATAAACTTGACGAATCAGTTTCCCTAGCTGAAAGTTTAGAACAGCACAAAAGTCAAATTATGGGTTCGGCTACTTTACTTAGCACTATTAATCCCAATGAATGGATGGAACCAGAACCTAAAAATCAGTTAAAATTGACAGAAAAACAAGTTTGGTATCAGGTACAGGTCGCCAGTTTCTACGACGGGAACCGCTGGGTTAATTCGCCCTTTTTGGATATGGAACTCAAATCTTTTCCTGCTACTCAAGTCAAGTGGTTATGGGGCAGGCTTGGCTTACTCGCCGATCCGAAAATTAAAATTGAGGTGGCGATGAATAACGGTCTACAAAGAGTCGCTTTGGGAACGGTGAAAGCTGTGCAGCTTCAAGACGGAAATCTACGGTTGCTTGCAGCAGTTGAGAAGGGTTCTTAAGCTAATGAAAAATAGCAGACAGAAGGTAGAAGGTAGAAGGCAGAAGCCAGAAGCCAGAAGTATCAATTCTCCCCCTCTCCCACTCTTCCACTCTCCCCTTCCCTTCTGGGACAACAACACAAACAACTATTTTCTTAACTCAATTTACAAAACTCGCACACAAAAGCCCCTGAACTCTTAGCTTTCGTTCTTTTTAGAGAGTGCTGCAATCATCTGGCGTTTGACCGCTTTAGCCCAAAGCTCAAACTCTAAACTGTTCGTGGTTTTAATTTTAACTTGCTCAACAAGGTGAGGTGGGGCTTTTTTTTCTACGGTAGTATCCATGTTTTTTTTCCTCGTCCAGAAAATGTTAGTAGTCGATCGTCAATGGTTAGGATCGTATCTCTATTCTATTAACTAATTGCAGGAATTACTTCTATTAAATACATATAATTTTATCACAGAATGCAGTAAATACATCTAGAGAATGCAATTTACGAATCTAACTTTAAAACTTCCTGCAATCTCTGCCTACCATAGGTTTTAGCTGATGTTTGATGATGACAATTTAGGTTCTAAAATATTATCAAACCAAGACTTATGTTAATCTACTGATAGTTAAATGAATGTATTTGTGTATACAGCAGATAATCATTTTTTAACCAGTCATAAAATATGCACAAGCAAAAAAACAAGCTCGTCAATTAATTGGTCTGGCTTTAATACTAGAGGATTTTTGATTATTAATATTTAGCAACATTTAATTTTAAGTTTACAAAAAATATTACCGCCAACCCCAGACTCCACAACAAGAGAATTCTGTGCTTCCTAGGCGATCGCCTCCGTCTCCTATTCCCAGTAGAATCCAGCCCTATTCCTCTCAAAAATTGTCAGAAAATTTCCCCCGCTCAAAGACAGACTCAACACTCAGAAAGTTCTCTGCTTCCTAGGTTCTTGTTTTCCAGGAAAAGTAGACCTTTTGTCTGGAATCTTCCGGAACTTTATTTAGATGAAATGAATCTTAGAAAGTATCAGCAAAGAATAAATATTTATTGAGCGACCGCACTCATCCAAAAACCACTGAGCAAGGTAAGATCGAATAGCTCAGTAGATAGACGTTCTGAACTTTTGAGTTCACAAGAAAAAACTTGTAATCTCCTCATGAAACAGGGTTTACCTAAATTTTGATTCATCAATCAAACGGAGTGTTTTTCACACCCAAATTAATAGATCAAAATTGATCTAGGAGAAATTCCATGAAGTTTTTAAAACTCTTACTGGCCACCACATTAATGTCTGCTTCCATTAGCTCCGCCTTGGCCCAGGAAAAAGTGCAAATCTTAGGTGCAAGCTATGGTGGTAGTGGTTGTCCCGACAGATCCGCCAGTGTCAGTGTCAGCCCCGATGGTCAAGAACTAACCATTCTATTTGATAAGTTTGTAGCCCAGGGAAATGTCTCAGCAGAAAAACGCAAAAGCTGCAATCTCAGTATTCCCATCAAAGTACCTCAAGGTTTCCAAATTTCTCTCTACGATGCTGATTATCGTGGTTATATCGCACCAAAAACTAGCGCAAACTTAAGAGCAGAATACTTTTTTGCAGGCAGTCGAGGCCCAATTTTTTCCCGGAATTTTAACGGGGAAACTAACTATAACGTTCGAGATAGCTTAGCAACTGTAGCAGATGTTTGGTCTCGTTGTGGTGACAGCATCAACATGAGAGTCAATGCTGCGATGACTGCCAGTGGTGCTGGTACGGCCACCGTTGACTCCTTTGATCTGGCTCACCGTGGTTTGGTTTATCACATCAAATATCGCACCTGTCGCTAGATATTTCCAGCATCCCATTTTTGCAAATATATCCCTAGCGGCAAAGCATTCCGGTAGATAATTTATTAGTTATAAGCAGAGACTTACTGCCGGAATGCTTCGCCCCTCCAAAATTGGGATAGACCCTCGATTATTGCCTGACGGTGCAACCGAAATTTATATCAGACTTTGATTATTTTGATTTAAACAGGTTTTTATCCTCTGACGCACCCTACTTGTTTACAAACAAGTTTTAGGTAAAATCTCAAGTATCAAAAATATCCAATTGTTCGCTATCAGCCTCTTCTTTTCCCTCTTTTTTAACTCCTTTCCGCAGCCCTATAGCAATTTTACTATGTTTCTCAATCTGCTTCATCACCTGTCTTGCTCTCTCAATTACCGAGGTTGGTAAACCAGCTAATCTCCCCGCTTCAATCCCATAAGACTTATCAGCACCTCCAGGCTGAACTTGGTGCAAAAATACTATTTGATCGGGCAATTCCTTGACAGTAACTTGATAATTTGCTACATTATTTAAAATAGAAGCTAACTCATTCAATTCGTGATAGTGCGTTGCAAAAATTGTTCTAGCTCGAATTTCGCTTGCTAAATATTCGGCCACAGACCAAGCAATCGAAAGTCCGTCAAAAGTCGCTGTTCCCCTGCCAATTTCATCTAACAAAACCAATGATTTTGGTGTCGCATGGTTGAGAATATTTGCCGTTTCATTCATTTCTACCATAAAGGTAGACTGACCTGTTGCCAAATCATCCACCGCGCCGACGCGGGTAAAAATGCGATCGCAAATTCCCAAAGTAGCAGCCTTCGCCGGCACAAAACTCCCCATCTGCGCCATCAACTGAATCAAACCCACCTGCCGCAAATAACAACTTTTGCCACTAGCATTCGGTCCAGTTAAAATAATTAAATCTGGTCTATTTAGCGCTGCTTCCCGACCCAAAAAAGCCGAATTAGGTACGAAAAAGCCCGGAGGTAAAGACTTTTCGACCACCGGATGACAACCTTCAATAATTTTAATTTCCCGACTTTCAACCATATTTGGACGACAGTAATTCTGATAAACAGCTACTTCTGCCAAACCACACAAAACGTCGGCCGCGGCCACGGCGCGGGAAACATTGCGAATAATTTCGGCGTGTTCTCCTACCTCCGCGCGCACTTGAGCAAAAATATCATATTCTAGTTGATTTAAATCTTCCCGCGCTGTCAGAATTCGTACTTCTCTTTGTTTTAATTCTTCTGTGCTGTAGCGTTCTTCATTAGTGAGAGTTTGTTTGCGCGTGTAGTCATTTGGTACTTGGTCTACTTTCGATTTTGTAATGCTGATATAATACCCGAAAGCTTTATTGTAACCTACTTTTAAATTAGAAATTCCCGTGCGTTTTCTTTCATTTGCCTCTAAATGAGCAATCCACTCCTGATCGGCTGATGCAGTTTGCCGCATTTCATCTAGTAGAGAATTAATCCCAGAACGAATTAACCCTCCTTCTTTTAAATGAATGGGTGGTTCGTCAACTAAATGAGCGTGAATTTTAGTTGCTAATTCTGCTAAAATTGGCGGCACATTTTGCAGTGCTTTCAGATAGGGCGATCGACCTTGGGCTGCGATCGCACCTAATTCCGGCAATTTTGCCAAAGAATCACCTAAAGCGACTAAATCTCGCGGGCTAGCTGTTCCAGAACCAGCGCGGCCAGTCAGTCTTTCTATGTCGTACATTTGGCGTAATAACTGCTGCAAATCTTGGCGCAGGTAGTTATCTTCTACTAATTCTTGAATCGTGTCATGTCGCGCGCAAATGCCTTTAATATTCAGTAAAGGTTGCAGCACCCACCGCCGTAAAGCCCGACCTCCCATTGCAGTGCTAGTTTTGTCTATCGCCCACAGCAAAGAACCATGAAAAACCCCATCTCTCACAGTTTGAGTAATTTCGAGATTGCGACGGGTTTGATAGTCTAGTGTGAGAAAATCCGTGATAGTATAAGTGTGTAATACTTGCAAAGGGACTGCATTTCCTTTTTGAGTTTCTTCGAGATATTGCAGTAAACCCCCGGCGGCGCGCACTGCTAGGGCAAGCTGTCCACACCCCATACCTTCGAGCGATCGCACTTTGAACTTTTGCAGGATTCTCTGTTTTGCCTCTCCCAAAGTAAAGGGAATTTGCGATCGCAAAGAATAGCAAAATGAACTCGGTAAACACTCTGGCAAACCATCGGATTTTTCTCCTGGTCTCAACATAGTCACCAAATCGGGAGCATTACTTGGTACTAGCACTTCCGACGGTTGCAAACGCAATAATTCTAGATTTAATTGTTCTAAACTATCTGCTTGTGTAGTAACAAATTCTCCAGTTGAAATATCTGTATAAGCCAATCCCCAATGGGTTCCAGCTATAACGATTGCTGCTAAAAAGTTATTTTGTCTGGCTTTGAGCATTCCGTCATCAGTCAAAGTTCCGGGAGTCAGAATTCTGGTAATTTCGCGCTTGACTTGACGGCCTTCTCTAGCTGCGATCGCTGCATCTTCTACTTGGTCACAAACTACTACAGCATAGCCTTTTTCTACTAACATTGAAGTGTAGCGATCGAGTGCATGGTGTGGCACTCCTGTCATCGGCACTCGTCCAATTTCCTTGCCGCTTTCTTTGCTAGTACAAACCAGCTCTAATTCCCGCGAAATCGTCACTGCATCTTGGAAAAAGCACTCAAAAAAATCTCCGACTCGAAATAATAAAAGTGCGTGGGGATATTGTTCTTTGACTTCCACATACCGCTGCATCATCGGTGTCAGCTTATTACGCTCTAGTAAGCGGTAGTCGGCATTACGAATATTTGCTTGATGGGGGTCTGTTGGGGTAGATGCAGTGTAAGGCATAAAAGGCGATCGATAAACTTTAATCTTTCACAACTTTAGCGCAAGCTCGGCATTTAGGCAGCACTTGCGCTCCAAAACCCGCCCAGCCTCGAATCTCGATCGATCTGCCCTGACTTGAGAAGCTGCAACTTACTCAGCATTACCCAGTAGTCCATTGTGGAAAATTGACGTGAGGGCGTGAGCCCTATCCATTAGTAACAAGTTAGAAGGGAGTAAATTTTGTCAATACCCCTTTGTGTAGAAAGATAATTGAACAATAATGATAATCAAACAAGGGGTAAGGGTGGGAGAGTCTGCCGTAGGCGGACTTTGCCACCGAAAGCGATTATCATTATCAATAAGTTGTTCGCTCGCTCTAGTTGCGGGCGATCGATATATAGGGTTTGCTGAATAATCGATCGCAAAGTAAGAGTAGGAGCGATCGATATATTCAAGCTCGATTTAATATAAGTCTTTTGTGTATTAATCCACTTAAACTATAAAGGAAGGTTATCTTTAACCCAAAAACAGGTGTTCTGTTTCCAAATAGACATAAAAACACACAAAAAACCCGGCGCCACCAGGTAGCAAGGTTCATGACCAAAAAAGTAATTGCAATAACTGTAGCAGATGTATTATCAAGTTTGGCCATCACAAGGGTTTAGGCCGAATCTTCGTTTCCGCAAGCCCCAAATTTACCCTCAATAGCATTCCTAATCCTCTCATCTTCCAACGCTTGCTTCTTTTTTGATTTACTCACATTTGCTGGAGGCCTTCCTAGGGGCGGCCCACTGAGCCTAATTCCTTTTTCTTTACACCATGCTCGGTTTTCTCGGCTCTCTCGTAGTTAGGGTGATAAGTAATGCTTATAACTGAGCAAAATCAAGGGTTTGAGCTTTCACGATTGAAAAATATAGTATCGATTCCTACATTTTGCACCAAATATCCGAGAGAGCCGGTTTTCCCGGATTTGTTCTACCGTTTCAAGGGTCGCTAATTCCTAATTTTTCTTTGATAATTAATGCCCCCAATGCCATCCGAAATGATTTGGCTGGTGCACTATGAGTCTGCGGGAAAGTTGGCCGCATATTCTGATTCAAATTCAGACCATGGGATTATTTGGGCCATTTTTACCCAACGGTTGTCAGCAGACAATTTAGACCCCTTGGCTAGTTCAAAGTCTAAGGCTGGGAGGAGAGCAAGCTCAGCTTTCTTGTACACGATCGCAGGTGGTGATGCACGGGTTTCGATCTATTTTACCTGTTTTTTTTGCATTTAACTCTCGATCGCACCATGGCATAACCTTTCGCTACGTCAAGTGCGATCGATATATTCAGCAAGCCCTATATAGTTGCGGGCGATCGATAATAGTTGCAGGCGATCGATAATAGTCGCGGGCGATCGATAATATTTGCAGGCGATCGATAATATTTGCAGGCGATCGATAATAGTTGCAGGCGATCGATAATATTTGCAGGCGATCGATAATATTTGCAGGCGATCGATAATATTTGCAGGCGATCGATAATAGTTGCAGGCGATCGATAATATTTGCAGGCGATCGATAATAGTTGCAGGCGATCGATAATAGTTGCAGGCGATCGATAATATTTGCAGGCGATCGATAATATTTGCACCGCAAGCGCACGGCAGCCTCCGGGCCCGCATGATAGTTGCGAGCGTTGGTATCATCAAATGATAGAATTGACAAATAATTGAGCGATTGTGTAGGTCAGCAAATATGGCCAAGAATCAAAAAACCAACCGTGACCACGCCAAAAAAACTCACAGGCCAATGGTGGAAGAAGAGGTAATCGCCTCGCAACTATAGCAACCGCCAAGGCGGTTAGGGCGTAAACTGAGAATAATCTTCTTTGTTGCGGAGCGATCGCACGTCATGCCCCAACCATACAGCTACGACCTACGTCAGAAAGTCATTCAAGCTATCCAACTAGATGGGTTAAAGATTATTGAAGCAAGTATATTGTTCGACATCAGTCGGAACACGCTCGGGCTATGGCTGAAGCGACAAGCCCAAACAGGGGACTTTCTAGCATGGTCCAACAAGCCGAACGGTAATGGTCATAAAATTACCGATTGGGAAAAATTCCACGAATTTGCCTCATCTCATGGGGAAAAAACCCAGGTGGAGATGGCGAAACTTTGGGATGGAGAGATTAGCTCACGCACCATCTCACGAGCGTTAAAGAAAATAAATTTTACTCGAAAAAAAAATTATGGCTACCGCGAGCGGGATGAAGCCAAGCGCCAAGCTTTCATAGCAGAGTTGTCCACCATACTCCCCTGATTTTAACAAAATAGAACAATGCTGGTCTTGGCTGAAAAGTCGAATTCGCCAACTCAAGAATCAGTTTGATTGTTTGCGTTCTGGCGATCGAGGTTGTCTTACGCCTTGCGTCCTAACCGCCTTGGCGGTTGCTATAGCTCATCAAAAAGGTAAGGCAACTGACCCGATTCAGTATTTCGCCGCGCCCGAAAACCAAGATTTAGGTATTGTTAAATCTCAACGAAAGCCGAATGTTAAGTTAATTGTTGCACCTTTCCCCGATCGACAGCGAGGCAATCACCAATTTTTCTTTGAGGAATCTTCTCAAATCCCCTTGACAAGTGCCATACAGGCTTAACTTGTTACCAATGAGCCCTATCTGATTCTGTTAAAATTGCGATCGCTCAAAAACCAAGTTTATTGCCCAGCATTAACACGAGCGAGCATCAAAATGCGTTAATTGCGATCGCCATGAACGCTCAAATCAGGATCAAGCCGCCCATGCAGAAAGCATCTTATATGCATGTAGAAAACTTGCTCTCCTGGGTATCCGGTGATTGATATAGCTTATGTGTCTGAGGGTAAGGATTTCAGCGATTTCATTACCCAAGGTTTGTGCTGTTAGATACAGTTCCCACCACAAATCCCAGAGAGCCGTCCTGGAGCAAAAAAATAGCATAAAAACAGAAAAGCCCCATTGTCGAAGAGAGAAAGGGGGTTTAGTGAGTTGAAATAAATCCCAGGCATCGAGCTATTTTCTCAGGCAGTGACCCGCCAAATATCTTC
>RDXH01000239.1 GCA_004292745.1 Oscillatoriales cyanobacterium | reverse complement strand
CTTAGGCAACAGGGCGCGTTTATCAAAGAAGTTTTTGTAGGCAGTTGATAGATTCAAAGCTACAACTTGCAAGCATTGAGAATATGGCTCTTTTAGCCAAATGTGGGCATAAAACAATTTTGCCCACCAAACTTGATATAGTGAAATATAGATATTTCGATCGCAAGAGGGTACTGTGCAACCTGTAGACTTGACAACTTTAACTGCGGCTTGCAGCGAACTGCGGGCCCAATGGCTGCCAGCACGCTTAGAACAAGTCTACCAGCGCGATCGCTTCACTGTGTCCCTAGCCCTACGCACCATGAACAAACGGGGCTGGATTGACCTTTCCTGGCATCCCGTAGCCGCCCGCATCTGCGTCGGCGACCCCCCGCCCCGCATTCCCGACACCTTCACCTTCAGCCAACAACTGCGACACCAACTCAGCGGTTTAGCCCTAGTTTCCATCGCCCCCATCTCCCCCTGGGAAAGAGTTGTAGACTTGCAATTCGCCCAACGCCCAGGAGAACCAGCCCTGTGGCATCTCTACGCCGAAATCATCGGCAAATACAGCAACGTCATCCTCACCGCCCACGACAATCTCGTTGTCACCTGTGCTCACCAAGTCAGCGCCAAACAGTCCAGCGTGCGCCCCATCCAAACCGGGCAACCCTACGAAATGCCCCCGGCTTTGACCGATACAGCACCAAGCGCGATCGAACCTCAAAACAGATGGCAAGAAAGAATTAGCCTAGTTCCTGGGCAATTACACCGCAACCTGTTGAAGAATTATCGAGGGTTGAGCAAGGCTTTAATTTGGTCTATGATTCGATCGGCCAAATTAGACCCAGAACAATCCACCGACAGCCTCAGCCCCGACGACTGGCAGCAACTATTCCAGCGGTGGCAATACTGGCTGCAAGCCCTAGAAAACTCAAAATTCCAACCCAGTTTGACAGCCCAAGGCTACACCGTCATCGACTGGCCAGCACCCGAAAATCATCATGTAGGGGCGGTGGATGGTGCGTGCGTGCCCTCTAATACTTCCCCGATTCTTTCCCCCCTTGGGGGGGGCTGGGGGGGGTTAACTTCGATTGGGACGGGTAGAGAGGAGTTAACCTCTGCCTTCCCTTCAGTCCAAGAATTACTCAACAGCTACTACACCAGCGAAATCAACCAAGAAGTATTCGCCCAAGTGCGACATCAACTTAGTCAAAAACTGATTAACCTGCTAGCAAAACTCAAACTCAAAGCCAACACCTTCAAAGAAAAATTACAGCAGTCAGAAGTAGCCGACACCCACAAATCCCAAGCCGATTTGCTCATGGCAAACTTACAACATTGGCAACCAGGAATGAAAACCATTTCTCTACCAGACTTTGAAACCAACCAACCAGTTGCCATTCCCCTGAATCCCGAAAAAAACGCCGTCCAAAACGCTCAAGCCCTCTACAAAAAGCACCAAAAACTTAAAAGAGCTCGCATAGCCGTAGAACCTTTATTAGCGGCTGTCCAAGAAGAAATCGATTATTTAGAGCAAGTAGAAGCCGCACTTTCGGTATTAGAAACCTACCGCAACACCCAAGATTTGCAAACCCTAGCAGAAATCCGCGAAGAACTGATTCAACAAAAATATCTAGATGCTCCAGATTACCGCAGTACGGACAAAAATGCTGCGATCGAATTTCACCGCTACCAAACCCCCAGTGGCTTTGAATTATTAATCGGGCGCAACAACCGCCAAAACGACCAACTCACCTTTCGCGTAGCAGGGGACTACGACATCTGGTTCCACACCCTAGAAATTCCCGGAAGTCACGCATTGCTGCGCGTCACACCGGGCACAGTTGCCGAAGAAGCCGATTTACAATTTGCCGCCAACATGGCCGCCTACTACAGTCGCGCCCGTCAGAGCGAACAAGTACCAGTCGTGTATACAGAACCGAAATATGTGTATAAGCCCAAAGGCGCAAAACCTGGTATGGTTGTATACAAGCAGGAGCGCATAGTCTGGGGCAGACCGCAGCAAGCCACAGCTTAATCAAATTCCGCCCGGAAATGTAAAGTTTTATTGCAAAAATTAAATTTTCTTGCTAAAATAACACTCTCGAAGGATGATATGTTTTGAAGAACCCGCTGCAACGGAACGCGCTGTTTGGGTTTCCTCACTTTGAGAGAACAACGGATTTAATTAATTGGCAGACCAGCTTTCACAAAAAGCTGGTCGTTCTTGTTGAGTATTTAATATTTTTGACCGTTGCATGGGAATGATATCAATTCCGGTTGTATCGTCAGGTGATTTAACCGCGAAGGCGCTCTTGACGCGAAGTTCGAGAAGAGAGAGTTTAATACAGGACTCGGAAGAGAGGATTTTATATGATTTAACCGCACAGATTAACGCAGACCATGAATCTGCGTTAATCTGCGGTTAAAAACAACCTAGAAAGTGAAAGTCGTTCTAACTACCCCAATCAACAAATCAGAGTTATTCTTATTGTGGTCGGGAGCGGTCAGCCAAATTAAACCAGGAGTGATGGAAATATTGTCACTCAACTTGAACTGATAGAAACCTTCAATGTGCAAGGAAGTATCCTTATCTTCGGGCAATGTCCGATTAGTGGAACTCGTCACTCTCGGTTCCATACCTACCAACAAGCCAGCGACATTTCCCTCTTTCAATAAATCGGGAAAAGCCAAAGTAACTGCCCAGTTCCAGATTTTTTGGTCTCCCCGCTGGACCGAACCGGTAGGAGTTGCCAAGTTGGATAAAATGCGCTGATTGGTGTAACCAGCCCAACCGCCAACCGCAAGTCCACGGTTGACCTTCCAGGAAGCCTGCAAGCCGTAAGAATTACTAGAAACCGGAACAGTACCGTCATCTAGCCCGAAGTAACTGAGTCGGGCAGGAAAATTAGAAGCATTGCTGCCGGTACCAGTGACGAAGTTGTAGGAATTAAGGTAAGTCAAACCTAAAGCAATGCTACTTGTCGGTTTAAAAGTCAACTGAGCCAAACCGCCGTAGGAGCCGTTAAATAAACCATTTCCCTTGGTTGGGTTAGCAGCATTGCCAGCCAAATATCCCAAACTCAGTTCCAGTTTGTCCCCAAATTGATGCCGCAAAGCGATACCGGTACCTGCTGTCAAATAGTAAATCGGGTTGCGAGTACCGAAGTTAGAAAGAGCTCCGCTGCCCCCATCTCCGTCAAAGTAAGGGTTGACCGTATTGGTGAAATCGTCAGCAGCCCCGGCATTGGCTTCGAGAATGACTGTAGTGCTTTTCCCTAGAGGGAATTGATAAAACAACGCATCTAAACCTACAGTATTGCTAGCAGTACCGAAAGGCCCAGCATTAAACCGCAATTCTCCTTCAGCAGTTTTGGTGTTATTCGTAGAAAATGAACCCAAATTTAAGACTTGCAGTCGAGTTCTCAGTAAATCTTTGCCTGTGAAACTCGTGTCGAAATTGAGACGAACTCTGCTGCCAAATGCCGTTGTTTTATCAGCATCGCGACCATTAGCATCTTCTCCTCTGGCGATGCCTGTCAAAGCGAATATCACTTCGCCATTGAGTTTAGTCGTAGTCGAAAACTGATTGGCTTCTAATTCAGCCGTCCGTGCTTCCAAAGCATCGACGCGGCCGCGCAAGGTTGCTAATTCGGCGGCAAATTCTTCTTGCAATTTTTGCACAGAAGCTAAATCTTCTTTAGTTGCCAGGCCTTTGCTACCGCCTCTAATCAGTTCGTTGACTTTATCCAAACAGGCGTTTAAACCGGCTGCAAACTCGTAGCGAGTCATGGCGCGGTTGCCACGGAAGGTGCCGTCGGGATAGCCAGCTATACAACCGTAGCGTTCTACTAGGGACTGCAATGCTTGGAATGCCCAATCTGTAGGCCGCACGTCTGAAAGTTGGGAAACTGAGGTGACTTGACCGGCCGCATTTTCACTGTCGGTGCCTTCGGCGCTGTATTGGTTGATTTGCTCTAAGGCATTGGGCAATGCTGGAGATGTCGCCTTGGGAGCTGTCGATTGGGAAATTTGCTCCGGTTGTGGTGCCACTGCCCTGGTTGAGTCGGTGGCTGGTTTGGCTTCGCTGGTGTTTGCCCCTAGGACTGTGCTGTTGGGTTCTGCGACTGCTGCGGCGGCGACAGGCTCTGTTGTGATTAAATCTGCTGCTGCTACTGTGTTGGCTGGTTCTTGTGACTGTTGAGCTACTGGGGCGATCGACTCGATCGCACTTGTATTGTCAATAGTCTCAACAGTCTGAGGGCTAGCTAATGAGACTGAATCTGCCGTTAACGCTTCTGTATCCGGCTTTTGTGCCTCTGTTGCCGCACCTGCTAATTGCAATTTATTAACTGGAGTCGTTGCTGCAATTTCCAGAGGTTGCTCTGCTAGGGAAGCAGAAGATAAAACCAAACTTGCTGCTAATACAGCGGGACTGACTAAGAGTCCTTTCCACAAAATTTTAGACATTGTTACCTCACACCACATGGGATCGATCGCCAGTCCCGAAGATTTAGGCGATCGTAAATACTATACATCAATTGGGCCTAATGGTATTAGCTGTCAATAATCCTCTCCAGCCAGCCCGCTCACGCTCCCAAAACAGCTTTGTACTGTCACTTTCAGTAAGTCGGGCATTCACCTTAGCCAAAGTGATATTGACAGAATTAGCCCAAACAAATAGTTCGATCGACTACAGACAAGAGGGATTGTTTTTTTTGCTAGTCTCAATCCAAGCTAAAAATTGTTACTGGTGTGGAGACAAGAGTGAAATCTGCTGTAGAAAAACTTAAATATGCCCTAGTTCACGAATGGTTAACGCCCTTAGCCACGGGCGGTTCAGAATTGGTCGTAGAGGAAATCCTCAAACACGTAGAAGCCGATGTCTATGCCCTCATCGACTTTGAATCGACAAATCCCGAAAGCTATCTTTTTGGGCGAGAGATTGGCACAACATTTTTGCAGCACTTTCCTTTCGCCCGCAAAGGTGTCCAAAAATATTTGCCTTTTTTACCGATCGCGATCGAACAACTAGATTTGCGTCAATATGACATTATCCTCTCATCATCCCATGCCGTCGCCAAAGGCATCCTCAGCAGTCCCAGCCAACTACACGTCTGTTACTGCCACACACCCATGCGTTACGCCTGGGACATGACTTTTGACTATTTGGACAGTAGCAAAGCCGGACGAGGCATCCCAGGGGTGCTGACGCGATATTTGCTACACCAACTACGGCAGTGGGAAGTCATTTCTGCCAATCGCGTTGATTATTTCATCGCCAATTCCCAACATACAGCCCGCCGGATTTGGCGGTGCTATCGGCGACGGGCAGAGGTGATTTATCCACCAGTCAATATCGAGCGATTTTCCTTAGTAGCACAAAAACAAGACTTTTACATCACTGTTTGCCGATTGGTAAGCTACAAAAACATCCGGGCGATCGTCCAAGCATTCAATCAAATGGGGCATCATCTCATTGTCATCGGCACCGGGCCTGAATTAGAAATGATGCGACAAATCGCCAAACCCAACGTGCAAATACTCGGATGGCAACCAGCAGAAGTAGTGGAAAAATACATGGCCCAAGCCAAAGCCTTTGTATACTCCGCTTGCGAAGATTTTGGCATCGCCCTGGTAGAAGCCCAAGCTTGTGGAACACCAGTAATTGCCTATGCAGCCGGTGGCGCCTTGGAGACAGTGCGCGACATTCGCCAACATCCAGAGACAGGGACTGGTTTATTTTTTGCTTCCCAAACCCCCTCCGCATTAGTCGCAGCGGTGGAGGAGTTTGAACAGTTACAAGGCAAATTTCAGCCAGAAATAGGGCGACTCCACGCCCAGGAGTTTGCCCCAGAAGTCTTTCGGCAGCGCTATCTAGCCTTTGTGGAACAATGCTATCAGGAATTTCACTCCCGTGAATTTACCCAGTCTGGGAATTAAAGGGGGAGAGAGTCCCAGGGGGAGAGAGTCCCCAGGGCAGAGAGTCCCAGAGAGAGAGAAAGATATTCCCACAGGGGGAGAATTTTTTCTAGGCCCACTGACAACCCTCAACCGCCCACTGGTAAGCACCAACGGCCCACTAGCCACTACCCACTGCCCACTGTCCACTGCCCAAGGCCCCAGAAAATTTTGAGGCTTTATGATCATGACTGTGTGTGGTGTGAAGTGAAGGAGTAAGATGACTGCCGACAGCCAACTAATCTCCGGCAAGGTAATTCGAGCGATCGCGAGACGCGGTTTTCAGCCTGTCTTGTCTAGAGACAGACGCATAAGTCGCTCTCTCCAAAGCCTCGACGGAGAATTTTTCAAACGGTTATTTGACATCATGTTTTCCTTGTCGGTTCTGATCCTGTTTGCTCCGGTTTACCTGCTTTTGGCTCTCTCGATTGCCTTAAGCTCCTCCGGGCCAATTTTTTATGTACAGGAACGAGTAGGCAAAAATCACAAGATGTTTTATTGCCTGAAATTCAGAACGATGGTGGAAAATGCCGACGACATCTTGGTGGAAATCATGGAAAAATCGCCGCATCTCCGTCAAGAATTTGAGGACAATTTCAAGCTGAAACAAGACCCTCGAATCACCTGTATCGGAAGGTTTCTCAGAGCGACCAGTTTAGATGAATTTCCCCAATTTTGGAATGTTTTGAAGGGAGATATGAGCGTAGTTGGGCCCAGACCCTTAGTTGAAGAGGAATTGCCTAGATACGGCACTTACATCAACAAAGTTCTGACCATCAGACCTGGAATTACAGGCCTATGGCAAGTCTCCGGCCGGAACGACATTCCCTATCCCCGCCGAGTCCAGATCGACCTCTATTATGCAAATGAAAAAAACCTTTGGATGGATCTGTGGATCGTTTTCAAAACAATTGGCGTGGTGATTTTTCCTAAAAATAACGGCGCATACTAATTTTTGTCCGCAGTCAGCATCAGTAGTTACTACTCATTTGCTACTAACTACTGATGCTTGCTACTGACTGCCCGGGCTAAGTCTTTGCAAAATCTCAACTCTGCTTTGACACCGATCGAATAATTGTGAGTTAACCTAGAGCTTGAGAAAACGATCGGCAGGCAACAGCACCCCTGCCCTGAAAATTACAATTTGTCAAGGAACAATTTAGATGACGCAACGGAAGCGAGCCCTAATCACCGGTATCACAGGTCAAGACGGCTCTTATTTAAGTGAGTTATTGCTAGAAAAAGGCTATGAAGTTCACGGGATTATCCGGCGGAGTTCTAGTTTCAATACCGATCGCATTGACCACATTTACGTCGATCCTCACAGCGAGGACGCCAAGTTGTTTCTCCACTACGGAGACTTAACCGACGGCACCACTCTGCGCCGGATATTAGAAGAAGTCAAGCCAGTAGAAGTTTATAACTTAGGGGCTCAATCTCACGTTCGAGTTAGCTTTGACTCCCCAGAATATACGGTTGATGCCGTAGGAATGGGCGTGTTGCGCTTGCTAGAAGCAGTTCGAGACTATCAGCGACGCACAGGCATAGAAGTGCGGTTTTATCAAGCAGGTTCTTCGGAAATGTTTGGCTTAGTGCAAGAAGTTCCGCAAAAGGAAACAACTCCTTTTTATCCCAGAAGTCCTTATGCTTGTGCCAAAGTTTACGGTCACTGGCAAACCATAAATTATCGTGAATCCTACGGCCTTTTTGCCTGCAACGGCATCCTATTCAACCACGAATCTCCCCGCCGTGGCGAAACATTTGTAACTCGCAAAATTACTCGCGCCCTTGCCAGAATTTTAGTTGGAAAACAGAAGAAACTTTACTTGGGAAATCTCGATTCCAAGCGGGATTGGGGTTATGCGAAAGACTATGTGCAAGCAATGTGGCTGATGCTCCAACAAGAGAAGCCCGACGATTATGTGATTGCTACCAACGAGACCCATTCGATTAAAGAATTCCTACATTTAGCCTTCACCTACGCCAACTTAAATTGGGAAGATTATGTAGAGTTTGATCGGCGCTATTTACGTCCAGCCGAAGTCGAACTGTTGATTGGCGACTCGACTAAGGCGCGCACTAAATTAAATTGGGAACCCTCTGTAACTTTTGAGCAATTAGTACATCTAATGGTAGATGCTGACATTAAAGCTCTGGATCAGCAGGTGCGAGGTTCTGGGAACGGATTTGATTAATTAAATCATTGACTCCGGTTTCACTATTAAACTTAGATCCCCCCTAGCCAAGGGCGGGCACAGGGGCACCGCCCCTACAGAAGGGGGGAACCGGAAATGACTCAAAGTCCCCCTTATTAAGGGGGATTTAGGGGGATCTAGACTCGGCTGTGAACGAGATTTATCAAGGCTTTCATCATTGTTGATATTTGAGATTGTCGATCGACCTTTATGCAAAAATAGGATAAAATTATGACTAGCTTAGACTTAGGTAACAAACGAATTTTAGTCACAGGTGGCGCCGGTTTCCTCGGTCGTCAAGTCATCGACCAGTTAGTCAAAGCAGGAGCCGATGCTGATAAAATTAGTGTAACGCGATCGCGCGATTGCGACCTCCGCGTCATGGAAAACTGCCAACGCGCCGCCGACAAACAAGACATCATCATCCACCTAGCAGCCCACGTCGGTGGCATAGGTTTAAATCAACTCAAACCCGCTGAATTATTTTACGACAATTTGATGATGGGCGCGCAACTAATTCACGCAGCCTACGAAGCCGGAGTTGCAAAATTTGTTTGTGTTGGCACAATTTGTGCTTATCCAAACTTAACTCCAGTTCCTTTCAAAGAAGACAACCTTTGGAACGGCTATCCAGAGGTAACTAACGCCCCTTATGGAATAGCCAAAAAAGCCTTATTAGTGCAACTGCAATCCTATCGCCAGCAGTACGGATTCAACGGTATCTACTTGCTCCCAGTGAATTTATACGGCCCGGAAGACAACTTTGACCCCAAAAGTTCTCACGTCATCCCCGCGTTAATTCGCAAAGTCCACGAAGCCCAAGAAAGGGGAGACAAAACATTACCAGTTTGGGGCGACGGCACTCCTACCCGCGAGTTTTTGTATTCCACAGATGCCGCGCGGGGAATCGTGATGGCAACTCAGGATTATAATGAATCCGAACCTGTGAATTTGGGAACGGGATACGGAAAGGGCAAAAACAGCCTTTGGGTTTACTGCACAGACGGAGTTTAAGGAAGGGTTGAAAAATACGATCGAGTGGTATCGCAAACACGCAGCGTGAGTGTGAAAACCCGGTTTCTTGGAGAAACCGGGTTTTTTTAGAAAAGGTGGTGCATGGAACTAAATCAACAGAAAGAACTTTTCAGTAAAGCTTATGTACGCGCTGTGGCGGCTGTTGCGGGTTTCTCTGTAAATCAGCTAGAGGTAGACGACGACAGCATCGATTTGCATATCGTGGGGAGAGGTGGCGGCGGAACTATCTTTTCCCCTGAGCTGAATTTGCAGTTAAAATGTACTTCAAGGGATATACTCGATCGGCAATTTATCCGATATCCGCTCAGGATCAAGAACTATAACGATTTGAGAATCAACTCACAGGTGCCGCGCATCTTAGTTGTAGTTTTAGTACCAGAAAATCTCGAAGACTGGTTACAGCAGTCAGAATCAGAAATCTGTATGAGGAATTGTGCTTACTGGGTGTCGCTGCGGGGACAGCCAGAAAGACAAAATACAACTAATATCACAGTTGAGTTACCCCGATCTAATCAGTTGACAGTAGAGGCTCTTAAGTCTATCATGCAGCGTCTTAGCCAAGGAGGTTTACCGTGAAAGTAACTGTACGAGACTATCAAATTCTTCAGACTATAGATCCAAATGTGCTAGAAGAGCACTTGCAAACAAGCGACTGGCAAAAAGTTGCTGTAGTTTATGAAAATACCTTGATTTGGCACAAAAAAAATGATAGCGGTCAGCTTTTTGAAATCAAGCAGCCTTTGAGACAAGAATTTGATGCCCCTCAGCTTATTGGTGAGGCTATAAAGACGCTAGAAATAGTAGAAAATCGATCGCAACTAGAGATTCTCAGCGATTTAATTACTTCATTGCCTAATGTTGCAATCCCAGGATGGATTAATAAACTGCACGAAGCATCGGGAACCTGTCAAGTGATAGTCATGGGATTTGTGGTGGGTAAATTGAGGGAAATTCATCTGGAATTGAGGGAATCAGATTATCAGTTGGCTCTTAAGGCCTATGAAGATCGATCGGCAATAACTTGTTCAGGTGATTTAATTAAAGAAGATGGCTTTTTCGTGTTAAAACACCCGCATATTTTTGTGGATATAACTGAAGCAGCATTGATCAAATAGTTTGGTAAATACTTGTTATGATAAAATTTGAACCACAAATAAATTTGCCGTTTTAGCAAGTCTAAAATGTTTCAACCTTGGGCAGCTTTGAAGGTGGCTGGGTTAGCATATTTTGAATAGATTAGAAAAGTTAAAAAGGAAGTTCACATGATTTTATCTTTTAAGGATCTACAGTTTATTATTGAAGCTATTGAGTTTCGGATCGAGACATACCAAGAACATCTGAATGATGAAGATTTGGATGAGGATGAAGCATCGGATATTGGCAACGATTGCGGTTTTTTAGAAGCACTCCGCCAAGATTTTGTGACAGCTATTAAGGATGGCAATCTGCCTAAGATAGCAGAATCTTCTGAAGGTTTATATCAAGAAGTGAGAAAATGATGAGAGCGATCGTTATTCGATTTGAAGGGAGGGAAAAGGGGCGATCGCACTTCAGTGAAGGAAGGGCGATCGCAATTGATATATTTAAAATGCCAGCAAGAAAGCCCCGATTATTTGTAAGATATGGATGACAGACTCAATAGACAATCCCAGTGAGCCTGCCAACGATCCGATCGCCGCCGCTATTTCAGGAACACCGGCACCTGAACTGATTAAAGCTATCAACTGGCTAAGAATTTCAATCACCGCCGGTACGTTAGCAACCAAGCCAAACAGAGCCGCAACAGAAACAGCTCCCACCTGGAGAGCTTTGAGTAGTGCCGTTAGCTGCGCGATCGCGTCTGGGCCTTGGGTTTGAATGTAATCTAAAATTTGTGCGATTGCTGCTACCAGTGTATCCATGCTTCTTTCCTTTTAGGGTCAAATACCTACGATAAATTAATACTGTCAGTCAACTAGCTGAAAAAGCAGTTCAAAAAATAGTCTGATTATTTCAAACCA
>RDXH01000002.1 GCA_004292745.1 Oscillatoriales cyanobacterium | reverse complement strand
AGCATTTGGAGTTGCAGGGAAAAGCGGTTTGTTTGATGCACCCCATCGAGCTTTTAGATTATTCTATGAGAGGTATTAAATTGCAGAGGAAGTAGTAATAGGTAATTGGTAATTGGTAATTGGTAATTGGTAATGGGTAATTGGTAATTGGTAATTGATAATTGGTAATGGGTAATTGGTAATGCCCTATATCCTTCCCCCCATCCCCCATCCCCCCTAGGGCAGGGCTGTTTCATTCTCTTGTAGGGGCAGCCCCCCGTGGCTGCCCCTATCTCTGAAATGACGGAAAATCGTCGGTGGGGGGGTAGGCACGGGGGCACTACCCCTACAAACCCCTCGTTTTTTGGAGAATGAAACCGCCCTGCTCCCTAGGGGGGGTTCCCATTACCCTGTACCCACCTAACTGAGAAAGGCTATAGACATCTCCCCAAAAACTTCTTTAATTCCCTTTTTGAAATCTCGATTGGGATAAATCGGGATTTTCTACAGCTTGGGAGATGGGGAGTTCGTCCTGTGGTTGTTGATATACTAGGTCGTTGCTATCTTCGCCTAAACGCTTGACAGTACCACGTAATCTGGATGACAAAAATTTGGTAATGGCGCGATAAAATCGCAGGGAAAATAGTACGTCTTGTTCGAGTTTTTCGGTTAGCAGACGTCTGGAAATTGATAGGATTAGGCATTCTTCTAGGGCGAGGACGCTAGCAGATGGCAGTCTTCCGTCTACAAAGGACATTTCGCCTAGGACTTCGCCGGCAATAATTGTCCCAATTTGTTTGTTGCCTACGGATGAGGCAAATACGCTCAAAGTGCCATCGAGGACGATATATAGTGCTTCTAAGGGTTTGCCTTCGGTGATGAGTGTGGTGCCGGCTTTGATTTGGGTGCGCTTCCCGTTGGCAATCATCCAATCAATGTCCCGATCGCTCAATTCCCCTAATATAACTAAAACTTTGCTCATAAAATCAGGTTGAGATTAGATAGTATGTAGATCAATTATTAACTGCGGATGCTGCATAGACGGTTTTGAAATCTGGCTTTCTGTTGGTTTCCCGCTGGTGTGGCCAGACTTGCCGGATTTTTCCCTGTGGCTGTCGGTGCTGCGACTCACTAGAAGATTGTATCTTGGTCTTACCCGCGATCGACTCTGTACTCTGCTAACGACACAGCTTTTGTATAAAATCTTCCCTGGGATTGATTTTTGGCCGATCGGCAAATTATCATAAAACCCACAACTGATAGATACTCAAAGAAGTGCATCGGCAGGAGAGTTGACTGTTCAACGGTTAAGTGGCAATGTAGGAACAAGACAACTCAGATTTTTGTCAAGTTCACACAACGCTCTCGACTTTAGCTAAACAGACGGGAATCCCCACACTATACCGCCTCGGTTAGTGTGGGATGAAAGGCGTGTGAGGCGAGGATTCCGCCCACTTGCAATCTAACAATCAAAGATGTTAGCAGTAAGCGGGCGGATGACGAGACGAGCAAATCTTTAAATATCACTTCAAGTCCGATCGGCATTGTATCTGCGAGAACTTTGTGACAATACTTAGTCGTTAACACTAAGCGAAATTTGAGGTCGGAAACCCATCTAGCCTTAGGAATAAAATATGAGCTCATTTGCTTGACACTAAATGTACATCCTGATAGGCTAGCTTTACAAGTCTTGGCTGGATGCTGGATTCGGTCAATTTTTCAAGACACTGGACTACATAGCCGCAAAAGCTGGAGCAGTTGTCATTTCAAAAAAACCTGCTTATACCTCAATGGTACTCTGTTATCGGAATGAAATTATTTTCACCGATTGCAGTATTCGAGATTATTGGGATGAGCAAAACTCTCTGATGGTTGACCGCGATATTAATGCCGCGATTAATTTAAAGAGACTGGGGTTGGACATTTTCCCCAGTATAAAACGCCGTGGTGGGAATCTTTCTATAGTAGGAACTATGGATGACAGTACCATAAAGGAAATTTTGTATACCCTTATTAGGGCTGCAAAGATGCCCACGTCATAGCTGTACTCGGCTTGACGTGGGAGTATGTCACCTCTGATACACTTTTAACACACCATTAATTGAGGAGAATCTGTGAATAATCTATTTTCCAGGTCTACTTTCGCCTTAGTAAATCTTGCCGCTTTGGCTGTTTGTTGCACTACCCTGTCAGTTAAAGCTGAAACTGGCAACTTGCCAGATACCGCCACATCAGCAAGTTTGCCGTCTCAAAACATTCCTGAACTTTCCGAGTCCGTTGCGACTGTGGCGGCTAAAACTGATGCAGTAACAACTGCTAGTAATAAACAAATTGATTCTATAAGTTCTCTACAACTAGATGGGGGAGTCAAATCTGAGTTAGTACCAGAGACAGCAACTTCGGAATCATCCACCAATGTGCAAGCATCTGCCATGGCACCAGCCACATCAGATGTGGCAAATGCGGAAATCCCGGCGACTGAAAATCTGGAAAATACATCTATGGCTGCTGAGACTAAAAACTCGGAACCAGCAGCTACCATCGCCGATAATAGCGCTAAAGTGCAGCCTACTGCCGAAAACCCCACCAAGGGCGATCGAACTTCGGAACTGACAGCAGTAAATGCTGATAAAGAAGTCAAAACAGCAGAGGAAGTGTTGAGTCATCCTGTGAGCACTTCGGCATCTGCCTTGACAAAGGAACCGACAACTGCTAATGAAAAACCGGAAATTGCCTCGGCACCAACTCAAAAAGTGGCTCAAGAAAACCAAGTCAGACCCGGACGCTCTACCCGTTCTGGCCCTAGCTACATCGGCATTGGTGGTAATCTTGGTTTTGGGGGAGATACAGCCTTGGGCGACACTTCCTTTGCGATTATTAGCAAAATTGGTTTGACGAACAATTTCTCGGTGAGGCCTAGTGTTTTGTTCCGGGACAACCTCACGGTTTTGATTCCTGTTACCTACGATTTTGGAGCGGGAAATGCAGTAGAAGTCAGCGATGATTTTGTGATTACTGCTGCTCCTTATGCAGGTGCTGGCGTGGCATTTTCTACGGGAGACAACAGCAATTTTGGCTTCCTGATTTCCGGGGGCGTAGATGTGCCACTGTCGAGAAATTTTACAGCAACCGCCGGGTTGAATATTGGTTTTCTGGATGGTACTGAAGTGGGATTGTTACTGGGTGTCGGTTATACGTTCCCGAATATTGCTCGATAGTTGGGCTGTGGGAGCAAATCTCTAACAAGTAAGTAGGTGGTTGGCTGTAGGATTGCAGCCAATCTTTTTTTTGATTTAGGAGCGATCCCCAGAGTCGGGACTTCTTTGAGAAGTTATATCAAATCCTCTCTCTTCTCTTCCTTCGCGTACTTCGCGCCTTCGCGGTTAAATCACCTGACGATACAACCGGAATTAATATTATTCTGGATCTGGATTGAACAACTAGCCAACACCACACAAATAGTGTTACTTATAAGAGATTGTATGGCGCGATGCCTTAAATGATTCCTATACAACTGACACTCAAAAATTTTCTCAGCTATCGCGAAGCTGCTTTAGACTTTCGCGGCTTGCACACTGCTTGCATTTGCGGGCCTAACGGTGCTGGCAAATCTTCACTCTTGGAAGCGATTACCTGGGCTGTTTGGGGCTGTTGCCGCAGCGATGAAGATGAGATCATCCACATGGGCGAAATTGATGTTCGGGTTGATTTCACTTTTGCTACTGGTGGCCAAGTTTATCGGGTGATTCGCCATCGCCGCCGCGGACAATCCGGGAGTTTGGAATTTCAAGTAGCAACCAACCTCCCCTTCCACGCCCTGAGTAAAGGGGGGGCGCAAGAGGAGAATTCTTCCTTTGGTGAGGGAACCCAAGCAGAATTCACTTCTTCTTCCTCGCTTACTAAGGAGGGGCTAGGAGGGGTGAATTTTCGCACGCTGACTGATAAAGGTCTGAGAATCACTCAGCAAAAAATTCTGGAATACATTAAATTAGATTACGATACTTTTATCAACTCAGCCTATCTGCGACAAGGGCGAGCTGATGAGTTTATGCTGAAAAAGCCGATCGAGCGCAAACAAGTGTTAGCAAATCTGCTCAAACTCGATCGCTACGATGCTTTGTCGGAACAAGCCAAGGATAAATCGAGACAATTTAAAACTCAAGTTGAAGTGCTCAAGCAGAGTTTGCAAACCATACAAGAGCAACTGCAACAAAAAGATGCGATCGCCACAGAACAAGCCCAATTGCAGCAAGCTACGACGCAATTGCAACAACAGCAGCAAATCGACACCGCACAGTTGCAGCAACTGCAACTGCAACACCACAATCGCCAAACTTGGCAAACTCTCCTGGGTGGCTACCAACAGCAACACAACAACATCTCTCAAGAATGCCGTCGCTTGCAGCAAGAACTCGCCGCAGCCAAACAGCAGCAAAATGAGCTGCAAGCCCTGCTACAACAAGAAAATGAAATTACAACCGGAATTACTTATTTCCACAGTCTACAAGCCACTGAAGAGAGTCTAGCCGGGAAATTTAAAGCTAACCAAGAGGCTCAAATTCAACGTCAAAAATTGCAAGAACAGCAGCGGCAAGAATTGAGTCTTTTGCAAGGCAGAATTCAACAATTGCAAGCTCAATTAGATGTTTTGCAACAGCAAGAAACCGAAGTGATGGAAGTTCTGAAACAGCAGCCGGAGGTGGAAAAAGGACTGGCTAAATTGCAAGTAGCCCGATCGCAACTCCAACAACTAGAACAACTGCAACTGCAAGTTTCGCCCCTACTCCAAGAGCAACAACAGACACAAACTAAACTCGATCGCGCCCACGCAGGTTTAACCGCCCGCTTGCAGGAAATTAACCGACAATTGCAAGTGGAACAGCAGCAGCGACAGCCACAATTGCAACAGGAAATTTCGGCAATTGCTAATCAAATTTTACTGTTAGAAAACAAGCGAGTTTATCAGGAGCGAGTCCGAGAAAAAGGCAAAGAAAGACACAACTTTCTCGAAAACTTGAAAGCTAAAAGCCTGGACTATCAAACTAAATTAGATGAAATCGATCGCAAACTGCAACTTTTACGGAAAGATGAAAGAGAAAAAACTGCCGAGAAGGCTTTGCTACGGGAAAGTCAAGCAGCGAATTTGCTGGAAAATGAGCAATCTCACTCTCCTTTAGTTGTGCGGGATGCCGATTTTGGGAATTGTCCTTTGTGCGATCGACCTTTAGACGAGCATTACTGGAATTTGGTAGTCAAAAAACATCATACCCAACAGCAAGAAATTTGGAACCAACTCTGGGTAGTCCGCGAACAGTTAGCCGTGTCGGAACGGGAAATTCACGTCCTCAGACAGGAATTTCGCCAACTAGAAACTGAGTTAGCCCCCTACGAAGAATTGCGAGAACGGCGCGCTAATTTGCAGGCTCAATTGGAGGCCCTAGGTAAGGATGAAAACCGCTTGCAAATTCTGCGAAAAGATGCTGCGGAAATAGAGCGATCGCTCCGTACAGGGGATTACGCATCGGATGAGTATGCCCAACTCCAACAAATCGAACAGCAACTTCAACAACTCAATTATAGCGATCGCAGTCACTCCCTCGCCCGGAGTGAGGAAAAGCGTTTGCGGTGGGCAGAAATTCAGCAATCTCAAATCAAAGATGCTCAACAAAAACTTCATAAAATTAACGCCCGCCGTCCTGAATTGCAAACCCAATTAGTCGCATTACAGCAGCAATTAGAACAGGAAAAAAATAGTTCGCCCATACAGCAGCAAATTCTGTCTTTAGATAGATATATTGCGGAAGTTGGTTACAATTTTGAACAGCACGAACAAGTCCGCAGCGAAATGCGCCGGACGCAATTTTGGCTTCCTAGGGCGGAAAAACTGCGGGCGGCAACTCAGCAGTACCCACAAGTGCAGCAGCGAGTTAATGAAATAGCTAGTTCGATGGCTGTGCGCGATCGAGATTTGCAAGCTGTCAGCGCTCAAATTGCGGCCATGAATAAGCAGTTGCAAGAACATCCCGATTCCAGACCACAAATAAGTGCGATCGAGCAACAAATCAGTCGCCGTCGCCAGCAGCTAGACCAACATTTGGGAAGTCTGGGACGGCTTCAGCAACAGCAGCAAAGTCTAGAAGCTTGGCAAGTTCAGCTAGTAGCTCAAAAGGAGCAAATGCAAGTTGCCAAACGCCAGCAGCGAGTTTATCAAGAGCTTGGTCAAGCCTTTGGTAAAAATGGTATTCAAGCTTTAATGATTGAAAATGTGTTGCCTCAACTAGAAGCAGAAACTAATCAAATATTATCCAGGTTGAGCGCCAATCAATTGCACGTTCAATTTATTACTCAGCGGGCTGCTGCTTCTAAAAAAGCGACTAAATTGATTGATACTTTAGATATTTTAATCGCCGATGCCCGTGGCACTCGTCCCTACGAAACTTACTCTGGTGGTGAAGCTTTTCGGATTAATTTTGCGATTCGGTTGGCCCTGGCGAGATTGTTATCTCAGCGGGCAGGAACGGCTTTGCAAATGTTGATTATTGACGAGGGATTCGGGACTCAGGATGCCGAAGGATGCGATCGACTGATTGCAGCTATTAACGCGATCGCCTCGGATTTTGCCTGCATTCTAACTGTTACCCATATGCCACACTTAAAAGAAGCTTTTCAAGCCAGAATAGAAGTTAACAAAACTGCTCGCGGTTCTTGTATCAGCTTGTCGGTGTAGAGAGATGGGCGAAGCGCACAGGAAATGACAGATTGGGAACTGTCGATCGGCTATCAAATTATGGTAAAAAAATATAAGGGAAGCCTGCGGTGTATCTGGGCATTCTTGCCAGGGAACGGAATAATGGATTCAAATACCTGTGTGGGAGTAAATTCTTAAGTTATTGACATAGGTGCAAAATGTCAGAAACCTCTAAATTTTAATTCCCAATTGCCCTCCGTTTTTGAGCGATCGGGGCTTTAAATTCGCAGCATAAAACGCTGAAATTAGCTGAAATTAATCGAAATCAGTGCTGCGCTATCCTAAATCCCCTATTGGCCACTCGATTATGTTGAAAAAATTACCTTTGCCCTGGTTTCGCTACATTCCAGCAGGTTTGACGCTGAGTTTGGGTATAGGGTTGTCTGTGTTTACATTTGCCATTGTGTGGAACTGGGAAAACGGGCGCTGGGACTACGAAACCCACCGTCGCATGGATGATATCTCGATCGCCCTCGAAAGGCAGCTAAACTCCGATTTAGACACTGTTCTCGCCCTCAGCGACTACATGAAAGCTTTCCGCACAGTCGATAAGTCCTCCTTTGCCCGATTTGTGGGTCGTCCCCTATCAGTCCACCCCAGTCTGCAAATCCTGGCTTGGCTACCCCGCGTCCCCGATCGCGATCGTGCCGACTACGAAGCCCAAAACCAAACCCAAAACCAGCCCAACTTCCAGATTACAGAATTAGGTCTCCAAGGACAACCAATCCCAGCCCGTCAACGTTCCGAATACTTCCCTGCTTTATACCTAGAACCCGCAGCAACCAACAAAACTGTTTTGGGCTTTGACTTCGCCTCCCAACCACAAATCCAGGCCGCACTCTCTCGCGGGCGAGATACCGGAGAAATGGTTGTCACCAGCTACATCGGTTTAATTCAAAATAATTCCTCGGAATTAAATCTATTAGCCATAGTCCCGATTTACGAAACCAGCACCAAACCAACTACCGTCGCATCTCGTCGCCAACTGCTGCAAGGATTTGTCATGGGAGTATTTCGAGGCAAAGATGTGTTGCAAACTTCTTTAAAAGGACGCAATACCGACTATCTAAATATTTATATCTCTAGCGAGGCTCCAGACAAGCCACAAGCATCCTCAATTTCACGGAATAGCCGCCCCCCCGTTGGGCAAGATACACCCGCCACCAGCCAAATTAACGAATTTTCAGTGCTGTTTCAGTCCGACAGCCAACAAGTCTTGCCGGGGTCTGCCGAGTTGCAACGGCAAGTCAAGTCAAACTGTCCCATTCTCAACAATCCGGGTCCAGATTATACCGCTTGCAGGAGACGCCTCAAAATTAGCGATCGCGATTGGTATGTCTACATCTCAGCCAGTCGGGAAATTCGTAAAAATCGTAAACACTGGCGTTCTTGGGGAACTCTCACCATGGGGATGTTATGGACTTTCATTCCCGTCACTTATATGCTGACAGCTTTGAGCCGCACTGCCCAAATCGAAAAACTAGCCCAAGAAAGAGCCCGCCAAGCTTCCCAGTTGCACGATGCTTACAAACAGTTGGAAGCCGAACAAACAAAGTCCGATCGACTCTTGCTAAATGTGTTACCGGCCGCGATTGTCCAGCGTTTGAAGCATAACGAAAATAATATTGCCGAAAGTTTTAGCGAAGTAACCGTCATGTTTGCTGATATTGTCGGGTTTACAGAACTTTCTTCGAGAATTTCAGCCACCGCGGTGGTGGAAGTGCTCAACGATATTTTTTCCGCTTTTGACCACTTGGCCGATCGCCACGGTTTAGAGAAAATTAAAACTATCGGTGATGCTTACATGGTAGTGGGTGGTTTGCCTACCCCCCGAAAGGATCACGCCGAGGCGATCGCAGCAATGGCGATCGATATGCTACAAGAAATTCGCCGCCTCAGTTTAGAACATTCAGAACCTTTCAGCATTCGGATCGGCATTCACACCGGGCCAGTAGTAGCCGGAGTTATCGGACTCAAAAAGTTTATTTACGATTTGTGGGGCGACACAGTAAATATTGCTTCGCGCATGGAATCCCATGGGATTACCGGCTGCATTCAAGTCACCGTAGAAACCCAAGAACTCTTAAAAGATAAGTATACTTTTGAGAAGCGTGGCGCTATTCAAATTAAAGGCAAAGGCTACATGATTACTTATTTGCTAACTGGTCCGAAAGAATAGTCATTGGTTATTAGTTATGAGTTATTAGTTATTGGTTAGTGCACCCTTCCCACTAGCCACGGCCCACTGTCAACTATCAACTGTCAACAACATCAACTCTTCCGCCATTTCAAAATTAGCAGTCACACTTTGGACATCATCCAAATCTTCCAGTGCATCCATCAACTTCAAGAGCGATCGAGCTTTTTCAACATTCTCTATTTCCACTGTAATACTGGGAATCCAACGAATCTCTGACTGCAAAACTTGAAAACCTTTCTGTTTCAAAACCTCAGAAATATTTTCCAAATTAGCCACATTTGTAAACACCTCACCACCTTCCTCATCTTCATCAATAGATATCAACTCATAGGATTGAGCCTCTGCTTCTAGGGACGCTTCAAACAATTTTTCCTCATCAATAAAACCCACTACCGTACAAACCCCTTTTTGGTCAAACATCCAGCCCACGCAGCCAGTTTCACCCAGATTCCCACCATTTTTCGTAAAAGCTTCCCGCAAGCCAGCCGCCGTGCGATTGCGATTGTCTGTCAGCGCTTCAATCAAAATAGCCACACCGCCAATACCGTAACCTTCGTAGCGGATAGCCTCTAATTCCGAACTCGCCCCAGACAAACCCGCACCTTTGGCGATCGCCCTTTCTATGTTTTCATTAGGAATACTTGCCGCCTTCGCTTTTTCAATAGCCGTTCGCAATTGAAAATTGCCCGCCGGATCTGACACACCGCTGCGGGCTGCGACAATAATTTCACGAGATATTCTAGCAAAAACCTTGCCTTTAACGGCATCAACTCTAGCTTTTTGGCGTTTAATATTCGCCCACTTACTATGTCCAGCCATACCGATTATGAATTGTCGATTTGATATTTTTGAAATTGAACAATCTCAGCCTCATTTTAATACACAAGATTGCATAATTCTCAATTTTAATTAAACCGGAGCGTCGCTTCCGTATCGATCAGATGAGAAGTATCGCCATTAAGTTCGATCGACCATTCTCCCCCATCCCGTACCACTTTCACCAAACAACACAGAGAAGCATTAATTTCCGTTTCCATACCCCCCGCCAGTCCGATCGCAGTCCCTAACACCGACGCACCGTGACCTACTAACAGTATATCTTCAGGAAACTCAGCGACAAGGCGTCTAGCAGTTTCCCCAGCCCTTTGGAGACAAGCCTCCCCTGTTTCGGGATAATTTGGCATCCCACCTTTATAGGAAGCATCAATCCGAGGGAAACGCTGACATAAAGCCTCCACAGAAAGAGTTTCCGGCATTTCCGTCATCCATTCAGGATTCAGCCACTCGCACAATCCCCACTCTAATTTTAGCGACAAATCCAGAGCTTCGGCAGCGTAGTTTGCCGTTTGGACTGTTCGCAGAAAAGGAGAAGTAAAAATGTGAGAAATGCCTTCACCTTTGAGGCGGTTAGCCAATTGTTTAGCTTGAATATGTCCATCTTCTGAAAGGTGGGGATCGTAGCGGTGTTCTGCGGTGAGAAACCAGTCGGGGTTAACGAAGTCAATGCGGTTTCCGTGTCGTGCGATCCAGACTGTTTGTGGCATGAGTTGGTTTGAATTTGGCGAATGGTTTAACATTATATCAAATAGGATGCAGACTGAATATAATTTGAGGAGTTTACGTCTAGACAATGTTCAACCGCCGAATACTCTAATTCGCCACACTCCATACTCGCAACAATTGGTCTCCTCCCTTTTGAAACTCATAAGATACATCCTGAACTTCTACTTTATATCCATGTCCTTTTAACTCTTTGATGATTGGCACTAGGAAAGGAGAAGGTTCACCAGAAATTTTGATAACAGGAAAAATCCGCACTTCCCTAGCAGTACGACACATTTCGTGAATTGATTGCCGATGAAATTCTTCCGTAAAATGATCGGAATAAGTAAACAAAAAATGACTGCATAGTGCCAAATCAAACTGGCAATTCTCAAAAGGTAATATCGGCAATTCACCAGTTACATAACGCCCTTCCTGAATCCCTTGGGGCAAATCTTCCAAGAATTGTTGCATCGCCGCCATTCTCACTTCGCCCAATTTAGTTGGCGACTCGATATTTGTCCACAGGTAGTCGTCTACATTGGCCCTGACTCCATCAATCACCCTTTGATATGTTTCCTGGATGCGATCGGCAATTTCGGCCGCCGAAAACTGATAAACAGGATCGCAAGAAGTTACTTGATTACCTTGGCGAGTCATTTCTGCATTGAAGCTAGCTGGACCACCAGCACAGTCAAGTATCTTTAACTTCCGGTCTGCCGATGTCAGGTGGAACATTCCGATATATTCGTCCAAGCAGCGACCCCAAGGAATCACTTTATCAAGCTTAAGTCCCACGTATTTTTGACTCGCAAATAAGAGTAGACGATCTGGATTTTACAGGAAAGTGAGGCTACACTGGATGTCGGTTGATTTGAGATTTGAGATTTGAGATTGACTCCCCAGATGAATGTGGAGGTTAAACTTGGGTCTAAAATTAGAAACTAATTAACCGAATTGCGATCGCCCCGGAACAGACTGCAACCAGAAAAAAAATATGAAACAAACCGTTAAAGGCGCTACAAGTCTTAGTTTATCGGCACTCCTGTTATTGAGCAGTTCACTACCCACTATCGCTCAGTTACCAGCCCTCAGACCCAGACCACCCCTTCCTAACCCAAATCCAGTGAGACTACCGCCACCGCCACCTCTTCCTGGTGCTCGTGTCCCCCTCGGCAATTCCGGTTTACCCACCCAGGAATCACCTTATGTTTTAGGTTCGGGCGATCGCATTGCTTTAGATATTTTCGGTGTCCCTGAATTTAGCAAAGAATACCAAGTATTAGTTGACGGTACTCTAAATTTACCAATCATTCGTAGTGTATCAATTCAAGGGCTAACATTGCAACAAGCCGCCAGCGCCATTACCAAGCGATATGAACCCTTCATCAATGTGCCCGTTGTCACCGTAACTTTGATGGTTGCTAGACCCCTAAACATCGGGATTGCTGGAGAAATTACTCGTCCCGGTTCCTACAAGATTAATCCCTCCAGAGAAGGGGGAGGAGTCAAATTTCCCACTTTAATGGAAATGCTGCAACTTGCAAAAGGAGTTACATCCGCAGGAGATATGCGGGCAGTCCAAATCCGCCGTCCCCGCAAAGGAGGACCAGAGCAAATTATTACTGTTAATTTGCAGGAATTTTTAGATACCGGAAATCTACAGCAAGACGTCACTATCCGAGATGGAGATACAATTTATATACCCACAGCTAGTTCTCTCAATACTCAAGAAGTACGTCAAAGAGCCAGTGCAAATTTTTCCGCTGATATTACTAAACCAATCGGTGTGGTCATTGTCGGCGAGGTAAGTCGCCCTGGACCTTATACTATATCTGCTGCTGATTTGCGATCGACCAACCAACAAACCGAACTGGGTTTTGTTAGCATCGAGCAACAACAAGGAGCCGTGGTGGGTCTACCAACTATCACTAGAGCACTCAAAATTGCTGGCGGTATCACCACAGAAGCAGACATTCGCCGCGTACAAATCCGCCGCCAAATCAGAGGAGGAAACGAACAAACTATCATGATAAATCTCTGGAATTTGCTGCAAAAAGGTGATGCTACCCAAGATGTTTTGCTCCAAGAAGGCGATAGCGTTATTATCCCCACCGCAACGAATGTAGACTTGACAGAAATTTCACAAATTGGCAGTAGTAGCTTCTCTCCCAACGCCATTAGCATCAATATTGTAGGCGAAGTGGTCAGACCGGGAGCTTTGTTAGTTAAACCCAGTACATCTCTCCACCAAGCTTTGCTAACTGCTGGCAGTTTCAATCAATTGCGTGCTAAAAAAGACAAGGTGGAACTGCTACGTTTGAACGCCAATGGCACTGTTTCTCGCCGCACTATAGATGTTGACTTTGCCCAAGGTTTGAATCCAAACAATAATCCCACTCTCCGCAACAATGATGTGATTCTTGTGGCGCGATCGGGCTATACTAGAGTAGCAGATAATGTCAACAGTTTCTTGCAACCCTTCACCGGAGTTGCAGGTGTCATCAACAGTGTTAGCGGAGTTTTGAGTGGTTTTCAAACAACTATCAACACTTTTCAGAACTTATTTTTAGGCGGAGATTTCGAGCGACGCAATCAGCTTAGACAGATTCGCGAACAACGTCAAGATAGAGAACAGCAACGTGAAGACAGACAACTAGAAAGAGAGATACAACGTGAAGATAGATTACAGCAAGCCGAAGACAGAAAACTGCAACTAGAAGACAGACAGCGGCAAATAGACCTGCAAAATCAGCAACTTCAGATTCAACAGCAGCAACTTCTCCTCCAAAATCAGCAGCCACAGCAAACTCAGTCTAATCCTTGATCTAACAAGCACCTTGGCGATTGCTATAATTGAAAAATCCCATAGCCATAATATCAAATCTGGTAGCATGGGAATTATTCATCTCTGTTATCTCCCTCTGTGTTCTCTGCGTTCTCTGTGGTTAAATCACGATGCAACAGTCAACGATATAACCCAGAATTTTTCCCTAATTCTGGGTTTTTTTGAGCGTAAAATATGTGGGTTAAATAATCTTTTAGGACTCTTCATATAAAATCCTGTCTTCATAGTCCTGTATTAAACTCTCTCTTCTCTTCCTTCGCGTCCTTAGCGCCTTCGCGGTTAAATCACCTGACGATACAACCGGAATTGATATCACCCCCGGAATTGGTCAAGACTCTATTTTCCTCGCCTAATAATTTCAGATAATCTCCCGATTGATGAATCGGGAGAATCTCAAAACTACTCCACAATCCAAGGAGTTAAACAAGGTTTCCAAGCACTCAATTCTTCATCCTTGAACCAGAGACTAATTTCCTGATTGGCAGTTTCCACAGCATCCGAACCGTGAATAATATTGCGGCCGACATTCACAGCCAAATCGCCACGAATTGTCCCCGGTTCCGAATTCAGAGGATTCGTTGCGCCAATGATTTTTCTCGCCGAAGCCACAACACCGTCGCCTTCCCACACCATCGCCACCATCGGGCCCGAAGTGATGAAGTTTACCAATCCTTCAAAAAACGGTCTTTCTTTGTGGACACCGTAATGCTGTTCGGCCAATTCGCGAGTCGCCACGATCAGTTTCATGCCAACTAGCGTAAAGCCTTTGGCCTCAAAACGACCGATAATTTCGCCAACGAGTCCGCGCTGTACGCCATCGGGCTTAATCGCTAAAAAAGTGCGTTCCAAGCTGAGCTCCTAGAATTTTCTTAACTGATCCAAAAAATAGATTAACCCAGAACGTACCCAAAGGCAATTGAGGAAATGGCAAATTGTCCTTTGCTACCATTGCGGTGCCACTAGGGGAGGGTTCCCTCTGGCCCCCATTGATGGATTCTGCACCCTATGATGCAAATCACAATTTTCCCTGATGTACAATACCAATATCTATGATGACAAACACTGCTATCTATGCTTTTAACATAGATAATAGAACTAGGCATTAACCGTATATTGAAAACAGCGATCGCAAAACAAAGGCTATAAAGATGAAAGAGATTGTAGCATTCATTGAACACAAAAAGCAAGAGTTTGTGAAATTGCCGTTGTTTGAATTTCTAACTAATAAAAGTATCCACCCTAATCAAAGGCTAATTTTTGCACCTGTACTAGATCCTTTGGCAGTGGGATTGAGTGATTTAAACAAGTACGTCCTCCGAGATTCTGCAAGTAATAACAAAGTTCAGGAACTGATCGACAAATATACTTACAAAGAAAATTACTACTGGCACGGCTATCTGGAATACCTGGAGGAACTGGGATTTAACCAATCCATGAGTTACGGCGACTTTAGAATGCTTTGGGGTGAAGAAACGAAAAAAACTCGATCGCTCTGTGCCACCTTGGAACGCTACGCTTTTGAAGCATCTCCTCTGCAAAAAATTGTGTTAGTGGAAGTTCTCGAAGCAACAGCGACAGTTTTCTTTGAGGCTGCCCTGGAAGTGGTAATGGAATTACAGAAAATCACAAAAAAAGAATATGTCTATTTTGGAGGTGGTTATGTGCGTTTGGAAAATCATCACATTTTAAATACACCAGAAATGTTGCAATTACTTAAAGAAATTCAACTGACTGAGTGGGAAAAACAACAAGCTTTAGAATTAGCTGACAAAGTATTTGAATTGTTTACAGACGCGATGAACGAATTATTTAGACACACGAAAACCAATTCTTGCAATACGGTGCTGCAAGTGGCTTCCTTTGTGGGGTTAGATTCCTCGATCGACTGTTTGGATTTTTTGTGAAAATCAAACAGCCCCTCCCAAGTGGGGAAAGAAGAAGTCACCCCCCATTAGTGTCAACAATCGCTTCAAAGCATGGTGTGTGCTTACCCTCCTCGCTCGCGAGGAGATCCGGTTCCCCTCCAGGGAGGGGCTAGGGGTGGGTATGATTCCCCATCATCGTTTTTTCGAGAATCAAACAGCCCCTCCGAGCCCCTCGCTCGCGACGAGATCCGGTTCCCCTCCAGGGAGGGGCTAGGGGTGGGTATGATTCCCCATCATCGTTTTTTTGAGAATCAAACAGCCCCTCCGAGCCCCTCGCTCGCGACGAGATCCGGTTCCCCTCCAGGGAGGGGCTAGGGGTGGGTATTATTCCCCATCATCGTTTTTTTGAGAATCAAACAGCCACTCCCAAGTGGGGAAGAAAGAAGGAAGAAGGAAGAAATAAGAGGATGCAAAAATTGTTTGTTGAAAGTATCTTCGTAAAAAGGCTTAAACAATGACTAGATTATCTCTGTGAACCACAGTTTCTACTCCTGGATATCCTAAAATTTCCGCAATTTGATCTGACTTGCAGCCCTGAATTTGTCTCAATTCTAAACTATGATAATTCACCAGTCCCCTGGCAATTTCTTTGCCTTCTGTGTCGCATAATCGGACGGCATCTTCTGCTTGAAATTCTCCTTCTATTTGCGAAATTCCCGCAGCTAGCAGCGATTTTCCACCTTGAGTAATTGCGTTGACAGCACCCGCATCTAAGTAGAGTTTCCCCACAGGAATTAGCACGTTGGCTATCCAATGTTTCCTAGCGTTTACAGGGCGCGGTTGAGGCTCGAATTGGGTACCGATGGACTCTCCGTTGATGATTTTTTCAATGTTAGCGGGAAAGCGGCCGTTGGTGATGACGGTGCGGACTCCTGATGCTGTGGCGATTCTGGCTGCTTCAATTTTTGTCACCATTCCGCCGGTGCCCCAACCGCTGCGGGAATCTCCGGTTTTTACCTGAAATTCTGTGAGCTGTGCCATACTTTGGACTAGGGCGATGGGTTGGGCGTCGGGATTGCTGCGGGGATCGGCGGAATAAAGTCGATCGACATCTGTGAGCACGAATAACCAATCTGCTTCGACTAAGCTGGCTACTAATGCTGAAAGCGTATCGTTATCGCCAAATTTGAGTTCGTCTACAGCTACAGTATCGTTTTCGTTGACAATCGGAATCACCCCTAATCGCAACAGTTGCCCAAAGGTATTGGAAGCATTAACATAACTACTACGCTGCACTAAATCGTGGCGTGTTAGTAAAACTTGGGCGATCGGCTGTTGTAGAGTAGTAAACAAGTCATCGTACACCCGCATCAGCCGCCCTTGTCCTACGGCGGCTACAGCTTGTTTGAGAGCGATATTCCGCGGGCGTTCTGTCAATCCCAAGCGCGCGCAGCCAACTCCAACTGCACCGGAAGAAACCAAAACTACTTGATGACCTTGGTGTCGCAAATTTGTCAAAACTTCGACTAATGTAGCAATGGTGGAAAGGGCTAAGTTTCCTGTAGTCGATCGAGTGAGTGTCGAAGTTCCTATTTTAACAACAATAGTTTGAGTATGTTGTCTGTTGACTGTTGTCTGTTGTCTGTTGACTGTTGACTGTTGTCTGTTGTCTGTTGCCATTAGTTACCAATTCCCAATTCCTAATTACCAATTCCCAATGCCCAATTCCCAATGCCCAATTCCCAATTCCCAATTTAATCTTTAGTTTTCAGAGATGCGCCCAAAGCTTGAGAAACCCAAACTTCAAAAGAGCGTACCGGATATTTCCTCACCGCATCCCCAGCATCTACCATGGGTTCTACTAAAATAGTGAACATACCCAAACGATTGCCTGCTAAAACATCGGTAAAAAGTCGATCGCCTACCATCGCCACCTGTTCCACCGGCAAATCCATCGCATCCAGTGCTCTGCGTAATTTGCGCCGCGAGGGTTTAGCAGCACCAGTGATGTAGGGTAGATTCAAAGAATCAGCTATTCGACCAATCCGATTCTGACTTAAATTATTGCTCGCCAACCATAGGGATACGAAGGGTTTAATCTCTTTCACCCACAAACTGAGTTCGGGAGAAGCATTTGCTGCTGTGATTGGGACGAGAGTTTCATCCACATCTAACACTAATCCTTTTATGTGATATTTCTGAAGAATATCAGCCGTTAAATTCACGACAGCAGTGCCAAGAACTAAATCGGGCTGTAGTAGTTTACCCCAAGACATAATTATTTTAGATGTTAGATTTTAGATTTTAGATTTGGGCATGGGGCATAGGGCATAGGGCATAGGGCATTTGGAATGTATTACTTGTTATTGATTGCTTCTTTTTTGTTGGTAATTATTACCAATTCCCAATCACCAATTACCAATTCCCGATGCCCTATGCCCTATGCCCTATGCCCTATGCCCTATGCCCCATGCCCAATTCCCAATTGTCTCATATTCTGCTATTGCCCCGATCGCACTTTTTGGTCAATTTGAGCCACAGCAGCATCGTGTTCCGCCTGAGTGCGGCTGAAAATGTGAGTGCCGTCATACCGCGCCATAAAATACAAATATTCGGTATTTTCAGGAGCCAGAGTCGCTTCCAGACTCGCGATTCCCGGAGCTGCGATCGGAGTTGGTGGTAGTCCTGCGTTTATATAAGTATTGTAAGGAGAAGGCGTTTCTACCTGCTTAAAAGTCAGAGGCTTCTCCTTAGTTTGCCTGATGCCGAGAGCATATTCAACTGTCGGGTCAGAACCCAAGGGCATACCCTTTTTCAGACGGTTGTTGAATACCCCTGAAATGCGCTGGCGCTCACTGGCCACCACAGCTTCTTTTTCCACAATACTTGCTAAAGTGACCCACTCTTTCAAATCCAGCTTAGTATTTTTCTGATTTTTTTGATAGACAGGCAGAGCCACCTGCTCGAAACGGCTGAGCATTTGCTTAATCACAGCTTCTGGGGTGACAGCATCCCCGTCTAGCTGATAAGTATCCGGGTACAAAAACCCTTCCAAATGAGGCAAACCGCTCGGTAGCCAAGGGTATTGAGCGTAGGGAACTTGACTCGCCACCGCCATAAAACTCTTAGCTGGGAAAAAACCTTGTGCTTCAAAATAAGCGCTCATTTGTGTGAGCGACCAACCTTCGGGAATCGTGAAACTTTGCTGTACAACTTCACCTTTCCAAATTTTGTCCGCCACAGCGCTCAGTGGCTGAGTTGGTGACAGTTGGTAAGTCCCTGCTTTAAAACCTCCCTCCCGGTTTTGCAGAGTCAACCAGCGGGCCCACATATTCCATGCGGAGGCCGATCTAATTAACCCCGCAGCTTCCAAATCTTGTCCGATTTGTTGGCTAGAAGTACCTTCGGGAATTTGGATAGAAACAGCATTTGTGACTGCTGGGGTCGTTGACTCAGCAGCTAGTTTAGCAGGGGCACAAGCCCAGCTCCACCAAGCCCAGCCCTGCCAAGCGCACACACCCCAAACCGCCGGGAGTAACGCTAGATAAAACAACCATTTAGAAACTTGCGGAGTACCTTTTCGGCCCTCGCGCGCGCTGCTGTTTGTCAGTTGTTCTCGATCCATAGTCCCTTCTGCCTTCAATTTAAGATCTAATCAAGCTCGTCAAAGAACTGGTCTTCTAGCATAGGTAACATAGGTTCCAGTCTTTCAAACTCTTCTTCCGAGAGCAATTCTGGCTGACCGTCATCATTCATTCTAGCCAAGATAAAGAACGGGTCGAGAGGCGTATAAATAGCATATTCCTGCTCTTCGTGATAGAAGCTGGTCAACCACATCAATTCCTCAAAATCTGACTCCTGCTCTGGATCGGCATCTGGCTCCGCATCCTCGTCGGGAAAATCTGGCAATTCGCCAATTACCGTCAGAGTCACAGCCGTGCGCCGGAGTGTTAAGTTCTGCTCTTGCAGGACAACTCTAGCGGTATCAAAAATTTTGTCAATTTCGGTCTCGTCTTCTACGGGAACTGCTGCTTCGTCGGTTGTTTCGTCTCCGTTCCAAGTAAAAATTTCTACTGGTGAGTCAATGGGAAGCAGTAAAGCGTATTCTTGACCTTCTAAGTCCATAGAATATTCTATGTTGCAAGTCAGCGATCGCCCAACTTCGTCAGTCAGGGTGACGGAAACTGCGTCGGATTTGCTATTCTGTTTGCGGTATGGGGATGAGGACATCGCGTGTATCTTATTTTCCTTCTTCAGTACCGAGTTTACTGGGAAATTTTCGGCCGTGCGTCAACGGTTACAGGTGTGCGTAGCAAACTTGCACAACTAGGATATCACGGCTTTGTTAAGCTGCTGCGAAATTGCTAATGGGGCATGGGGCATCGGGCATGGGGCATCGGGCATGGGGCATGGGGCATGGGGCATCGGACACTGAGCGTAGTCGAAGTGTCGAAGAGCCTTCTTCCTTCTGACTATTTTTGCCTTCGCTCGTCTAGCCATCGCTGTAATATTAGGGCTGCGGCTTTGCGATCGATCAAACCTTTGTTTTGGGACGGCGAAATTCCTTGTGCTTGGATGAGTTCCTCTGCGTGAACAGAAGTCAAGCGCTCATCCACGTATTCTAGAGGCAGTTCTAAGGCTCTGGCGATACGAGTGGCATATTTCTGCACCTGTCGGGCTTGGGGGCCTACGTCTCCGCTCAGGGAGTAGGGCAAGCCTGACACCAAAATTTGCACATTCCGCTCTTGGACGAGCTGTCTGATGTAAGCTACGTCTCGATCGAAGGAGGAGCGCACTAGAGTTGTAATACCCGTAGCGATTAAACCCGTGCCATCACACCCGGCGATGCCGACTCGTTTGAGTCCGATATCTAGTCCTAGTGCTGAAATCCACAATTTTTGGTCTGACATGAGCGATTGATTTGAGAGTTAGTTAGTCCTCCCAAAATTCTTGTTTAACGAACCGCGAAGACGCGAAGGACGCTAAGAAAGAAGGGAAGGGAGAAGGGAAGAAAGCAGGAAGTAATTGATTTTTTTTCTACTTTCTGCTTTCAAATATTAATTATTAACTTTTTTCTGGCGAGTCTCGGTCTTGAGGTAATTCTGGGAATTTTACAGGTAAGATGTTGCTAGTATCTGTTGCTGCTGATTCTGAGTTTTGAAAGTTTAAGGGGTTAATTTGATTGCCTTGGTTGTTTCCTGAGTCGGTCAACAGGGGTTTAATCTCTGAGGATGGGGGGCCGGCTGCTGGTTCGGCTGCGATCGGTCCTAGCCACGACATCCTACCGGGTACTGGTTTGCGAGTTGGTTGGAAGCTTTGCAGCATTTCTGATAGTTGGAGTCCTTCTAGTGAGACCAATTTGGACTCGCGTAATTTGTGCCATACCGATCGCGACATCAGCAAACTGTGTTCTACACGCACGGCTCCAAATTGCTCTAAATATGCTTCTCGTTCGGGTTGATAATCGGCGGAAGCTAGGTTTAGGCTTTGTACTGGAAAATCTTGGACGAGGCGGGCCATTTGGGATAGCAGTTCTGGGTAGAGCCAGGTGTAGGCTGGGTGTACTGTCAATTGGGCGATGTGAGGCTCGTTACCGCTGCGGGATAGCTGCACTTGAAAGTAGCCGATGGCAGCTTTCCGCTGTGGTTCAAATACGTAAGCACTGACTACTTCTGTTTTTGCTAACCACTGTCTGACACCTTCGATCAAAGCACCTAAAAAACTGGTTTTGAAGTCTTGAATGTGGCGATCGAATACTTGGCGCACTTGCGGTGGCATGGATGCGGTATCTAGTTGATAAAGTAACTGAGCGTCGGCGTTGCTCACTGGCAGCAGGTTGGGCAAGTCTGGGGTAGAAATTGCCATTTCTTGAAGACGTTCTGGGGCGATCGTCCAATATGTCATCTGGGCTAAAGGTTGAAACCCGTTTTGCCGATACAAAGCCAGGGCTGATTTGTCGCCCACATTCACCTCTAGCAGCCATGTTCTAGCCTCCCACACTGCCTCGAAGCAGTGTCGCAGTAGCATGGAACCAATTCCTTTGCTACGGGCTTCTGAGTCTACGCCGATGCGATCGATCCGCCAAGTGCTGCGGGTGCGGTTGAAGGGAGAAATCTGAATTACGCCCTTAACAGTGCCCTCTTCTTCGGCAACATGAGCCCGAAACAGCGACTGAAAAGGGTTGGGAAACAGGCTCAAAATCTTTAGCAGTCCGTACCAACGGCGAAGTTGCTGCAACTTGCGGTTCAATACCAAGTCCGGGCTTGCGCCCTTGGGGTTTTCTGCCTCGTCGGTTGTTTCGGCGCAAAGTTGTTCCATCGCCTCTATGTCGCGATATTGAAAGGGGCGAATCGCAACCTGGTTTTGGTTTGGGGAATGGAGTGAAGTCATAGCAGGAAAGTGGGGAATAGAAAATTAAAAATTAAAAATTAAAACTTTCCAAAGGGGAAGAATTTAGGAAATTTTGAGTTGTGAATTCATTGCCGATCGCTCAAAATTTTTCGGTTCTGTCCCCTTCTTCCTTGGATTAAAAATTAAAAATCACTTTTTTAATTTTTAATTTTTAATTTTTAACTCAAGAGTTATTTGGCAGAGGTCGAATTACAACCACCGGTGTACGCTCATCTGCATTGCCTGCGGGGTTGCTGCGCAAGGCTTGCTCTAAAAATGTTACCGATAAATCGGAGGTCGCTGCTAATATCTTAACTGCTTTCAAGTCATTAGCGTCTACGATCGCCGCGGCAAGTCCGGTTTCTCGTTGAATTTCTTCTACAACTTGCTGGGGATTGTCCGGTCCAAGCACTATAAATTGGTCAAAGGGAGGTAATGTGCCCGTAACATCGTCAATCAGTCTAGCTTGTTCCCCTGCTAGTTGGTAGAAGACTCCGGGTTTACCAAATATTTTAGCCACAGCGCCGATCGCAAATGCTCCAACTACCCGCCAAGGCCCAACTACATCAACGAGAGTCTGCATTCCGCAAGCTGTAGCCAAACTGGACATGGGTAAGAAAAACAAGCACACTCGCTTAGCAGCCCATCCGGGTTTGACTTCGCTGGGATGGCGATAGCGTCCCTGCATCAAAGCTAAGGGAGTCTCTGCTAGGGCGACAATATCGCCTTTCTGGGCGCGGGGTAGCACGTAACGTTTGACAATTTCGACGGGATTGTCTATTTCTGTCAGGATGTGGGTGCGAATGGGTAAGACTTCTGCAACTCCGACATTGCGCGCATTTGGTACTGTCTCGGAGTTGGGAAATTGCAGCGGTACTACGACGTGGCGGACTTTCGGGATGCGGCCGCCTGGGCCGTAGGTGGTGAAATGTACTTGCACCCAAGCTGACTGTAGCTTGCTTAAATCTTGTCCGTGAATGTCTATGGAGACTTTGATTTTTGTCGATTTTTGGGCTTTGACTATGTAGCCGAACCAGTAATCGTCGGTTCTAGCTGATGCGTCTTTGTGGCAAGGAATCACTTTTGTCTTGGAAGTCACATCATCCAAACTGGCATCTGAGATCAGTTTCACCTCTGCACGCACTTCCGGCAACATAATCTCAAACCGCTGTGTGAGGTTGCGGAACTCCATTTCCCCTATTAACAGGTAGTGGTTGGCTTCGTTTATGGCTAAGTGCCATTCTCCGGCTGTGAGTTCTAGTTTATTTCCACGGGGAAGCAGGCGATAGTTCAACTCCAGGCCTAGCCCGCCTAATGCTAGCAGCGAACCTGCTGCTGCGATTCCTGTTGCTAAAGTTTCAATCACTCTAATCACCGCTAATCATAATTTCTGTTTACTTTAGTCGATCTCGGTTACTTCGATCGCCTATCCGGTAGTAATTGAAGTTCTGGGGGTTGTTGGGGCCGGTGGGGTGTCTGTGGCGAGGTTGGGGATGGGATGTGCGATCGGTTTTTAACAAAATCAACTAAATGTTAGAATTTTGACAAAGTTCTTCAACCGATTTCATTGGTAGATAAAGCTTCATCGGGTTTTGTTTGAACTTTTGAAAACCATATTTTTGATAGAAATTGGCTGCTGGCTCATCCAGAGCTTCTGCAATGACAGCGAGAGATGCAACTTGTGCAGTTGCTAAGAGTGCTTTGGTCAAAGCATCTATCAGAATCAACTCGCCGAGATGTTGACCTTGATAAGTACGATCGACTGCCAAACGACCGAGTAATGTAGCAGGTAGAAGGGGATAGCGGGGCAGCTTTTTTGCAAAAGATTCATTCAAATCTGCGAGTTCAATGGTGTATGCAGAAAGCGTATAATAGGCAATCACATCAGTGTTGGGAGAGTCCACTAAAACGAATACGATTGCGACTTTCTTTTTGAGATCCTGAGAAGCTTGTTTGCGGATGTAGTTGTCCAAACTATCTTGTCCACAACAAAAAAGCTCTCTGTGATGTCTGCTGCTATCTAAGGGTTCAATTGTGAGTACCATCGCCCATCACTTGTTTGTAGCGCAAGGCTGCTGCTTTGAGAGCTTGATTCGGCTGGGTTGGATTCAGGAGGGCATTCACGAAAGCCTCACTGTCGTCAAGGTCAAGTTTCAGTCTTTGGTGCTGTTCAATAACTTTGGAAGCGACTGCTTGAACGCTGGCGATGACGAAATCTGTTAGGGTACGTCCTTCTAAGTCAGCGGCTTTTTGCCAAAGGGCTTTAATCTCTGGACTGACACGAGCCTCTAATAGGGCTGATGGTTCCGATTTAGTAGTTTTAGTCATACAAAATACGGTTTATCTAGTCTCTCCATTATATACGGCACCTGGTTGTATGTCACGCTAAAAGTTAGGGATCGATCGCCCATAGATTTTTCGGATGACTTTCATGCGATCGCGGAAAATTCGGGTAGAGTTGATGACTACCCGAACAGGTCTTATCCCGGTTTTTATCCCAACCTTGCTCTCAATTCATCCGCCGATAATCGAGGCAATTGTTCTACAAACAATGTCAATTCATCCACAGGCAATGCTAATAAATTGGCAAGGGCTGTAGGCAGAAGCTCGCCCAACTCACTTTGGCGCATTTTCAAGACATTTTCTGTTAATAATCTGACCGCTTGTTGTCTTCCTGCTTCATCGACTGTCAGCATCGATATTGCCAGCAACAGTACCGTAAATTCCGCAGCCTGCAACTTGGATATTGGAGATAAAAAAGCAGTCATTTTTGAAGTAATTTCTCCAAATCGCACTCGCAGAAAATTTTCTAAAATCAAGCGTTGTTGTGCTTGTCTGCCTTGTTCAATTCCTTGTTCAATTCCTTGTTCAATTCCTTGTTGTTGTGCGGCTTCTAACTGTTCTCGAAAAAGTGATGGAATCGCCATAATTAACTCCCGCTCTTCTGGCTGTAACTCCTGTTGGGGATCTGTTACTAAGTTTGACTGTAACTGATACAACAATTCTAGCGCGATAATCCGTAACGGATCGTCTGTTGCTAAACTGCTCAACTGGGCGATCGCCCTTTGGGAGCATCCCGATTTTGCATAGGCGAAGCATTCCGGCAGACAATTTGTTAGTGATAACCAGAGATTTACAGCGGTCATGCTTCGCCCCTACGAATATATTTGCAAAACACAGATTTAAAAAGTCGGGTTTCTAACAGATCTCGCATTTTAGGTTCAATTAGAATGCAGCCCCCATCAATAACTAATTTGCAAAGTCACCGATGCTTCAATCTGTTGTTCCCCTCCCACCACGGGTGTTGTAGCCTCAGCAGCAACACCACGAGTACCAGCCAATTGTCGGTACATAGGAGGCGGTGCGGAAGCACCGTTGACTTGAATACTGACAATTTCTCCCCGCTTGAGGTTGATGCTGCTCAAGACGGCATCGGCTTGGGATTGAGCGTCTTGGGTTGCTTTGCGGAGTGCTTGTTTTCGAGCAGATTCGATCGCACTTTCGACAGCCACAAAACTCACACCATCAATGCGTGTAGCCCCGGCATTCACTGCATCATCGAGCAAAGTTCCGGCAGATTGAGTATTAATCCGAAAAGTGACGGTATTCGTCGCTGTATAGCCAGTCAAGCGCTGCTGATTGTTTTCGTAGCTGTAGCTGGGATTGAGGGTGATGCCGGTGGTTTCGAGTTTTTCGACTTGGCGCGATCGCAGTAACTCTACCACAGCAGACGATCGCCTCGCCGCTTCCTGCTGCACCTCGGCGGCGGTTTTCCCCTGCACCTCAACACCCAAACGAACTTGAGTCTGTGTAGTCGGAATTACTTCGATCCCCCGCCCAGTAACTGTTAGCGTTCTCAGCCGCTGTTCTTGAGCCCTCGCCTCGCCCAATCCGGTGAAACTAACGAGAGTTAAGGTTAAACATAAAGCTGTTAGCAGACTGCGGAAATTTATGCGATCGCGCGATCGGACAATTGGATTCATAAACTTGATTCTCCTCATCTATAATATGGGAATTGGGAATTGCGAATTGGGCATTGCGAATTGGGCATTGAGCGTAGAGTAGTTAATATAGCAATCTCCACATCAGTTATGGCATCAATAACCTAATGAATGGAATCTCAAATCCGCGCTAAACAGTTTGATTCGGGTATTATAACTGTCAACTGTCAACAGTCAACAGTCAACTGCTATATATGCAATCCTTAAAACAACTTGCTAGAAAATTCAAAAAAGAAACTTACGCTATTTATTTAGCCAGTCTTGACCCCAGAGTGCCTTGGTATGCGAGAATGTTAGCCGGTGTTACGGTTGCCTATGCCTTCAGCCCGATCGACTTAATTCCCGATTTCATACCAATTCTCGGCTACTTGGACGATTTAATCATTGTACCTTTCGGAATTTGGCTAGTCATAAAAATGATTCCGCCAGAAGTATTAGCCGAGTGTCGGGAAAAAGCCGCCGCACAAATAAAGCGAGAAAAACCGATTAATCGGGCTGCCGCTGTTGTGATTATTGCCATCTGGATTGGCTTGGGAATATTAGCTGCCATCTGGCTGAAACAAATATTTAAACGTTAGAATACCGGGCGGTTGAAACCGCGGCTATACAGACAAAACCCGCCTCCGCGGGTTAAAGAATAGGCGGTGAAAATTATGTTTTAGGCTATTCTCTTAAGTCCGCGGAGGCGGACATCGTTTGACAAGACGCGGTTTAAACCGCCGTCTGATCTGATATTATATTGTAGGGCGAGCGCACATTACGTTAACAAAACTCGCGGTATTCCATACCAAGTATTATTTATTCATTAAAAAAATTAAACTAACATTCTAGCTATGACTCAAACTACTGACTTTCTCAGCACACTCAACCCATCTCAACGCCAAGCAGTCATACATTATAACGGGCCACTGTTAGTAGTAGCCGGGGCAGGTTCCGGCAAAACACGAGCTCTAACTTACCGAGTTGCTAATTTAATTCGCACCAATCGAGTCAATCCTGAAAATATTCTGGCGGTGACATTTACCAATAAAGCCGCCAGAGAAATGAAAGAAAGAATTGAGAAATTGCTGGCTACTCAACAAGCTGAAGCCGAATATGGCAAACCTTTAGAAGAGTTAGCACCGGATGTGCAAACTAGATTGCGATCGCAAATTTATCGTAACATTACCAAACACATTTGGATGGGAACTTTCCACTCTCTGTGCGGCCGGATTCTTCGCTATGACATTGAAAAATATCAAGACGAAAAAGGCAGGCAATGGAAACGCAATTTTTCAATTTTTGACGAATCAGATGCTCAAACTCTGGTCAAACAAATTGTCATCAAAACCCTCAACCTCGATGACAAGAAATTTGACCCTCGCAAAGTACGATACGCGATTAGCAATGCTAAAAACAAAGGTTGGTCGCCCCAAGAATACCAGTTAGCAGAACCGGATTATAGAGGCCGCGTAATTGCTGATGTTTACACTCGTTACCAAGATGCTTTAGCCGCCAACAATGCTTTAGATTTTGACGATTTAATCCTAGTTCCTGTGCAACTTTTGCGCCAAAATGAGCAAGTATTAAATTATTGGCATCAAAAGTTTTGTCATATTTTAGTTGATGAATACCAAGATACTAACCGGACTCAATCTGATTTAATTCGGCTCTTAGTGACAAATAACTCAGACCCGAAAAACTTCGATAGATGGCAAAATCGTTCTATTTTTATAGTGGGTGATGTCGATCAATCAATCTACAGTTTTCGGATGGCTGATTATACCATACTGCTGGAATTTCAGGAAGATTTCGGGGATGGTTTGTCTGACGAAAAAACTAAGACCATGGTAAAATTAGAAGAGAATTATCGATCGCGCTCAAACATCCTGGAAGTCGCCAACCACTTAATTCAAAACAATACCGAACGCATCGACAAAGTTCTGCGTGCCACTCGCGATCCCGGAGCACCGATTACGATTTGGCGGGCTGACAATGAAATAGATGAAGCAGAATTTGTGGCTGGTCAAATTCAAACCTTGAAGCGTCAGAATTCTGAATTTGAACAAGGGAGTAATTTTGCGATTCTCTACCGCACTAACGCCCAATCCCGCTCCTTTGAAGAAGCATTAATGCGTTTAGATATTCCCTACAATATTGTCGGCGGTTTGAAGTTTTACGATCGCAAAGAAATCAAAGACATCCTAGCATACCTGCGAACCCTTGCCAACCCCGACGACAGCGTGAGCCTCAAACGCATCATTAATACTCCCCGGCGCGGTATTGGCGATACTACATTTGGGAAAATCGAAGATGCTGCAACTCAATTGGGTATTCCGCTGTGGGAAATCCTCAAGAATGAGTCTGATGTGAATACCATCGCAGGGCGATCGGCAAAAGCTATGATTAAGTTTGCCACAATGATTGCCCATTGGCAATCGCAAGTTGAAACCTTGCCTGCTTCGCAAATTGTCCAAGGAATTATCGAAGATTCTGGTTATATTCAAGACCTCAAAAATCAAGCAACCGAAGCAGCCGAAAATCGCATCGAAAACGTCCAAGAATTGTACAACGCGGTGCTGCAATTTGAAGAGCAAAACGAAGAAGCTACCCTCACAGCATTTTTGTCAAAAGTATCCTTAGCTTCAGATTTAGACGACTTACAAGAAGAAGATTCCCGCGTGTCGCTGATGACGCTACATTCTGCCAAAGGGTTAGAATTTCCAGTAGTATTTATAGTCGGAATGGAACAAGGTTTATTTCCCAATTTCCGCAGTTTAGATGATCCCAGAGCCATAGAAGAAGAACGGCGTTTGTGTTATGTTGGGATCACTCGCGCTCGCGAACTGCTCTTTTTAACTCACACTCGCGAACGTCGCCTGTGGGGAGGTTTTCGCGAACATTGTACTCCTTCGCTATTTTTAGGGGAATTGCCACGAGAGTTTATCGCTGGAAGTGCGGGGAAAACTCAGGCTGGAAAAACTGCTGCTTCCCCCGGTAAAACCAATAGTTCAGCATCGAATTCCCGGCGTTCTCAACAGAGTAAAAATCTACAATTGGTAGATTGGAAAGCGGGGGATCGAGTTGTTCATCCTGCTTTTGGGCTGGGAGAAATTACTCATGTTTTGGGGGATGGAGAGAAGGTTAATTTGGCTATTAAGTTTTCTGGTTTGGGTCGAAAAATTATCGATCCCAGGAGTGCTAAGTTGCAGCGATTGGATTAGTTTTTGAGGATTTTTTTTCACCACAGAGGGCGCAGAGGGCCCAGAGGAAGAGCAGAGAGTTGAATAATTCTGGTGGAGATTTTCTCAGGGTGACAAAATTAAGCGGTTGGATTAGTTTTTGAGGATTTTTTTTAACCACAGAGAGCACAGAGGGCGCAGAGGAAGAGCACAGAGATGAATAATTCTGATTGAGGTTTTCTCAGGGTGACAAAATTAAGCGGTTGGATTAGTTTTTGAGGATTTTTTTTTTCACCACAGAGGGCGCAGAGGGCGCAGAGGAAGAGCACAGAGATGAATAATTCTGATTGAGGTTTTCTCAGGGTGACAAAATTAATTGCCATTCTCCGGCTTTGGTGTTCCAAGCGGGGGAGGCTGTTTCTCCGGCGACGTAGGGCCCCCAGTAGCGACGAGAGCCATCTTGAGCGAAGACAACCAGAATGTCTCCTTGTTTGATTTTGAGTTTTCTTTCGGGAAGCGAGAGCATCAGTCCTTTGCCGCCACCTTCTCCTGGTGCAAAGTCCCAGTGAGCGGGTTTGTTGTAGGATTTTTCGGCTTCTCCCTTGGCCAACAGGGCCACTCGCACTGGGTGTTCGCTGCGGTTACTGACGCGCAAAGTTCCTATGGCTTCGACGTTTTGAGGTATTGATGAGGCATTGCTGATTTCTTCTGGTGGGTTTGGGGTTGATGTGGGCTTGGGTTTGGGTGGACTTACTATTTCTGGGCTGGTGGTGGTGCTTGGGGGGAGTACGGTGGCTGTCGGTGGTAAATTGTTTGGTAGGGTGGAGTTGTTGGCGATGGTGATTTCAAAACGTCTTAGGAAGAGTGCTGCGATCAGGACGATCGACAATCCTGTTACTATCTGGTAAATTTTAATTTTCATACATTTTATGATTTAAAAATAGGTGGCACATAGTAATTACTGTTTTTTATGCAGAATACCCGAATAAATAGATTTATTGATGTTCTCGCTCAGCAATTCGGACGCTGGGTGAGTAATCCTTGGCGACGGATTTCGCTGTTTATGATTACTCTGCTATTTGGAAATTTTTTGGGAACAGCTATTTCTACAATTGCGGGACAATCTGCTAATTGGGATATTGTCGCTGCTGCTTGGTTGGTTTTTTTGACTGAATTGGTTAACCGATTTGTTTATCGTGGCAATCAGCCCCAGGTGCGTTCTCTGTGGGTCGATTTGCTCAATGCTCTGAAAATTGGTGTGATTTACAATTTATTTGTGGAAGCTTTCAAGCTGGGTTCTTGAGAAGGAAGATGGAAGAAGCACAACAAAATAATATCGATGGTTTTAGGAATTAAAAACTTCCTAATTACCGACAAGGTTCAGATATCATTTTTGAGTTAAAAAGCTGTGAGTTTTGAGAATAGGTTGCTATGACTTTAACGCTTGTGGAAATTTTAGAAGGATGGAGAGCTGGAAATTGCCCGATCCAACGTGATTTCGAGCAGTTAGCCCTGTGGGAACTTTCTGATGATTGGCGATCGCCTGCTTTTGGCATTACTCCCGAAAATGCGGCTGAGGTTGTTCGGCACAAAGCCGATTTATTCTTTTCTGTTATTAATTTATTACATACTTTTTCCGCAAAGTCAACTAATTTTCTGGAAAATTTGTGGGTTCTTTGGCTGCCGTTGGCTATGAAATTGTCGTCTGAAACACAAAGTTTAAAACGTCCTTTAATTCAAGGGATTTTGGGAGGGCAAGGAACGGGCAAAACAACTTTATCTGAGGTTTTACGGCTGATTTTGGGTAAATTGGGCTATTCTACTGTCAGCCTTTCTTTAGATGACCTTTACAAGACTTATGCCGATCGCCTCAAACTCCAAAAAGAAGACCCACGGTTGATTTGGCGGGGACCACCTGGCACTCACGATATTGAATTGGGCATTTCTGTTTTGGATCAGTTGCGTTCCAATCGGAAAGAAGAATTAGCATCAGTTAAAAATATCAAAATCCCCCGATTTGATAAGTCTGCTTGGGGGGGGGCCGGAGATAGAATTTCCCCTGAAAATGTTTCTGATGTGGATATTGTACTGTTTGAAGGCTGGTTTGTGGGTGTAGAGCCGGTGGATGAGCTACAATTGAATCAGTTTTTGGAGGGTACACCATTTCCAATTTGCACAGAGGGCGATCGACTGTTTGCTCGTGATATGAATGCTAAACTATCGGATTATGTACCGCTGTGGAATCGCTTGGATCGATTGATAGTTTTGTATCCCCAAGATTATCGTGTTTCTAAAATTTGGCGCAATCAAGCGGAACAGGAAATGATGGCGAGGGGGAAGTCAGGAATGACTGAGTTGGAAATTAATCAGTTTGTGGAATATTTTTGGAAAGCGCTGCATCCAGAGTTATTTATTAAGTCCATAGTTGCTAGTGGGGCTAGAGTGGATTTGGCAATTGAACTTAAGTGCGATCGGACTATTCAGAAGATTTATAAGTAGAAGGAAGTTCGGCAACGGATTTTGTAACGGATGTAACGGATGTAAAGGATAGAAGGAAGAAGACCCTTCGACCCTTCGACTACGCTCAGGAACCGCAATGATTACCCTGAGCGTAGTCGAAGGGTATTATCGTTTTCGGTTGCATCGGTATTGTTCAAACTGTCAACTGTCAACTGTCAACAGTCAACCGTCAACAGTCAACCGTCAACAGTCAACTGTCATCGCCAATAATGCACTTCCATAAGCAGCATCAGTATGAACCGGAGTTACCACAGGAACTTTCAAATAACGCTTTCTGATCTCACTCCAAACCTGATTTTTTGCCCCACCACCAGCCGTATAAACCTTTGTCAAAGGAGTTGCACCAAACTGCTGCAATAATTCATATCCCCGCCCTTCAATCCGGGCTATACTTTCTAGCAAACCGTGCAAAAATTCCACAGCATCAGCAGGACGAGGTTCTAATCTAGGAAGCAAATTTTGGTCGTTATTGGGAAAACGATCGCCTTTTTTTAACAATGGATAATAATCCAGCAAACTCGGTCGATGGGGGTCAATTTGTTGGCTATAATTGTCCAATTCAGTATCAGTAAAAAAGTGGCGCAGCACAGCACCTCCGGTATTAGAAGCGCCTCCCACTAACCACAACACCCCCCCAGCCCCCCCTTGTGAAGGGGAGGTGAAACGATGACTATAAATTCCGTAGGTGGCATCATCTACACGGGTATAACTTAACAGTTTGAGGGCTAAAGTTGAACCGAGAGAAGTTACTGCTTCCCCCGGAGAATTGACGCCGCTAGCTAAAAAGGCTGCTATGCTATCGGTAGTGCCAGCACAAACTATACAGTCGCGGGGAAAGCCAAATCGATCGCCTATTTCTGCTGTCACAGGTCCGATCGGCGTTCCCGGTGCGACAACTTGCGGTAATGTAGGGGCGATCGACCCAGAAACACCCGCAATTCCCTCTGTCAGCCAATGGGGATAGCACAAATTGGCAACATCGTAACCCAATTTCAGAGCATTGTGATAGTCGCTAATTCCCAATCTTCCGTGTAGTAAAAAGGACAACCAATCTGCTTGATGCAGGAAAAATCTTGGGGCTGTTTGCACCGGAGATCCCCCTAAATCCCCACCCCCCCCTGCCCCCCCCAAGGGGGGAATAAGGGGGACTTTGAGTGAATTCCCCCCCCTTGTTAAGGGGGGCTGGGGGGGATCTCCGGGTTTGAAGGTTTGAACACACTCCCTAGGGGCTGTGTCTTTTTCCTTGCACTCTAACCACCACAGGAGTTTTGCCAGACTTGATGTGGCGTTTAATACTGTGTGATGGGCTGGTGCGATCGCCCGCAGTCGATCGAGTACCGCCACACCGCGTCCATCGTTGTATAAAATTGGCGCCTCTACGGGTATACCTTTGGTATCACATAGCATCACCGTGGAGGAAGTGCCATCAATGGCGATCGCCCGGATCTGACGGCGAATGGCTAAGGGAATTTGCTCGATTACCGCCCAGAGGGCATTCTCCCAGCGCGATGGCAATTCCGATGCTGGTTCCTCATGGTGAGTGAAATCATACTGGCTCTCACTATGTATATTGCGACTGGAGTCGATCGCAGTCGATCGCACTCCTGTTGTACCAAAATCTATGCCTAAGTAAAAATCCATTATATTAAGAATTATTTAACCGCAGAGAGCGCAGAGAGCGCAGAGAAAGAGGAAGAGAGAGATCAATAATAGAGAAGTGAGGTATGCCCTATGCCCCATGCCCTATGCCCTATGCCCTATGCCCTATGCCCTATGCCCTATGCCCTATGCCCTTAATTCCTACAGTGCACCCGCTGCGGTTTGGTCAAAAACACTACTACTCAAATGAGTTGTCACATTCATCGCCTGCAATACTGGCAAACCTTCTGGGCCATGGGGATAATCTATCACGCTAACCGCACCATTTCCCTGTTTGAATTTCCAGAAATGTTCTGGTTCTAAGCCGAACAAATTACACAGAATTGCCTTGTTTATCGCATCATGAGCAACCACAATCCCTGTACCAGAAACTGATTGTACTATATCTCGCCAACAGGCGATCGCTCTTTCCCAAACTTCTTGTAAATTTTCCCCGTCTGGCATTTGCACATTTTCAGGAGATGTTTTCCATTCTTGCAGCAAACCTGGATAGGATGATTCTATTTCTGACTCAAATTTTCCTTCCCACAATCCGTGACTGATTTCTCTTAACTCATCGCGGAGTTCTAACTTCAAGTCTGGGTGATATTGGAGAATAATTTCCGCTGTTTCCTTGGGGCGCAACATCGAACTGCTGATGGCAAAATCTAATTTTACATTCTTTAGGAATTCTGCGGCTTTGCCAGACTGTGCGCGACCATTATCATTGAGCGGTACATCTATTTGTCCTTGAAATTTACCCGCTCGGTTCCAGTCAGTTTCGCCGTGACGTACCAGCAATAAACGTGGCCCGCGATTTCCATCCCTAGGCTTGGGAAAAATTTCTCCTGTGTGAGCTGTTAAATTCAGGGATTCTAGTTGAACTGTCAGTTTCTGTTGCTGCTCACCTTGCTCACTGGTGCCAACAGGAGCAGTTCCAAAATTGATAATGCTAATCCCGCAATTAGACTGCTGAATAGATTGATAGTAAGCGGGAGAAATTTCCGATGCTGTGGCGATCAGTGCCCGGTTTATGCCGTTATGAGCTACTACTAAAATAGTACCCGAACTATGCTTAGATAATAGTTCTTTCCAAAACATTCTAGCGTTAGCAAAAATTGCCAAGACGGGAAAGTGTTCTGTTTCTGCTTCCTTTGATGGCAGTTTCATCGAAAATTTGTCTGGATGTTGCTGCCAAGATTTATAGGCTTCTGGAAATTGGTCGATCGCATCTTGACGTAGCATTCCTTCCCACAGAGGTAAATCGATTTCCATCAATTGATCTGTGGGCTGGAGTTGGGGCGGATTTGTCAAGCGCGAAACGATAATTTCTGCTGTTTCTTTGGCTCGTTGCAGGGGGCTGCTGTAGGCGGCATCAAAGGTGATACTGCTGAGCGTTTCGCCTACTTGAAGCGCGGCGGTGCGCCCTGCTTCTGTCAAAATTGATTTATCCAAACGGCCTTGGATACGGCGTTCTTGATTGTAAGTGCTTTGACCGTGACGGACTAAGATAACGCGAGTAGTCATTCGATTTTAGATTTTAGATTTTAGATTTTAGATTTAGCCTGGGCATAAATCTGGGGCTTGAAACGATTCCAAAGATGAGCCAGTAGAAATTTTACCAGTTCCGGGGACACTCTCGCTAACAACCGCCTATGATTAAAGACGAAATAGACTTAGGCACGGATACGCGCGGGACGGAACAGGCAGAATGACACTAAAGCGGATATTTTTAGGTATTTTAACAGCGATCGCGATCGCCTTGGTCGGTTTGTCTTTACTTGCTAGCTGGAATGAGCCACAAATTCAAAGTCGGCTGGAACTCTATCAGACAAATTTACTGCTTCATGCTTCGGAGTGGCAGGGGGAAAATAATTCTAATTCTAATTTAAGTTCAGCTCGTAACACTATTATCGGTTCCGCTCCTTTAGATACTGCTTTAGCTCAGTATCAAGACGCGCGAACCTCGACTCAGAAAACTCTCACCACAACTCAAGCACAATTTAAACAAGTTGAAACTCCAAACGCTTCTTCAGATGTTACTGCCAAAAAAATAAAATTTGCTCAGAATAATGCTCTGGAAGACTCCATCAACAAGTTGTCAACCTTGCAAAGCGAACTTGAATTGCGGGTGGGAATTTTGCAGGCTAGTACGGGTAAAGTTGAGCTGGCTCTGCAAACTTGGCAAGATTTAATCGATAGATACAAGACTCAAACTAATGCTGACCCTTCCACTCAAGCTGCTCCCGTTTTAAAGGGAATTTGGAGCAATCCACCTCAACTTTTACCCGATGCTGAATCGAGCATTCAAAAGTCTTTAGATGGTTGGTTTCGCTATCGTACTCTGGCTCAACTTTATAAGTTACAGGAGCGTTATCAAGACCTGGCATCGCTGCAATCTGCTGAGCAAATCATCGCTGAAAATTCTGTGGAAAAGTTGGCGATTGTGATTGGGATTCCGGGGATCGGACTTTGTATAGGTACGCTGTTGTTGGCTGGTTTGACCGTGCAGTGGTTGTTGCAACGAAAGCAGTTACAACCAACTGGTTCTGGACCAATTTTGGCTCAAAATTATAGCTTGAGTTGGGATGTTCCTTGGGATGGCGAGATTGTTTGGCAGGTACTTGTTGTCGGCTTTTTCTTTGTGGGACAAATCTTGATCCCCTATTTGTTGTTGCCACTTTCTTTGGCTGTTTTTAAGCTAAATCCTGCTAGTTTTGATCCGCGTAGTAAGGCTGTTTATATCTTTACTACTTATCTATTATTGTCGGCGGGGGGACTTTCGGTATTGTATTTTTCAGTAAGGTCGTTTTTGCCTTTACCTGAAAGTTGGTTTCGGATTAATTGGCGGGGAAATTGGTTTTGGTGGGGTTTTGGTGGCTATTTTGTGGCTTTACCTTTGGTAGTTTTGGTGTCGCTGATCAATCAGCAATTATGGCAGGGACAAGGTGGTAGTAATCCGATTTTGCCGATCGTCCTTGAAGGTAAGGATAAGCTGGCTTTGGCGGTGTTTTTTGCCACGGCGGCGATCGCGGCTCCGGTTTTTGAGGAAATTATGTTTCGGGGCTTTCTGTTGCCTTCTCTGACTCGCTATTTGCCTGTTTGGGGGGCGATCGCTACTTCTGCTTTGTTGTTTGCTGTGGCTCACTTGAGCGTGTCGGAAATTCTGCCTTTGGCGACTTTGGGGGCGGTGTTGGGATTTGTGTACACGCGATCGCGCAATCTCCTTGCTCCCATGCTACTCCATAGTCTCTGGAATAGCGGCACTCTCCTGAGTCTGTTTCTTTTGGGCGGCGGGAGTTAATTCGGGCTTTTGTGAATAATTGTTAATTCCCCTTGCTGTTTTGGCAAATATCCTAAGCACTCTAGGCTGCTTAGGATGCCATGTCTCAAGCTGAGCGGAAAAACTTGCGTTAACATTGGAGTTAGATCTTGGTCGGTGCTTTTTAGCTCGCGCGATCGTACAGGACACAACTTGACAACTTAGCCAATTTTTCTGTAGATCTTAAGTAAGAATCAGGCTTGACGCAATGAGCAATTTTAATAGCCACAAGTTAGAGGGAACGCGGACTTGGATGCGTTTCTTACCCTACGCAGCCTTCGGTCTTTTATTATTTTCTCTGAATTCAGCAACCGAACTCAATTATTTCTGGAGAGGCTACTTGGTGATTCTCGAAGCTCAAACCGGTATAGTTTTGCTGTATTTTGCGATGTCTAAGTTTCGTACATCTAAAAATAAATGAGTCAAGATTAGTAAGATTACCCAGCCAGGTAGTTGCAGTGACACTTAAAAAATGGGGCACACAAAAAAATGGTTAAAGATAAAACAGTAGCAGTTTTGTTGGCTTTCTTTTTAGGAGGATTTGGAGCCCACAAGTTTTATTTAGGAAATAATTTAGCAGGGGTATTATACTTGCTATTCTCTCTGACATTCATTCCCTCAGTAATCGCATTTTTTGATTTTCTCGGCTTGCTACTGATGTCGGAACCAACTTTTCAAGCACAGTACAATCCGGGGATGTTGCAATCCGGGCGCTTCCTGCGATCGGCAACAGATGTCACTGGGGCGATCGCCGATCTCAAAAAACTTTATGATATGGGTGCAATTACGGCAGAAGAATATGAAGAAAAACGACTCAAACTACTGCGAGATTTGTAATTAATTATGAAGGAAGAAGGAAGCAGGCCCTTCGACTCCGCTGGCTGAACCGCTTCAGGAAGCAGGAAGCACGAAGCAGGAAGCAGGAAACCCGCCCTTCAAAGAGTGGGATAAGAATGAGTGTAAAATAACAACTGTTTAAGGATAAAATTAAAGTGTTTCAAGATTTACACTGGCTGCGTCAAACTCCCTATTGGGTATGGTATTCTTTTATTCCCTACTTCGGCGGATTGGCGATCGTCTATGCAGGCCAAAAAACAAATATTCGCAGTTGGATCGGGTGGGGCGCTGGCTTTACTTTAGCCGCAGTAGCGCTATCGGCTTCAGCTAATTTGGGCCTGCTGGTTTGGATAGCTCAAATTGTCACTGCATTTTCTTTGAAAAAACGCTATCTCATCAAAACAGCACCCAGAGGTTTACTGGTTCCTGCGAGTGCAACAAGTGCAGAAGAGTTGGCAAATATACGCGGCAAAATAGATATTAATGAGTGTACCAAAGATGATTTGGTGAGAGTCTTGGGATTGCCAATCGTCTATGCTAATGATATTGAATCTTTGCAAAATGAAGGATATATTTTTACTTACGCCGAAGAGTTGTCAGAAATAGCCGGAGTTCCAGCTAGTCACGTCAGACGCATCGCCCCGATGATTTGCTTTAGCTACAATTATCGCAAAGAAGTAAGTTTTACTTGGAAACGATTAAATGTATTTTCGGTGGAGGAATTAATAGCCAGTGGCTTAGACAGAGTTGTGGCAGAGAAAATAGTTACAGAAAGGCAGATTAAAGGCGAATATAAATCTGTTGTTGAGGTGAAGCGACGCACGGGGCTGCCTTTTGATTCCTACCGCCATTTATGTTAGTTATCTGTACATCCTCGACTCTAAAAAATATGACGATGGCAAAACTCGATGTTAATCTACAAAAATTGTACGATCGAGACTACCTAAAATGGATTGAAACAACCGTGGAAAAGTTGCGGCTTCGCGATTATTCAAACATTGACTGGGAAAATATGATTGAACAAATAGAAGACATGGGGCGAACTGAACGGCGGAGTTTGGAGAGTAATCTTGTGGTACTTCTGATGCACTTGCTAAAGTGGGAATTTCAACCAGATCGCAGAAGCGGTAGTTGGAAAAGTACCATAGCCGAACACCGTAGACGCCTTCGCAAAAGTCTCCAGGATTCCCCCAGTCTCAAACCCTATCTGGAAGAAGTGTTTTCTGAATGCTATTCGGATGCAATAGAACAAGCAAGTGCTGAAACTGGATTGTCCCTAGAGACATTTCCGCAATGGTGTGTTTACACTTCTGCTGAGGTTTTAGATTCTAATTTTTTGCCAGACTTTTTGTCAGATGGGATGACTGAAAACTAGCATAGTTAACCCCACCTCAAAAAATATAATACCCAGATCCCCGACAACTTCTGCGAAGTCGGGTATCTAAAAATCCTGGACTACACAATGCTTGGAATATTGATGCTATTCTACAGAATTATTATGGCAACGCCGATCGACACGACAGTAGGATACCCCTAAAATCACATTTATGTCTGACTCTCCTCCATCCCCAATTTCCCCAGAATCCCCAGAAAGTTCAGCTACAGACAACCGGAATGCCAAAACTAGGCAACTGTTGGGTATGAAAGGGGCTGCTACCGGGGAAACTTCCATTTGGAAGATTCGCTTGCAACTGATGAAGCCGATTACCTGGATTCCCCTGATTTGGGGCGTGGTGTGCGGGGCGGCCTCTTCTGGTCACTATACCTGGAATCTCGAAAATTTTGCGATCGCCGCAGCTTGTATGTTGATGTCAGGCCCGTTGCTGACTGGTTATACTCAAACTTTGAACGATTTCTACGATCGCGAAATTGATGCCATTAACGAACCCTACCGTCCAATTCCCTCCGGGCTGATCTCCATTCCCGAAGTAGTCGCGCAAATTTTGGTATTATTAGCCGCAGGCATCGGCATCGCTTATGCTCTAGACTTGTGGGCTGGTCATGAATTTCCCACTATGACTGTTTTGACTATAGTCGGGGCATTTTTAGCTTACATCTACTCTGCGCCACCGTTGAAACTCAAGCAGAATGGCTGGTTGGGAAATTATGCCCTGGGTGCTAGTTACATTGCTTTGCCTTGGTGGGCTGGTCAAGCTTTGTTTGGTAAACTAGATCCCACCATTATGATTTTGACCCTGTTTTACAGTTTGGCTGGGCTGGGAATTGCGATCGTTAATGATTTTAAAAGTGTTGAGGGCGATCGCCAATTAGGGTTAAAATCTTTGCCAGTGATGTTTGGCATCGGCACCGCAGCTTGGATCTGCGTGTTGATGATCGACATATTTCAAGCCGGGATTGCAGGTTACTTGATTAGCATCCACCAAAATCTGTACGCTGTCATTCTCCTGCTGCTGATTGTGCCCCAAATCACTTTTCAGGATATGTATTTTTTACGCAATCCTCTCGAAAATGATGTTAAATATCAGGCAAGTGCTCAGCCTTTCCTGGTGTTGGGTATGCTGGTAGCAGCTTTGGCACTTGGTCATGCTGCTTAAGCAAATTTGTGAGTTGGCACTTTTGAATTAAATAATTTTTAATCCAAAATCCCGCAGTCAAAAATCAGTGCAATTGTATTGAAGAAAAATGTCAAGTTAAAAATTAAAAATTGAAAAGGAATAGCCTTTTTAGTTTTTAATTTTTAATTTAAATTGATGAGGTGTGAAGGTCTAAACGTGGCAGAATTTTTCTCAAACATCAAAGATAAGTTGAGCAAAGTCACTAACGCAATAAGTGGCAATTCCGATGCAGAATCGCCCCAGACAGCAGAGGACAATGAACTCGACTCGCCGTCATCGGAGGCGGAATTTTCTACACGGACAACGGCGGAAGAATGGGAGTATCTGGCACCAGAAGATCCAGCACCTCCAACAGAGTCGGAATTAGAACAGGAAACTGATAACTATCCCATAGTTAAACGCGATTGGGAAGGGTTGAAGCGCTTAATAGTGTGGCTGGAAATACAAGATCTAGTTACAAGTTGGCAAGCAAAGGGAAAAGTATTGTTCCAGCCTAGGTTGAATTTGTTGGATGCTAAATTGCCTACAAAATCGGCAAGTAGCAAACTACCTGCAAGTAGCGAACTAGCGGAAAATAATCAACTAGCGGAAAATAATCAACTAGCGGAAAATACCGAACTAGGGGAAAATGTCGAACTAGGGGAAAATATCGAACTACCGACAAATAGCAAACCACCGGGAAAGTTGAAGAAACTGCTGTCCCGTGGTCCTAAATTTTGGGCAGGAATCGGTGTTGCTAGTATTGGCGGTGGCGCTTTAATCTACTGTTTGTGGATTTTGCACACCTTAGATAAAAGTTTGCCGGATGTTAATGATTTGTCGGCTTTTAACCGCGATGGGACGCTGACAATTAAGGCAGCAGATAATACGATTTTGTTGCAATCGGGGCCTGCAACTAGAGATAAGTTGAAACTTAAAGAAATCCCCGATCTGTTGATTAAAGCTTTTATTTCTATAGAAGACCGCCGTTTTTACGAACATCGCGGTGTGGATTATCAAGGTATTGTGCGATCGATTGTTTCTAATTTACTGGCGAGAGATTTGGTCCAGGGTGGCAGTACCATTACCCAACAATTAGCTCGCGTTGTTTTTCTCAATCAGGAAAGAAGTATTCGACGGAAGCTGCGGGAGGCTCTTTTGGCTCAGAAAATTGAGCGAGAGTTGAGTAAAGAACAAGTTTTAGAACGATACTTGAATCTGGTTTATTTGGGTTCTGATTCTTACGGAGTATCCGATGCAGCTTGGGTTTTCTTTAGCAAAACCGTCGATCAATTGACTTTGGCAGAAATGGCAACTTTGGCGGGTTTGCCTCCGGCACCGAGCGAATATTCGCCTTTGGTTAATCCGAATTTTGCGAAGAAGCGCCGCAATCTTGTGCTGGGACAAATGCAAGAAGCGAAGGTAATTACTGAGGCTCAAGCTAAGGAAGCGATGGCGGAACCTTTGACTGTTAAACAAAGTCCACCAAAGCGTTTTAAAGTGACTGCGCCTTATTTTGCGAGTTACATTAGAAAGGAATTGCCACGCTATGTTTCTCAGGATGCTTTGGAAGCTGGTGGTTTGACTGTTGAGACGACGGTGGATTTGAAGTGGCAGAAAATCGCTGAAGAGGTGATTAAAAGTGCGATCGAAGTTGATGGCCGCCGTCAGGGTTTTGAACAGGCGGCTTTAGTTTCTATGGATACTAAAACTGGGGAAGTGAAGGCCCTGGTAGGAGGTGGAAATTTTCAGGAAAGTGAGTTTAATCGCGCTACTCAGGCTTTGCGGCAACCCGGATCGACTTTTAAGGGGTTAGTTTATGCCACCGCGATGGGGGCTGGTTTTTCGCCTTATGACAGCTATGAAGACGAACCAATTATTATCGATGGCTATCAACCGAATAATTATGGCAAAAAGTTTAGCGGTTGGCGATCGATCTCTGATGCCTTGACGAGTTCGGTGAATGTGGTGGCTGTCAAGGTGTTGATGGATGTTGGATTTGAACCTGTAATCAAATTAGCCCACGATATGGGAATTAAATCTAAATTGAGTCCTATTTATTCCCTGGCTTTGGGTTCTTCTGAGGTGAATTTGCTGGAGTTAACTAATGCTTACGGCTCTTTGGCGGCCCAGGGTAATTTTATTGAAGCCCACGGTATTAGTCGCGTGATTAATCAACGAGGAGATGTGATTTATCAGGCTAATTTTAAACCGAAGCAGGTTTTGGATAAGGATAGTGCTGCTATTACTACTTGGATGTTGCAGGGTGTGGTGCAGGGGGGTACAGGTGGCCCTGCGGCTTTAAACGATCGCGCTGTAGCGGGCAAAACCGGTACTTCGGAAAAAGTCAGGGATTTGTGGTTTATTGGTTACATTCCCCAGGTTGTGACTGGAATTTGGTTAGGGAATGATGACAACTATCCCACCGGGGGAACTAGCGGTACGGCTGCTTACAATTGGCGCGATTTTATGAGTCAAGCTGTGAAGGGAATGCCGGTTGAGGAATTTCCCAAGTTGCCGAAGTTGGAGGGCCGCAAAGGTAGTATTAAGCCCAAACCGGTGGAACCAAATCGGATTATTCGTGGCATGATTGTCAATGACGATGGTGCGATCGTCCCTTACAATCCTAATCCTGAACCTAGGCATCGCGAGTGGCAAGATCCTGGTTATCAAGAACCCAATAATTATCAAGAACCGCCACAATAAGGACTTTAGTCTTTATTTCTCACCTCGTTTTAACCGCACCATAAAAAAGCCGTCCATTTGATGGCGATGGGGCCAAATTTTTACCCATCCTTCCGGTGATGGCTGTACTGGTAAATCTATGGTGGGCGGTTCGATTTCCCAGTCAGGATTGCTGTCTAAGAACGATCGCACAACTCGTTCATTTTCTAAAGGATGAATCGTGCAAGTTGCGTAAACTAATACGCCGCCGGACTTGACAAATGTCGCTGAATTTGTTAGCAATTCCGATTGCAGTTGGGATTGTTGCTGGATGTTTTCGGCTGTGTGATGCCAACGGGCGTCGGCGCGACGGTGGAGGGTACCCAGGCCCGAACAAGGTGCATCTAATAAAACTCTGTCTGCTAGGTTAATAAACTCAGGAAAATGACGGCTGTCTCCGGTATGAATTTGGATTGATTTCATCTGAAGTCTGTCTGCATTTTCTTTAAGTCTTTTGAGTCTATTTGCAGTTTTGTCGCAGGCATAAATCCTACCTGTATCTGCGATTAATTCGGCAATGTGGGTGGTTTTTCCTCCCGGTGCGGCGCACGCATCAATGATGGTTTCTCCCGGTTGCGGATCGAGTAAATGGGTGACTAATTGAGCGCTACTATCTTGGATTGTCCACCAACCTTCACTATATCCGGGGAGATTTTGAATTGCGCCACTGCTGCTGTTTAGTCTTAGGGCTTGGGGTAAGTGTGGGATTCTGCTAACGCTGATATTTTGGGCTTTGAAGGCGGTTTCGATTTGGTGAATTGTACTTTTTAAAGGATTGATTCTGAGGTCAATTGTGGGGGATTGGTTGAACCATTCACAGAGTTGTTCTGTTTCGGTTTCGCCTAGTTCTTCGATCCACATTTCGATAATCCAGTCGGGGAAACTGTGGAGAATTCCTAGGCGTTGGATGGGGTTTTCTGGTAGTTTTAAGGAATTTAAACCCCCCCTAGCCCCCCCTTGGTAAGGGGGGGGATTAGAGGTGGTTTTAGTCTCTGGTTGTTGAGGGGAATTAGGACTATTCTTAGCCCCCCCTTGGTAAGGGGGGGTTGGGGGGGTTTCAGTCTCTGGTTGTTGAGGGGTTCAGTCTCTGGTTGTTGAGGGGAATTAGGACTATTCTTAGCCCCCCCTTGATCAGGGGGGGTTGGGGGGGTTTCAGTCTCTGGTTGTGGTTGGGGATTTAAACCCCCCCTAGCCCCCCCTTGGTAAGGGGGGGGATTAGAGGTGGTTTGAGTCTCTGGTTGTTGAGGGGAATTAGGATTATTCTTAGCCCCCCCTTGGTAAGGGGGGGTTGGGGGGGTTAAACGAATATATTGTCGCAACAAACCATTGACAAAACTGCTGAGTCCTGAAAAGCCGTTTTCTTTTGCTAGTTGAACGGTGGTGTTGACGGCGGCGGAGGGGGGGATGTGGTTGAGATATTGGAGTTGATATAAGCCTAAATGTAGGATTGTACGTAAATCTGGCGGTTGTTGGGAGGATTTTTTGGTGGCTAGTTTGTCGATGATAAAGTCGATCGCCCGCATTCTCCTGACGCTACCATAAACTAATTCTGTGACTAAACGGCGATCGAGGTCGGTGAGTTGAGAATTGCGAAAAGTGCGATCGAGGGCGACATCTGCAAATGCACCCCGGCGGTGGACTTCGCGGAGTGCGAGAAAGGCTATTTGGCGGGGATTTTGCATATTTAAGATGTGAGGACTTAGAAACGGGGTTTTTTAAGATAATACTTGGTTACAGCCCGCAGATTCGGTGGAAAACCCGGTTTCTGACAACCCGTGATTCCAGGACTATAAAAGTCTCAAATTTCCTCTGGATTTATCCCCATTTCTCGGAGTTTTTCAGAAAGGCGATCGGCTTTTTGCTTTACTAACTCTTTCTCCTGTCGTTCTTGTTCCATTTGTCTTGACAACTCCACATAAGACAAAAATTTCAATCCATCGGGACGATAAATTTCCAAGTCTCCCGATGCAGGAAAAACCCGGCGGTTGAAACCGCGTCTACACATACAAAACCCGCCTCCGCGGGTTGAATAAACCCGGCGGTTGAAACCGCGTCTACACACACAAAACCCGCCTGCGCGGGTTGAATTTCTTTTCTTCCGTCCGCGGAGGCGGACATCGTTTGTGTAGCCGCGATTTCCAATCGCCAGGGGTCTGAATTGTAAGCGCAATTTCCAATCGCTTATTCTATTTTTCCTGATACCAAGGGTTCTAATAAATGGCGTTCTTCTATGGGAAGTTCTAGAAAAACTCGTCTGTCGCCCTTGGTTTCCTTATAGCGGACAGCGGCATTCAGCAGGCGCATGGGAATTTGGAATTGTTCGTAGTTGCTGGTTGGTTCTTGCCACAATTCTAACCAAGTGCGGGCGGCTTTGTCGCTGACCATTTCTGAGATTAGCGCGGGGATGTTTCGCACAATTCCATGTCCTAAGATTGAGAGATATTTGTGTTTTTCGTAAACTGCAATTAGGCTGGTGATGCGAGTTTGAGTTATCGGATCGTTCGTGTTTGCGAATAGGTTGCGGATAATTAATTCGGCATCTTCGGAACTAGCTTCGTCGTCTGGTTCGAGGCGTCGAAATGCGTCTTCTAAGGCGGCGATACCTTCATCCCAACGATTGAATCCGAGAATGACAATGGCGCGGTTGAAGAATACAGGTGCACCTTCTTTACCAAGTTCGATCGCTTTATCGCAAGATATTAAAGCTTCTTCATAAGATGCTAAAGCTTCATCATAGCGTTTGAGATTCTTGAGCACATCACCTCGAATAAGCCAAGCCCACCCAGAAAAAGAATTGGAGTCAATTTCAATGGCTTTATCAAAGGATAATAAGGCTTCATCATAGCGTTTGAGGTTGTAGAGTACATTGCCTCGTAAAGCCCAATACCACGGATCATTAGCATCAAGTTCGATCGCGCGATCGAAGGATACTAAAGCTTCATCATAGCGTTTGAGGTTGTAGAGTACATAACCTCGTAAAGCCCAAGCCAACTGATAATTGGCATCAAGTTCGATCGCGCGATCGCAAGATACTAAGGCTTCATCATAGCGTTTGAGGTTGTTGAGTACATTGCCTCGATGGGCCCAATCCCACGGATCATTAGCATCTAGTTCGATCGCGCGATCGAAGGATGCTAAAGCTTCATCATAGCGTTTGAGGTCGTCCAGTACATCACCTTGATAAGCCCAAGCCCTCGCATAATTAGAGTCAATTTCAATAGCTTTATCTAAACATTCCAAAGCTTCATCGTAGCGCTTCAGCCTATTCAAACAACGCCCCTTTTCCGACCAATCCTTTGCATCACCGCGACTTTCTACCAATTTATCCGCATATTCTAAAGCCGAAACATCATCTTTCTGTTCGCGACAATACTTAATTTCATCAAAATAAGCCTTCAGACGCGGATCTTCCTCATTTCTCTCCTTCTCCTCCAGTGCCAGCCTATAATATTCTCGTTGCATCACATCATCAAGAGGAATTGGTTCCAGATTTCGCCGATACTCAAAATCACTTTCCTTATCCCCAAAATCAACATCCGCCATCCTCAATCCCAATCGCTGCTGCAACTCTGCCTTCGTATACCAAACCCGCAAAAAATCCACAAACAATCTAACCGGTTCATTGCGCTGCTTCTTCACTTCCAAACAAAAACGCATCAGCGGTTCCCGCAATTCGTACCAAGACTCCCGCCCGATTTCTTCACTTTTCACATAACCCTTTTGCCGCAAATCCTTCAATTGACTCGACGCAGTTTGTTGAGAGATAAAACAGCGCTTCGCAATTTCTTTCACCGGGCCCGCGCGGCGCAAATCAGCCAAAAAGTCAACTATTTTGCGCTGCTGATTTGAGATATATTTCATCCGATCCTGGTAATAGGGCGTCAAATCGTCTAGGGCGCTTTCGCGGATGTTTTCTACTAAATGGTTTGCTAGTGTGTGACGCTGTACTAGGATGGCTTCGAGGGTTTCTGGTGCCATCAAGCTAGGGGTAAATCGTGAGATAATTGTATTTTTAATGGGTTGATTTTGTTGGTTATTTTGTTGGTTAGTTCGTTAGTCTAGCCGCCCGCTAATCTCTCCGCTAACCCGCTAGTCCGCCAGGGAATTCATTCCCTGTCTCATAGCGAAAGTCCTCTGAAAGAGGACTGAATAAGTCATTAGTTAACTGGTTTAACTGGTTCCTAGGCTCTGCCTGGGAACCCATGTCTAGAGGATCTGCCTCGTTTCCGAAAACAACATTCCAGGCAGAGCCTCCGGATCTGCGTTACAAGGCAGATCCTTGTAACGAGTAAAGAGTAGAACGAGTAAATAACGAGTAAACTCTTAGTCCACGAAGGTGGACTTTGTTTATGTAGCCGCGGTTTCAACCGCCGGATTAACTGTTCCTTGAATATCCGGTGTTGTAATATTTTCGCCCTCCAGCAATTTGCGGGCTAAATTCGTGGCATCTTTAACAGATAGTGGTGGCACATCTTGGACGTACATATCATTAATCGGGTCGTTTGTATAGCCGGCTTTTCTGAGAACACCAAGGACGTGATGCAAGCCAATTGAACCTGTATAAACTATTCTCACGGCTGGGTACATCTGCCGGAGCGATCGCAAAGTATCGAGCAGTTCCATCGCCGCTGCATCGCCGATATTGTCCAGCATATACGGCACTTCATCCCAAAATAAGATGACTCTGCGGTCTTGATTTTCTGCCAAATCTGCGATCGTTTCAGTCAGCAATGCTTTCCAGTGGGGCGCGGCAATTTCAGGTAACTTGAAACCGCTAAATTCTGCTCCTCCCAAGTGTTTTAGTAATCCGCGATTTTTCTTGGCGGTGCGATTAAAACCTGTTAAATATGCTTCCACATCCTGAAAGACTTTCTCGACAAATTCTAAGGGAGATTTAACATCTTCTAAGTCACGATAAATCGGCAATTTATCTGCGGTAGCTTCCGATCGCATTTTCTTAATTACTGAGGTTTTGCCCATCCGGCGCTCGGCACTCAATATGACACTTTGCTGCTCTAAAATTCCCCACAAATCAGCAATTAACTGGTCCCGCCCCATGACTTCTGCTGGGGCAATTTCTCCGCCTGGATTTGCTTTCATTTTGTATGCTTAATTATATTTGTGCAATCTACGTTTTTTTTATTGTACGTTAAATTTGACGTATATCGTAAATCTTCTATAACTGGCCTGTAACTGGTTCCCAGGCAGAGCCGGGGAACCGATATCTAGAGGCTCTGCCTCGTCATTTACGGAGGAAAAGATGAGGCAGAGCCTCTAGATCTGCGTCCCCCGGCTCTGCCGGGGGACGAGAGAATTAAGAGAAAATAATGTTGATTGTGGAACAGGTATCTATGGCCACCATCTGTGAGTTCGGGCAATTGACATTGTAGAATAGAAACATCGATAAAACTCAATCGGGAGATGGTACGATGTCAGTTGAATCAGTTGCCGATCAAATTTTGACAGAAGAAGACTTGTTCTTCGCAGAAAATCAGCCACCAATTGATTTAATCTTTGATGATGGTGCAGAAATGGAAAGCAACCGCCACCGCATAGGCATGAATGTTTTAATTCGTTCTTTAGAGCAAGGTTTAGCTCACCGCAGCGATTTTTTTGCGGGCGGTAATATGTTTATTTATTTCAGCGCCGAACAGCTTCGCAATCGCGATTTTCGAGGACCTGATTTTTTTGCGGTTATGGATGTTGACAGCACTCCTACTCGACAAGGTTGGGTTGTTTGGCAGGAAAATGGACGTTACCCCGATGTGATTGTGGAACTGCTGTCGCCGTCAACTGCTAGTGCAGACAAAGGAGTAAAAAAGGATATTTATGAGCGGATTTTTAGAACCCCTGATTATTTTATATTCGATCCTTTCGATCCAGATTCTTTGCAAGGATGGCGTTTAAATCCCGGCTTGGGCTATGAACCGTTAGTGCCGAATGAACGGGGCAGGCTGTGGTGCGAAACCTTGGGTTTTTGGTTGGGAACTTGGGAAGGAACAGTCGATCGAGAAACGGCTATTTGGGTGCGTTTTTTCGACGAATTTGGGAATTTAGTTTTGTTACCGGAGGAAGCTGCTCAACAACAGGCGGAAGCTGCTCAACAACAGGCGGAACAGGAACGTCAGCGAGCCGATCGACTAGCAGCTAGATTGCGAGAATTGGGCGAAGATCCAAATGCTCTCAACTAATCATCCTCAATCCAGAAAGCTGTGAGTTTTATTTTAGTCTTGGGTGCGCGATCGCAATATCTCTCGCACTTCCATCAAAATTTGTCCCAACATATTTTTCCCACTGCCATCTTTGCCACAACCCCAATAGTAATCTATAGGTGAATTCTCGACTATTTCCTCATCGCCAGTGGCTAGTAAAATTTCGCGAATTTCTCCATGAGTCTCAAATTTACGGAGTACAGCTTTTTTCATAATCTCGTCTTTCACCTGTTCCCAATCGGAACGCAGGGGCAGAGTGCGATCGCGCCCCATTGTCGCTGCATCTTTTGGTGTTTTTAGTTGGCGAATGCGATCGCTATGAGGCGTACCGGGAAACTTTTGTGCTTGAAAATAATGCTCGCTAGTTGGCCAGTATTCGCCGTCTAACTCAAAGCCGTGATCGGAGAAATTAGAAAAACTGCCATACTCGCCGCGAGTGCTGTAGAAATAAATTGGCATAATATTTATGAGCTTTTTATGATTATATCAAAACGAATGACTCAGAATTTTACTTCCTTACCATCAGAATGCACCATCCGCCCAGCCTCAGCTCAAGATATCAAATCAATTAGAATGTTAGTCTGGAGTGCAAAACTCGATCCAACTCAGTTGCTTTGGCAGCAATTCTGGGTAATAGAATGTGGTGGGAATCTGGCTGCTTGCGGACAGTTGCGGAACTTTGCGGGGGCGCAAGAATTGGGTAGTTTGGTGGTGATGAAGGATTGGCGCGATCGAGGTTTGGGGACTTACCTCACTCAACATTTGATTTCACAGGCTACAGCACCTCTGTACTTAGAATGTTTGGGTTCCAGACTTGCAGCATTTTACACTCGCTTTGGGTTCGTACAAGCTCCATGGCAAGAGTTACCGCAGTCGCTTAAATTTAAATTCGGCTTGTCTCAATTAGCTAAAATTTTTTTCAGAATTCCTGTCACTATTATGCAGTATCAAAAAAATGTTAAAGACTAGACATCTCCGAAAATTCTTGGGGTAGGCATCCAGCGAGCCCTTCACAGGCTGTTTAACAGATGTCTAATTTACGGATATTCCGGGTTTGGAGCTCCCGATTGCGTAAGTTGATGATTTACTTAGTGCTGTGTCACTGGGCGTAAGTGGCACAGCACTAGGGCTGTTATCTAGCCGGAAAACCTTATAAAATCGTTGTTTGCCCGGTGAAAATTGTCCTGTGCCATTACCAGGACTCGAAAGTGGACAGGCGATCGCACCAAATACCTTAGACTCCTGGCAAATTAGTAAATGTAAAGCAAGTGAGTCACAACCCAGTCAAAAAAAAGCCAACCGCAAAATAAAATATTTTCCTAGTCTCAGTAATGCGGAATCACTCAATCTCTAATGTAGCTAATAACATCCAACCTTGAGGTAAATACCACTAACTGCACAACAACTAAATCCTTAATTACATCCCTGGTAATTAGCAGATTTAAGATTTTTATAAACAGATTGTTAACTTCCTTAAGTATTTCCCAATTTATTTGAATTCTATCCTGAAAAAAGGAGGGAAAGCAAGAACAAGGAAATATCAGGAATAAATAATCTCAACCCTGGAAATGCAGCATTTCAAATTGCATACAAACAAAATTACATCCTATATTAACACAAAAGGAGTTAGGGATATGTTCAACGTCGTAAAAGCTTTCGGTTCTATCTTTTCCGCTCAAAATTACAGCACTGCTAATAATATGTTAATCAACAACTACATCAATACCAATTTCCACTACTTCAACGAAGAAGCAGTAGTCGATGAATCAATTTACCCGAATCAAACAGGTCGCGTCCGCTTTCAAGGTAGCTGGTGGCCCGCACGGTGCGATCGCCAAATCACTTTAACACCAGGAGACACGGTTTTTGTCATCGGCGTTGACAACATCACTCTTTTGGTTTCCCTCGCACCCGCAGACTAAATTAGAGCGCGAACAACCCGAAAAAGTAATCAATTGCAATCGAGGAAATGCAGCCTCTCAAATAGCATAAACCGACTATTAAATTTTCACATATATAAACAACAAAGGAGTCAGGGAAATGTTGAACGTAGTAAAAGCTTTCGGTTCTATTTTTTCTAATCAAAAATACATCACAGCACATAATATGTTAATCGACAACTACATCAATACCAATTTCCACTACTTCAACGAAGAAGCAGTTGTCGATGAATCGATTTACCCCAATCAAACTGGTCGCGTTCGTTTCCAAGGTAGCTGGTGGCCCGCACGGTGCGATCGCCAAATCACTTTAACACCAGGAGACACGGTTTTTGTCATCGGCGTTGACAACATCACTCTGTTAGTTTCCCTCGCACCCGCAGACTAAACGAGAAAGTAATCTAAACCTTTTCACTGTCAGAGTCCCGATTTTTTGAAGAAGTCGGGACTCTGACTATTTTGTTTTTTAGTATGCCTAGGGCTAGGGCGTGTTTTCAAACTACTCCTTAAGATTTAGATCCCCCTCGCATCCCCCTTAAAAAGGGGGACTTAAAGACTCTTTCCCCCCCTTTTTAAGGGGGGCTGGGGGGATCTTTGGGTTTGAAAACACGCCCTAGGGGCAACCACGGGGGGATTGCCCCTACAAGAGCCTTGCAATTTAGCTGAAATCCCCGCTTTATTTCTTAGCCCGCGTCGGCGGGCTTTGTTTGTGTAGTAGCGGTTTCAACCGCCGAATTATTACAATAAAATGGCATTTTTGAGAGCTTGCTTGTTGAGGCGATCGCCCATTGGAGATTCGCTTTCTGGGCTTGCTGCCGGTGTTTCTGATGCTTTGGCGATCGGCGGTAGCGGTTCCAGCAGTTTAGCTTGAGCTTCCTGAATTGAAGGGTAATTTGCAGCCCAGGATGAAATCGCTTCGGAAAGAACATCGCTCTCGTCTGATAAAGGTTCAATTAGCTGCCCTAGTTCAGTTAATTGTGTGGCAGAAAAGAGCGATCGCTGCTGAGTTAACAGTTCGATAAACGAGTCAATCTTTTGTTCGGAGAGTGACATCGATTCCCGTTGAATTTTGTTAATGGTTTGTCGCACAAATTCAACAGACAGATCTAATAATTGGGCGATCGTCTCTAAATTCATGCCAAACGTGATCATCCGACGAATGGCTTCTAACTTCGCCTGCCGTTCACCTTGTTCGAGTCCTTGTTCGAGTCCTTGTTCGAGTCCTTCTTCTAAACCTTCTTGCTTGACTTCCTGATAAAATCGAGTTTGTCTGAGTTCGCTTAAATTTAGCATGGCGGCAATTTCCTCGCGGCTTTTTTGGGGGAGTTTGTAGACAATAATTGTTTCGATGAGGCTGATTAAATCGCGCAGAACGGTGGGATCGGACAACTGCTGGCGGGCCATGGCGATCGACTGGCGTGCTTGTTCTGCTGCTGTCTCTGCTGGCTCGATTACCAGTTTAACAACTTTCACTCCCAGGGAGCGATCGGCAGATTCTGGCAATTCATCGAGGTAAATCCGTTGTACCCGCTGACTGGTTAAGAGTTCCTGAAATTGCAGCATCTGTTCGTGTTCGATGCGACGATTGGGATAGATGACAACGACGCGCCAAGGATTCACTGGTTTGTATTGTCGCAGATAGAGAAAGAGCTCGCCAAAGATGCGGTAGTACAAGTCGGGATCGGGTTGAAACTGAACTTCTGCCAAGTAAAATGGTTTTTCCGGTTCTTCGGTTGTGGGGAGAAATAAGCCATCGATGCGGAATGCGAGTTGTTTGATTTCGCGGGAGGTGAATTCATAGGCGGCGGCTTCGTCTGGAGGGCGATCGATCAGTTCAAAGAAGAAGCTGGGAAATTCCTGAAACAGGCTGTAGAAAATGGTGTCTGTTTTCATGAGTTGTCGATGGGAATCGAAGATGGCTACTATACCATGCCGAGAGAGAACTATGACACAAGAACCCCTTATCGAGGAAATCGATTTTTAGGCTTGGCAACATTTTATGCTATTGTCAAACTTGGTTTTTACAGGAAATTTCGTATAAAATGGTCGATAACAAAGATACTATAGAAGTGCCTTTACGACCTCTTGTTTGGATGGGAGACTCTCGCAAAAATATCCGCGAGTTTCCTGAAGAGGTACAAAAAGCTGTAGGTTATTCCCTACAACTGGTGCAAGCTGGGGAAACACCTTTGTCAGCCAAGCCCTTTAAAGGGGTGGAAAGCGGTGTGTATGAAATCGTCAAACGTTACGATACCGATACTTACAGGGCAGTTTATGCTGTAAAGATTGGTGAAAAAATATATGTATTGCACGCTTTTCAGAAGAAATCAAAGCAAGGGATTAAAACCCCACAGGCTGATGTTGACTTAATTAAAAAACGCTATCAAGACGCACTAGCTAGGGAGCAAGAATTATGACAGAAGAAACTATTTTTGAAGAAAGCAGTGGTAATGTATTTGCTGACCTTGGATTGGCAGATGCTGATGAACTTTTTGCGCGAGGTAAAATCGGCATTCAGGTACTTCGCCTGTTGAAACAGCGCAACTTAGAACTGCGTGAAATGAGCGAATTACTTGGAATTCCACAACCAGAAGTCTCTCATTTAATGAACGGAGAGTTTCAACGCTTTGGCGAGGGAAAACTACTGCTTTTCCTCAAGCGACTCGATACGGAAATTACTTTACATCTTCGCCCTCGTCATGGGGGAAATCAATCTGCTGAAATTGCGATCTCGCTATAGGGGTTGATGAAAGCGGATGGTAATGTCGTTCGTGATTGTATCCGCACCTTCGTAAATGCGATCGCGCAAGAAGCGTGCGCGGCTAGCGCGATCGCGTTCTTCAATCGCAGACTTCAACCGCAACAACGCCCGAATCTTCGCCAGCAGATATTTCCGTTTAATCGGCTTGCAAATAAAATCATCGGCGCCACAATCTAGCCTATAAACTAAGCTGGGAGTCTCGCAATCTGTCATCAGCACAATAGGCATAAAAGATAACTTCTGATTCTGACGCACTTGTGCCGTCACCTCATATCCATCTAGATATGGCATGATTGCATCCAGCAGCACTCAATCGAAGCGCTTTTTCTTAATTTGTGCTATGCTGCATTTGAATTGTTAGGCTGTGTGGTATTGAAGCAGACAACCTGCTGAATCAACCTCATAATTTAAACAGGATTATTTACTCTCTAGAGACCCCAGTATGGAACTTAAGAAGCAGTTTACTTTTTCAGGAATATTTAAGAAGTTTCACGAAGAAGATACTCAGCCGATACAAATTAATGACGCTAATATATATTGCCATGTAAACGGCAATATTTTGTTTGAAATGAACTCGCAAGTAAATCAAGAGATTAGTCACAAAAGATTTTATGAATCTTCTCCCATTTATCAGTTGAAAGATGTGACAACAGAGCAACTAGATATTCTGCAATTCTGGGAACTCGATGGACTTGAAAGAGAGATGGTTCAACCACCATATGAGGGTGATTACGAGATTGAAGGCAAAACACTTGAGGGATGGAAAATAAAGGCGATTATTGCTGATGTCAACTTTCAAGTCACGCTTGGGTTTGACAAATCTGAAAATATCGACCAAGAGGGTAAATCTCAAGTTAGACTTAGGGACTTGTACATTGATTACAATTTAGATTCCTTAGAAGACGGAGGACCTCAAGAAATTGTGTATGGTCTTGCAAATATAGAAGTAAGACATAATTTTTCAGCTAAAATTGGAAACCTTGAAGCTGAAATGTGTATTGAGTCCGTTTCAACTAGAGAAAGCACAAATAAAAGTGGTATCTTAAGCGCCGAGATGACACTCAGAAATATTCGTGAAAATGAACAAGATTCCTATGAGACTTATTGTGCTTGGCTCATATCACTTCTTTCACTTGCATCGGGGCATTGCGTTGATAAAATATATAGCATCAAGGGTGTGAGGTATGAGCATTTTCAGATAAAAAGTGAATACTGGTCAGGGAGAAAACTACGTAGTGAAGCAAGGGGAATAGCTGTTATACAATCACCTCATTTATATCAATTCATGCAGCAGTCTGCTAAAAATTTGACATGGGAAACCTTCAGCGATAAAGGTGTAGGTTTAGCCTTAAGCTGGTACATTGATACATTTGTTAGCCCTATGGCTGCCGTGAATTTCTTACTTTTATGTACGGTTTTAGAATCCTTAAACAAAAAACATTCGAGCAATGCTAGCAAGAGCCTTCTTCCTACGAATATTTACCGACAAATCAGACACCTGATTTTAAAGGTTGTATCGGACTTCCCGCAAGGTATTAATAACCAAGATGATCTTAAAAAATATAATATTTTTGCGCTTAAAGTTAAAAAGTCTTTTGCTAGTGGTTCCTACAATCAGATAGGAAATTTACGAACTAGCCTCAAGGAAATGTTTAAGACTTATAGTGTGCCATATGAAGACTTATTTCCAGAATTAGAGTTCATAACAATAAGAGACAAGATTGTTCATGAAGGATTTGGTGGAGTGGATGTAGCTCTTGAACTTCGCAAGTTGTCAAACCTAGTTGTGCGGGTATTTCTGGCAATTCTGGGGTATCAGGGTAATTATATGGAGTCTATAAAAATTGAGATAGATGATCCGGGACGAAGTAAACACGGATTGATTTGCAGGTCTTTTCCTTTTATTGCCTCTGAGGATAACACAGAGTCGAACTCGATCGATACTTGCTCCTAGAACATTGGGTGCGCTTAGCCAAAAATCATGCTTACAAACACTTACAGACAGCAGCAGGAGTTATGTATCCACCACTTTGCGTCGGTTAGTGACTCAACGCGCCCGCTCACAATGCGAGTATCGATCTAGAAAACATTGCTATTATCCATCGCAATAACTCGATCGATACAATATACCTGAAAAAAG
>RDXH01000238.1 GCA_004292745.1 Oscillatoriales cyanobacterium | reverse complement strand
CTTCCCACTGTTGGCTTTTAGCAATGTGAAATATAACGCTCATAAATTGATAAGTTTAATGTAAAATAATCTGCTTTTGGATACCAGGTTTTTTCCAGTATCTGCTGATATTACCATAACATAAAATCGAGGCAGAGCCTCTGGATCTGCGTTACCAGGTAGAGCCTGGTAACGAGATTTTACAACAGTTTAAATATGCGTTACCAGGTAGAGCCTGGTAACGAGATTTTACAGCAGTTTAGCAGGGCACGAGTACATCCGATCGCCCTAATACTCTCATATCTTCCTCATCAAGTTCCACAGGCATACCGCTGCGTATTAGTTCTACAAAATCCTCATTAGGGACCATGATGCACAAAGCATACAACCGTTCGCTACCAGTGTTCTCAATTAGGTGGGTGCTGGTGGGTGGCACTAACAAACTATCTCCTGCCCTAATACTAACAGTTTTGCCGTCACAGGTTGCTCGCCCTTGTCCCTTGAGTACAAAAAACATTTCTACTGCCAATAAATGCCGATTGGGAGGAGTTTTGCCACCCACATCAAAAATTTCGATACAAACTGTTAAGGAACTATTGGCTGCTGCGGGATCGAAAACGATGGCTAATCTATTAGTATCCCATGGACTAATGCGAAATGCTTGATAGTCTTGGGGAGACTTTGACACGGGAATCATGCACTGATTTGTCATGTTTTTATTATGGTAAATTATCAGTTGTTATGTTTTTAATGTCATTAGCGAGGGAGCCAGAGTCATTAGTTTAGGATTTAGGTATGGGTGGCCAGAAACCGGGTTTTTACGAGAAGACCCGTTACAGGCGACAAAAACTGCAAAAACCCGGTTTCTTTGGTGCTGGTTGTTATGTTTCTGATGTCATTATGACTAATGACTGCTGACTAATGACTGCTGACTAATGACTGCTGACTAATGACTAAGGACTGACTGCTATTTAATTGCTTCTAACATAGCCTGAGAATCCGACAAAAAACCAAAACATTGCTTAACGTTATATAGAGTAGCTTGCCAGCAATAATCTGGCGATGTCGTAGCAGTACAATCTTTGACCAAAATGCAGTCGTAACCGAGGAAATTAGCATCTTGCAGCGTCGCCATCACGCACTGATCCGCGTTGACTCCTCCAAAGAAAAGTGTAGTTTTGCCCAGGTTTTTGAGAATACTATCTAAAGCAGTATCCCAAAAGCCACTCATCCGATATTTATCAATGCAAATATCCTCCGGTTTCACTTCCAATTCATCGACAATTTGCGCCGCCCAACTCCCAGCCATTAATACAGAAGCACCGTTTTTTGGTAGCGGATCTCCCAAACCTACACCGTCGCCTGTGGGATTGTAAACGTGACGGGAAGCTGCGCTAATATTGAGTAAATCGGGGCGGTTTCCCCAGTTGATCCAAATAATGGGAATTGCGTGCGATCGCAATTTAGGCAGTAAATTTTGTAAAGGAATAATTGGAGTTCTCGCTGGCGTTACATCTACGCCAATATGTGATAGCCAACCGTCGGGATGACAGAAATCATTTTGCATATCTATCACCAACATTGCAGCTTTGGCTAAATCCACACGCAGCGTTTTAGTTTGTGTTTCCAAAGTTACAATTTGGGGAGGCAGTTGGGGGCGGGTGATGTCGGCAATTTTGGCATCAACTTTCCAAGCATTCGGCGGCACGCCCAAGGTACGGAGATTTTCAGGATTCATAGGTTCTATCGCACAAAACTAATTTCAATTTTATAACCATTTTTTTACTTGCTAATTTACCAAATGTGAAGATTTTTAGCTGAATAAATTTACAAAAATTAAGCACAACTATTCTCACAATTTTTGGGAAATTTGGTACAATTTAATTTTCATAACCTATATTATCGACAAATCTAGATATCTTAAGGAAACTTTTATAATAATTCATCTGTAATTCAATATGGTAAAACCCTTGGATCGCAGCCAGTTTTAGCCCAGACAGATCGTAAAATATAAATAAATGTTAATTCACCAGCAGGGGCTAAGCTGTGAGCTTTACAATTCAAAATGTTTTAATTCCCGTTGAGGGTGGTTATGAAACCGCAGAGGTGCAGGTGGTGGATAATTGCATAAGTGCGTTAGCGAAGCCCTCGAAGAGGATCGCGCCCAACAACCCCCCCTTTAATTCCCCCCCTTACCAAGGGGAAACCGCCCTTTTTAGTCCCCCCCCTTACCAAGGGGAAACCGCCCTTTTTAGTCCCCCCCCTTACCAAGGGGGGGATAGGGGGGGTGAAACAGTTATCGACGGCACAAATAAGCTGCTGCTTCCCGGTTTTGTCAACGCCCACACGCATTCTTCGGAAATGTGGCAGCGGGGCATAATTCCCCCTTTGCCACTGGAATTGTGGATTGCAGAATTGTACGATTTCACCCCTCTCGATACCGAACAGATTTACTTAAGTGCACTGGGAACAGCGGTAGAAACATTGCTATCTGGAGGGACAACCGTAGTCGATCATTTAGTCTTGATTCCCGGACAAGAATTAGAGACAATTGCGGCGGCAGTTCGCGCTTACCAAGAAATTGGAATTCGCGCTTTCATCGGGCCGTTAATTCAAGATGAATCTCTAAAATCTGGAATGCCCGGTGGCGATAGTGGTATCGAGACAGCAGCTTATTTGCGATCTACTCAGGCAACTTTAGATTTAATGGAATCAGCCATAAAACTGTTTCATAAACCAGAATTAGGTGTAAATATATTATTAGCACCGACGGGAATTCAACTGTGTTCTGATGCGTTATTTGAAGGCTGTATCGATTTGAGCGATCGCCAAAATCTTTGCCGCCACGCCCACCTCCTAGAAACCCGCGCCCAGAAACAATTAGCTCAAGAAAAATATGGTTGTAGCGCCGTAGCACACTTGCAACAAATTGGGTATTTGAGTCCCCGAACATCCCTAGCACACTGTGTTTGGTTGGACGATGCAGACATTGCAATTATGGCAGCAACCCAATCCACCGTTGTCCATAATCCCCTCAGTAACCTACGCTTAGGAAGCGGTATCGCACCAATTTTAAAATACCTTCAAGCGGGAGTAAATGTTTCCTTTGGTTGCGACGGTGCCGCTAGCAATGACTCCCAGGATTTGCTAGAAGCGATTAAGATTGGTTCCCTATTGCACAACATCACGGATTTAGATTATAGCCATTGGATTACGCCACGACAGTCAGTAGAAATGGCCTCATTAGGAGGAGCCAAAGGCTTAAATATGGCAGATGAAATTGGTTCTTTGGCGGTAGGCAAACGAGCGGATTTTGTGTTATACGATTTAACGAATTTATCATTACTACCACGGACAGATCCCATTGGTTTACTCATCTTGGGTCCTTCGACTAATGCTGTGCATAGTGTTTGGGTAAATGGTAAACAACTTGTAGCAGAAGGTAAGGTGAAAACAATTGATGTGGATGATTTGAGAAAGGAATTATTCGATCGCAGTCAGTGGACTAGCAAGCGCCAATCAGCAATGGTGACTGAAATTGAGGCACATTACCGCCAAGTGATGAATTTGCCCGATCGCTCTGAGTAAGGTAAAATTGATATCTAGCCTTTGTCACTAACATAAGGTAGCCAAGGGTAATGGGTAATATGTACAAAAAGTTGATGATTAAACTACACCGATCGCAGAGGATACTGGCTTTAATACTTGTTTGTGCGATCGCCCTCACATCCACCGCCATCTTCTCTCCCCGTGGCTGGGCTCAAACTCCCCCCAAAATGCCTACAAAAACCGAATTGCGCGGCATTTGGTTGACCAACATTGACAGCGATGTCATCTTCTCCCGCAAAAACATAAATGACGCTGTAAATCGCCTAGAAAAACTTAATTTTAATACCATATATCCTACCGTTTGGCAAGGGGGTTATACCATTCATCCCAGCGCTGTAGCCAAACGAGTATTCGGACAATTAAATGACCCAGCACCAGCATTAAAAGGGCGAGATGTTCTCAAAGAAATCATTACAGAAGCACATAAAAAAGGTATCGCAGTAATCCCTTGGTTTGAGTTTGGTTTCATGGCTCCCGCCAAATCGGAATTAGCGAGATTGCACCCCGACTGGCTGGCGAAACGACGCGACGGTTCAACTATTTGGAAAGAAGGTATAGAAGATCGGGTATGGCTGAGTCCTTTTCATCCCGAAGTGCAGAAATTTATCCAAGATTTAGTTGTGGAACTTGTGGCAAATTACGATCTAGATGGGATTCAATTTGACGACCATTTCGGCTTACCCTCAGAATTTGGATATGAACCGCTAACAGTTTTAATGTACCAAAAAGATATCAAACAACCTCCATCGAACGACTCTCGCGAAACGTTTTGGGTGCGGTGGCGTGCGGACAGAATTAATGACTTTATGGCGCGACTTTTTACAGCTATCAAAGCGCGAAAACAAAAATGTATTGTGGCTTTATCTCCCAACCCTTTTAACTTTGCCTTACCAGCTAGTTTGCAAGACTGGTTTACTTGGGAAAGACGCGGTTACATCGAAGAAATTGTGTTGCAGGTTTATCGCAGCGATATCAAGCGTTTTAATCAGGAACTGGAACGAGAAGAAGTTAAACTTGCTAAGCCTCATATTCCCACTGCAATTGGCATTTTAACTGGCTTAAAAAATAACCCTGTTCCCCTCAAACAAATTCAAGAACAAGTACAAGAAGTGCGAAAACGAAACTTTGCAGGTGTCTCATTCTTTTTCTATGAAAGCTTATCAAATTGGGCAAAAGAAACTCCCGAAGAGCGAAATACGGCATTCCGAGCATTTTTTCCCACAAAAATACAGCGTCCGTCAGTTTAAAATATTGTAGGATGTTTGTAGTCAGCACTTTAGTTCCCAGAAGCAGGAAGCAGGAAGCAGGAAGCAGGAAGAAGGAAGAAGGAAGAAGGAAGAGAATTCCCAATTCCCAATTCCCAATTCCCAATTCCCAATTCCCAATTCCCAATTCCCAATTCCCAATTCCCAAATTATGAATGTAATTCCCGGCAGCCATTGAAGCCATTGTCAGAGCCGTTGATGTTCCCTGTCAAGTGGGAGGCGGAATGCGCGATCGCACTTCCGTGGCTGCTATCCTTAATTTAGGCGTTCGGCGGGCAATTCTCGGCACTGTCGCTGTCGAAAAACCGGAATTAGTCGGTGAATTGTGCAGCGAATTTCCCGGTCAAATTCTGGTCGGTATTGATGCCAGAAATGGTAAAGTTGCAACTAGAGGCTGGCTAGAAACATCGGAAGTTTTAGCAACAGAATTAGCACAGCAAATGGCAGAATTAGGTGCTGCTGAAATTATTTATACCGACATTCACCGCGATGGTACAATGGAAGGGCCGAATTTGGAATCTTTGCGCGAAATTGCCAATGCTATTTCGATTCCGGTGATTGCTTCCGGTGGTGTTAGTTCGATCGCAGATTTGTTGAGTTTGTTGGCTTTGGAAGCAATTGGTGTCAAAAGTGCGATCGTTGGTAGAGCAATTTATACTGGAGATATCTTGCTAAAAGAAGCAATTCAAGCAGTAGGTCAAGGGCGATGGCAGGATGTTCCTCCCGATTTGGGTTCTTCAAGTTTTGCTTGATATTCATAATCGTCCTTATTATCCTCACCTAATTCATGTTTGTGAACCATACAATTACACCCTTAAGTTCTGGGATGGCATCCCTAGTTGCTCCCATACCTTTGTTAGCAACCGTCGAAGCCGAATATTCTCCCATCGTCCTCAGCGGAGTTTTACTTAGTTTAGTAGTGATTTATCTCGCCAGTAAACTAGGCGCAGAAGTAGCTAGAAACTTCGATTTCCCCCCTGTTTTGGGTGAATTAGTCGCAGGGGTAATTGTCGGAGTATCGGCCTTACACCTCATCGTCTTTCCCGAAGCTGGGCTGTCAGCCTCAGACTCTGGGATTATGAATGTTCTGCAATTAATTAATCATCTCTCCCCAGCCGCCCTCACCAGTATCTTTGAATCTCAGAGTGAAGTCATTTCAGTGTTAGCTGAATTAGGCGTGATTATTCTGTTGTTTGAAATTGGCCTAGAATCAGACCTCAGACAACTTAAGGAAGTCGGAATTCAAGCTGTTGTTGTCGCCTGTGTTGGTGTGGCAGTTCCCTTTGCCGCCGGTACTGCGGGCTTGATGATTTTCTTCCATACTGCGGCGATTCCAGCGATTTTTGCCGGGGCCGCTTTGACGGCAACTAGCATTGGCATTACCTCGAAAGTTTTGTCGGAATTAGGACAACTGAAATCTAAAGAAGGTCAAATAATTGTCGGTGCGGCGGTGATTGATGATGTCCTAGGAATTATTGTCCTAGCTGTTGTTGCTAGCTTAGCTAAAACTGGTGAAATTGATGTGGTTAATGTCATTTATTTGATTGTCAGTGCCACTGCTTTTTTGCTCGGTTCCATTCTGTTGGGTGGTTTTTTCAACAAAACCTTTACTGGGGTTGTAGAGACACTCAAAACTCGTGGCAATATTGTGATTCCGGCATTTACTTTTGCCTACTTCATGGCATTTCTGGGGAATGCCATCCATCTGGAAGCGATTTTGGGTGCGTTTGCTGCGGGCTTGGTTTTGGATGAAAGCGATGCGCGCAATGAGTTGGATGAGTTGGTGAAACCCATCGCCGATTTACTTGTACCCATCTTTTTTGTGACGGTGGGAGCCAGGGCAGATTTGGGAGTTTTGAACCCCACAGTCCCGGATAATCGGGCGGGACTTTTGATTGCGGTTTTCTTGATTTTGGTGGCGATTATTGGCAAGTTAGTTACAGGCTGGGTGGTTTTTGGTCAGCCGGGAATTAATCGATTGGCGATCGGAGTTGGGATGATTCCTCGCGGTGAAGTCGGGTTAGTTTTTGCAGGCATTGGTTCGGCGAGTGGGGTTCTTGATAAACCATTGGAAGTGTCGATTATTATCATGGTTATTCTAACAACATTTTTGGCCCCGCCATTTCTGCGGATTGCTTTTGGTGAACCGGCAGAACCTCCTGCGGAGGGGGAACCTTCTCAGAAGCAAATCGTTTGATTGAGGGAGTTTGAGCCTCTGTTGTGAGGTTGTTGGGGGCGATCGCCCCTGTTAGATCAAATCCGGTAGCATCGGAATTAATATTACTCACAGCCGGGACACTCCAAAAGCCCATTGGTGTCAACAATCGCCTGAAAGCTTTGGTATCTCTCGCTTTTACCTAAGTCTAGATCCCCCTCGCATCCCCCGAATCGTTGCGGGGACGAAAGAAAAGACTCCTATCCCCCCGCAACGATTCGGGGGGCTCGTTCGGATCTAGATTTAATAGTCAAACAGCAGTCTCTGACTGGGTTTGACGTTAAGTTGACACTCCTTGGGCTTTTGGAGTGTCCCTACAATTAATTGGGGTAGCGACACGGCACGTGCAGTCTCCTCTATATCCTGACTTATTTGCGGAAAACTGAAGTGATAATCACCGTAATCGTAGCACTTGCAATCAGAGTAAATGCAAGTTGCACAACCCATTGGGTAGCTTTTTGGTAGTTGTCGAACTTGTCATTGAATCTGTCGGTTTTTTCATTAGTTTTTTCAACTTCAGTCGATAGCTTGTCTAGCTTTTCAATAACATCAGCTAGCGTCGGCTCGTTACTTGCAGTAGTTGTCATTGGTGTTTCCTCAAACTAACAATACTCAGTTACAATTATATCATAATTAAAATTTAATATTATCACTCAGTCCGTGACTTTTCCCCTCATAGTTTTAATCTGCCCTCGCTTAGTTTTGCTATCGAGACGCTTGCGCTGGGAACTACGAGTTGCTTTGCTGGGTTTGCGCCTTTTCGGTATGACGATCGCACTTTTAATCAATTCTTGCAGTCGTTTTAAGGCTTCTTCCTTGTTTTGTTCTTGGCTGCGGTGTTCCTGTGCTTTAATCACAATCACGCCTTCGGAGGTAATGCGGTTGTCGCTGAGTTGCAATAAACGCTCTTTGTAGCGATCGGGTAATGAGGATGCTGGGATATCAAAGCGCAGGTGAATTGCACTCGCCACCTTATTTACGTTTTGGCCGCCTGCGCCTTGAGAGCGAATTGCACTAATCTCGATTTCGCGATCGGGAATAAACACAGTATTAGAAATTTGTAGCATGATTGATTTTTATATATAATTTAGCTTAGTCTAAGACTTACACATGGGGGTCGAGAAACCGGGTTTTTCACCAAAATACACAGGTTGCAGCCAGCAGATTCGGTAAAAACCCGGTTTCTTTAGTCGGAGTGCATAACTCCTGAATTCTTAGCTATCAGGATAAACTCGATTAGTTTTTTGCGATCCCATAACTCTACGTTGTTAGATTTAGCAAGGTTGTAAGCGTTTTTTGTAAATCGGTTGTTGGTGATGACTCTGGCTTTATTTGCCTTGTAATGTCTGACGGCTCCGGCTACTTCTTGAACTGCTTTAATACCAACTGGATTTTTGCTTCTTTTTGCTTGCGCTACGGTTTTTGACCCATCTTTATACAAAATTAAATCAGCACCATAATCTTGACTGTGTTGAGTTAAAGTGACACTATAACCAAAGTTTCTAAAATGGATAGCTAGAAAATTCTCAAACTCTTTTCCAGTCATTAGATCCACTTCCCAAATACCACTGTCTGATAAACGTTTTCTTGACTCTTCTTCTTGGAATGTATCTATCCATTCAAGAATCATACTTACCGCAGTGATAACTAGACCGGCTACTAATATAAAATCTAACATATTGCCACCCCAGATAAATTCGTAAGGTGCGCCGAAACGCACCCTACAAAAACTAATTAATCAGTAGTTCCAGTTTGCAGCGACTCTTCAGCAGCCTGAGTCCACTCAGAGTGGAAGAATTCACCGCGCGGTTTGTCGATGCGCTCGTAGGTGTGAGCCCCGAAATAATCCCGCTGCGCTTGTGTGAGGTTTTGCGGCAATCTTTCGCGTCGGTAGCTATCAAAATAATCCAGCGAGGCGCTAAACGCCGGCACTGCAATCCCCAGGGTGCTAGCAGCAGACAACACTTCCCGCCAAGCTGATTGGCGATCGAGAATGCTCTGTTTAAACTCCGGCGCTAACAGCAAATTCGGCAATGCAGGATCGTCCTTAAAAGCAGTTTTAATCTTGTCCAAAAAGCCAGCCCGAATAATACAGCCACCCTTCCAAATGCGGGAAATTTCGCTCAAACTGAGGTCATAATTATACGACTTCGAGGCCGCGCTCAACAGCGCCATGCCTTGGGCGTAGGAGCAAATTTTCGAGCAGTAAAGAGCATCCCGAACTTTGTTAACAAACTCTTTCGGATCGCCTTCGTACTTGGCGGTAGGCCCCGTTAATTCTTGGGAAGCTTTGACACGCTCCGCCTTGTAAGAAGACATGATTCTGGCATTCACAGCAGCAATAATTGTCGGAATGCTCACGCCCAATTCCAAAGCACTCATTACAGTCCAGCGGCCAGTACCTTTTTGGCCCGCTGCGTCCATAATCACCTCAACTAAGGGCTGCTTAGTTTCCGAGTCAATGTACTTGAAAATATTCGCCGTAATTTCAATCAAAAACGAGTTGAGTTCGTCAGTGGTATTCCATTCGGCAAACACTTCCTGCAACTCTTGACCGCTCAATCCAGCCACGTTTTTGAGCAAATCGTAGGCTTCAGCAATAAGCTGCATATCCCCGTACTCAATCCCGTTGTGAACCATCTTCACGTAGTGACCGGCGCCACCTGGGCCGATGAATGTGACGCAGGGGCCGTCATCTACTTGAGCCGCAATTTTGGTGAGAATTGGCTCTAGGATGCCGTAAGCAGCGTGGGTGCCACCGGGCATCAAGCTAGCACCGTTGAGCGCGCCTTCTTCGCCGCCACTGATGCCCATGCCGACAAATCCCAGTCCGGCAGCTTCTAAATCTTTGGTGCGACGTTCGGTGTCATCGTAGAGGGAATTACCGCCGTCAATAATCATGTCGCCCGGTGACAGCATGGGTTTGAGCTGGTCGATGACTGCATCGACTGGTTTGCCCGCTTGCACCATGACTAAGATGCGGCGCGGGGTTTCTAGGGCATCGACGAATTCTGTCAGAGTCTTGGCGGCTACAATGTTTTTGCCGGGGGCGCGTTTCGCCATGAATTCGTCGGTTTTAGCTGCTGTGCGGTTGTACACAGCTACAGAGAAGCCTCTGCTTTCGACGTTGAGGGCTAGGTTTTCGCCCATCACTGCTAGACCGATTAAACCAAAATTTTGCTTTGTCATGCTAAGTAATCCGCTGGTTCCGTTTGATGATAGGTTTGCGAGAGAGGAAAGCGAGGCGGGGTTTAGCGCTTTCCTGTGGACAGAAAGTATCGAACAATAGACTTGATGTCAGTTTAAGTGTATTTTTATATGCTAAAAATTGATGTTTGGTGAATCAGTAGGGTTTTTTTAAGATTTAAGGGATATTAAAGAGATCGGTGGGTGATAATAAAGCAGATATTAAATCGATCGCAGTAACGGTAGATACAAATTAGCCAAAATTTTCGATAAAAGTTAGGAGACTGTCACTATGGAAGATTTGCAGTATCTCGCGGCCTGGGTGAAGGAGCAACACGCTCGCGAGTATATTTTGACTTGGCTGCTGAGTCAACAGGGACTGTGGTGGTCTGATGGGGACATTTATCAGGCGGTTTTGCAAAAGTCGGGAAAGCTTTTGAAAGCTTACGTGCAAAAAAGGCAAGCTGGAGAGTTATTTGAGGGGATTTCTGAGAAGTTGGGTTCCGATGATAATTGGGATGATTTGGCTGCGAGTTTGGCGCGGATTGTGGCTGTTTATCAAGAGGAATTATCGCATTTGCAAGAGCGCGATCGCAAGGGTGATGGGGTAAAAAACAATTATTTAAATAGCAGTACAAAGTTGACTGGGGATGCTTTGTCGCTTGTGGAGGTGCAGCAAGCTTTGCCCGATCCTTATGCGGATACGCTAACGGGGAGATAGTCATTAGTCATTAGTCATTAGTCATTAGTCATTAGTCATTAGTTATTAGTTATTAGTCATTAGTCATTAGTCATTAGTCATTGGTCATTAGTCATTAGTTATTAGTTATTAGTTATTAGTTATTAGTCATTGGTCATTGGTTATTAGTCATTGGTCATTGGTTATTAGTCATTAGTCATTAGTCATTAGTCATTAGTCATTCGCGCCCAAAATCCTTACGCTAACCCACAATTCCGCCGGGGGTTGAAAACCCCCGTCTCATAGCGAAAGTCCTCTCAAAGAGGACTGAAAGACAGATTTTTGAACAAGCATTGCATTGCAATATCTCCCCAGTCGGTTTCAACCGACTTTCGCTATGAGACAGGGGTTTTAACCCCGGTTGGACTGTTTGTTTAACTCTAAATATAGCTGCTGGCTTGACGGGTGAACATCGAGCAGTAAATTCCGTTTGATGCTATCAATTCGTCGTGAGTTCCTATTTCTGCTATTTTACCGTTTTCCATCACGGCGATGCGATCGGCAATTTTGGCCAATCCCAACCTGTGGCTGATGACAATCGTGGTTTTCCCGGCGGCGATTTGTCGGAAGATGCTGTAAATTTCGTGTTCTGTCTTGGGGTCGAGGGCGGCGGTTGGTTCGTCAAAAATTAGGACTTCGGCTGTAGAAAGCCGCATGAGGGCGCGGGCGATCGCAATTCTTTGCCATTGTCCCCCCGATAAGTCGATGCCGTCTTCTAATTGTTTGCCTAAAGGTGTTTCTAAACCTTGTTCTAAACTATTGACTTTGGCTGCAATTCCTGCTTCGTTCAGGGCTTCGTTAATTGCGGTGTCATCTGACAGGGAAAGTAAGTCGCCAAAGCCGACATTTTCGCGAACTGTCGAGGGAAAACGGGCATAATCTTGCATGACTACGGCGATGCGCGATCGCACGTATGCTAGAGAGTACGATCGCAAATCTTTGCCGTTCCAGGCGATCG
>RDXH01000237.1 GCA_004292745.1 Oscillatoriales cyanobacterium | reverse complement strand
TCAACTTACAACTTTTTAAGCATCATTAGTTGTGCCGTCAGGCATGATCGCCCGTCTTAAATCTGCATCCCGGAAGTTAGCTCGATTGAGGTTAGCATCAATCAAAACAGTTTCTACCAGTACCGCTCCGCTCAAATTAGACCAACAAAGTTGTGCGCGGTACAAATTAGCACCACTCAAGTTAGCTCCCCGCAGGCTAGACCAACTGATATTAGCGACTCTCAAATTAGCATTATTAAGATTAGCTTCGCTGAGATTAGCACCAATCATTTTTACTTCGCGCAAGTCTGCACCAGTCAGGTTGGCTCCGGTGAGAATTGCCCCGCTGAGAATTGCCTTTGTCAGATTAGCTCTTTCCAAAACCGACTCGCTCAGGATAGCATTTGTCAGGTTTACCGCTTTGAGAGTTGACCAACTCAAATTGGCTTTCATCAAATTAGTGCGGATCATGCTAGCGTCCGTTAAGTTGGCTGCAAACAAATTCGCTTCAGTAAAGTTGGCTTCGGTCAAATTAGCTTCCGTCAAGTTAGCCTTGCTCATGTTGACTTCCCTCGCCATTGAGCCACGCAGGTTCGCTCCGGTAAGGTTGGCACCACTCAGATTAGCGCGACTCAAATCAGTTCCAATCAGATTTGCTTCGCATAGGTTAGCTTCCGTCAAGTCCACCCCAGCCAGTTTCACCTCACGCAGATTGGCCCCTGTGAGGTTAGCACCTTTAAGATTCGCCTGCTGGAAATTGGCTCTGGTAAAGTTAGCCTCGCTGAGGTCTACCCCTTTGAGGTCAGCCCCCGCGAGGTTAATCTCTCGAAAAATTCTTTCTCCGGCCGCATATTGCCTCAGAATTAGATCGGCCTCCATGTGATTCGCCTCGCAATTTTTTGTTTCAAACGTTGGAGAGTGATGGGTCATACCATACACATCATCCCAGATAACCAGGGTATTCACCCTGTACACTGTAGTATCAGTATCGTTGACATACTCCCCCGGCTGAAGCACGGGGGATTCTAAGCTCAGACAGCGATTGCAGGCATAGCCTGTCTAACATAGCCTAACTTAACGGTTGATGCCCCACCAAGGAAAACAAGCAAGTTATTCTTAGCTGCATTCTCGTCTCTGTCGTTCACGTTCTGACAGGACGGACATCGCCATTCTCTCGTATTCAAATCCAACTTTTTTAAGACCTGTCCACAATGATTGCAAGTCTTAGAGGATGGATACCACCGATCAATGAAGATCACCTGCTTATTTTTTTTTTGGCAACCCATTCTATAATTTGGAGAAATTCGCCGAATGCAAGGTCTGAGATTTTACGTCCCCAAAGTCGTTGCATTCCTTCTCTCTGGAATTCCAATACTGATAAACGCGATGCCCAATCTTAATTCGATATCACTGTCTGGCTAAGTCTATTAACGACGCATCTTGGTATCATTTTCGCATCTGGCTCGAATGCTTTTGAAAGGTATTTGAGAGTTTGAAACATTTCAAATGGTGGCACAAGGTAGTAGAAAGATTGACTCTAAATCAGCAAGAGGGATGATGAATTGGGCATTCTATTGAGTGTGCTATCTTGGGATTGTTTCGGAATGTGGGAGATTGTCCCAATTAATGTAGGAGTATGTCACAATGCCTGAAAATTTGAGAAGCCAAGCTGTGACTGGAGGCGTACAGCGTGCGCCCAACCGGGCGATGCTGCGGGCTGTTGGTTTTGGTGATGGCGATTTCACTAAACCGATTGTGGGAATTGCTAACGGGTACAGTACGATTACGCCCTGCAATATGGGATTGAACGAACTGGCTATGCGGGCGATTGCGGCTACAAAGGAAGCGGGCGCGATGCCACAGATGTTTGGTACGATTACGATCAGCGACGGGATCTCGATGGGAACTGAAGGGATGAAATATTCTCTGGTGTCGAGAGATGTGATTGCTGATTCTATCGAAACTGTTTGCAATGGTCAAAGTATGGACGGTGTGCTGGCTGTGGGCGGTTGCGATAAGAATATGCCGGGGGCGATGATTGCGATCGCCCGCATGAATATTCCTGCTATTTTTGTCTACGGTGGCACCATTAAACCAGGACATTACAACGGACGGGATTTAACTGTGGTCAGCGCTTTTGAAGCTGTCGGTCAATTCAGCGCCGGCAAGATTGACGAAGAGGAACTCACCGCAGTAGAACAAAAAGCTTGTCCGGGCGCTGGTTCTTGCGGTGGAATGTTCACAGCAAATACCATGTCGAGCGCCTTTGAGGCGATGGGGATGAGTTTGCCTTATTCTTCGACAATGGCTGCTGAGGATGCTGAAAAGGCTGACAGCGCGGCAGAATCTGCCAAAGTTTTAGTGGAGGCGGTACGCCAACAGTTGCTACCTAGCCAAATTTTGACACGCAAGGCCTTTGAAAATGCGATCGCAGTGATCATGGCAGTAGGCGGTTCAACCAATGCTGTGCTCCATTTATTAGCCATTTCCAATGCGATCGGTGTTGAACTGTGCCTCGACGATTTTGAAACAATTCGAGCCAAAGTTCCCGTGCTGTGCGACCTCAAACCCAGCGGCAAATATGTAGCCACAGATTTGCACAAAGCCGGCGGCATTCCCCAAGTGATGAAAATGCTGCTAGAAAAAGGCTTACTCCACCCAGATGCGCTCACAATCACAGGAAAAACAGTTGCCGAAGTATTAGCAAATATTCCTGCGGAACCTCGCACCGACCAAGATGTGATTCGTCCTTGGAACAATCCACTTTACGCTCAAGGACACCTGGCAATTCTCAAAGGAAATTTGGCAACAGAGGGAGCCGTTGCTAAAATTACCGGAGTCAAGAAACCTACTATTACCGGCCCGGCGCGAGTATTTGAATCTGAAGAAAACTGTCTGGATGCTATTTTGGCAGGCAAGATTCAACCTGGAGATGTGATTGTCATCCGCTACGAAGGGCCAAAAGGCGGGCCTGGAATGCGCGAAATGTTAGCACCAACTTCTGCAATTATTGGCGCTGGTTTAGGCGATTCCGTAGGGTTAATTACTGATGGCCGCTTTTCTGGCGGGACTTACGGCATGGTTGTCGGTCACGTTGCACCGGAAGCACAAGTTGGTGGCACAATTGCTCTGGTAGCAGAGGGTGACTCAATCACAATTGATGCTCACAATCGCTTGTTGCAACTCAATGTTTCTGAGGCAGAATTGGAGCAACGACGGAGTGCTTGGCAGGCTCCTGGGCATAGGGAATAGGGAATAGGGAATAGGGAATAGGGAATAGGGAATAGGGAATAGGGAATAGGGAATAGGGAATAGGGAATAGGGAATAGGGAATAGGGAAGAAAGTCCTTCGACTTCACAATACCCGATTCACAATGCCCAATTCACAATGCCCCATTCCCCCATTCCCAAATTAACTGCGCTGAGCTAAGAAGCGACTAGCCATCGAAATTGTGTCTGTAATATCTACATCGCCGTCTCCATCTGCATCTAAAAACGCATTCAAAACCGAATTTCCCCCAGAGGCAGGATTCTGGGTGTTGCTGCCGGTTTGCAACAAATTGAGCACTAGGGGTACTAAAATCGGTATCATCGCTTGGACTGTGGAGTTATTCAAGCCGGTTCTTTGAGCGATATCCTGAACTATTTGGGTTAACTGGTTGTTTCCGAATAAACTTTGTACTGCTTGCGGATTGGGATTTGTGCCGCTAAATTGGTTGACAACTTGCTGTGCTTGTGCATCTCCAGATTGCGATCGCACGTCTTGTAAAGCCGATCGCACGTAGCCGCCCAAAACCGACATTGCTAACTCAGTCGTGCCCGCATCGACGCCCTGGTTGCCGCTCAACTGTTCTACAGCACTCAGAATACCGCCCAACTGATTGGGACTTGCTTGTTGGTTGGGATTGTCGATCGCACTTAAAATTTGGTCAAATAGTCCCATAATTTTGGTTCCTTACTATGATTACTCAACTATAGAAAATAAAATGTAAAAATCAAAGCATCAAGCTTTTTATTGGTCGCTCTCGCTCATGTCTTTGCCACGTCTGTTAACATTAATCGCGACTATCTGCCTCACCCTAGGGCTGGTTATTGGGCTGGTCAGTTCCTTAACTGGACTTTATACTCAAGTTGCGTGGTCTGCGTCTCCGCTGCTGGCTAATTTGCTGATTTTGGCGATCGTGGTACTTTTGGGTACGCTAATATTTGCGATAGTTTATTACTTGAATCTGCTAAAAATTCCTCAAAAAACTAAGGGAAAACGGGTGATTAAGCCCAAGGTTCCGGTGATAAAAAGTGAAGCTGCTACAGAAAATTTGAAAGCGATTCGGCAACAAGTCGATCGCATTCAAGATGAAGTAGCACGGCAAGCTTTGCTGTTGAGAGCGCGAGAAATAGAAGCTAGTATGGCTCGTGGTAGCATTCGGATAGTCGTGTTCGGTACTGGTTCTGCGGGCAAAACTTCTGCCGTGAATGCCCTGGTGGGAAGGATGGCGGGACAGGTAGGCGCGCCGATGGGAACTACGGAAGTTGAAGCAACTTACACTCTCAAATTGAAAGGGATCGATCGAGAATTAGCAATTACTGATACTCCAGGCATCTTAGAAGCGGGAGTAGCGGGCACCTACAGGGAGGAGTTGGCAAGACAGTTGGCGGCGAGGGCTGATTTGATCTTATTTGTTTTGGATGGCGATTTGCGAAAATCTGAATATGAACCGCTGCGTAATTTGGCGGAAATTGGCAAAAGGTCGATCGTGGTTTTTAATAAAATTGACCTTTATCTCGACAGCGACAGAGATGAAATTGTCTCTCGACTCCGGGAACGAGTTAAGGGTTTGGTAGCGGCAATGGATGTTGTGCAAATTAGCGCTAATCCTCAACCAGTGAGGCTGGAAAACGGCACAATTTTTCAGCCAGACCCGGATATTATGCCATTAATTCGGCGCGTTGCTGCGATTTTGCGAGCGGAAGGAGAAGATTTAATTGCTGATAATATTTTGTTGCAATCTCAGCACTTGGGAGACCAAGCTCGCAAGTTAATTGATGCTCAAAGGCGCCGGCAAGCTGATAAGGTAGTAGAGCGATTTCAGTGGATTGGGGCCGGAGTCATTGCTGTAACGCCTTTGCCAGTGGTAGATTTACTAGCAACAGCAGCAGTTAACGCTCAAATGGTAGTAGAAATTAGCAAGATTTATGGTTGTGAATTAAATATCGAGCGTGCTAAAGAATTGGCATTCTCTCTCGCCAAAACCTTGGCTAGTTTGGGGATAGTTGAAGGTGTAATTCAAATAGTGTCAAGGGCACTTCAGTTAAGTGTAGCTGGGTTTGTACTTGGCAAGGCTATTCAAGCAGTTAGTGCGGCTTATTTAACGAGAATTGCGGGTAAAAGTTTTATTGAATATTTTCGCCATGACCAAGATTGGGGTGACGGTGGGATTGCGGAAGTAGTGCAAAGGCAGTTTCAATTAAATCGGAAAGATGAGTTTGTGAAGGCTTTTGTTAAAGATGCGATCGCCCGCGTCGTCGAACCTTTGAATATTTATCAAAAGTCAGAGGAATCAGAATTAGAAATAGTACCAGAATTAGAATCAAAAATAGAACCGGAACCCTTGCATCATTCGCAGGAATATGAAGATTGGGAAACTTACAGCAACAAACAAAAGGATGAGTGGTAATTGGGCATGGGGCATGGGGCATGGGGCATGGGGCATGGGGCATGGGGCATGGGGCATGGGGCATGGGGCACAGGAAGTTTCTTCCTTCTTCCTTCTTCCTTCTTCCTTCTTCCTTCTTCCTTCTTCCTTCTTCCTTCTTCCTTCCTCACCAACTTTCTGATAAAATGTATAGTTTACAACAAAATTACTATTGCTTGGCGGGGGAAAAAACATGAGCGATCGACCAATCATTCTGGGTATTGTCGGAGACAGCGCAGCAGGCAAAACCACCCTGACCAAGGGAATTGCACAAGTATTGGGACCAGAAAATGTCACCATTATTTGTACCGATGACTATCACCGCTACGACAGGACGCAGCGGGCCCAAATAGGGCTCACAGCATTGCATCCTGACTGCAATTACCTCGACATCATGCAACAGCACCTAAGTCTGTTACGTACCGGTCAAGCTATTCTCAAACCCATTTATAATCACAGCACAGGTACATTTGACCCCCCGGAATACATCAAGCCCAGCAAATTTGTGATAGTGGAAGGTTTGCTGGGTTATTCAACTCGTGCAATCCGCGATTCCTATGACGTAAAAGTGTATCTTGCTCCCCCAGAAGAACTGCGAACTCAGTGGAAAGTTAAGCGCGATATTATGAAGCGTGGCTATACTGAAGAACAGGTACTCGCGGAAATGAAAAAGCGGGAAAATGATTCGGAAGACTTTATTCGTCCCCAGCGCAAGTTTGCTGATGTTGTCGTTACTTTTTACTTGCCAGAAGAGGAGAATGAAGTAAATTTGAGCGTCCGTTTAGTGCTGAGACCGACCATTCCTCACCCAGATTTCACTGAGATTTTAAGCCAAGGTAGTGATAATTTTAAACCGGCAATTCGCTTAGAGCTCGATCGGGATATGGGCAAACCCGTTGATGTCTTGGAAGTAGACTCCCACGCTACTAGCGAACAGGTACACGAATTGGAAAAGATTTTGTGTAACGAAATGCCACATTTGCGAGGCTTTTGCTCGACCGAAGGTAATTCTGAAATTGGCAAACTTGTGGGTACAACTGGCGAAGTTTTGCAAAGTTACCCGTTAGCTTTGACTCAACTTTTGATTGCTTATCATATGATTAAAGCAATTCATTTATATTAGTTGTTAGTTATTTGCGGTGCCCTGCCCTTCGACTCCGCTCAGGGCACCGCAAATAACCCATAACCAATGACTACCCTAGCCAAGTAGGGTTAGCAGTCGCTAATTGCTGAATTTCCACTGATACTGGCAACTGACTTTGGGGTGCGGGAACCATTTCACCTCGGAAGTCCAGGAGAGTGACGAGCAGCAAATAGCCCAGTGCTAATACTATAGAAAACACTCCGGTGATAATAGCAATAATTTTTGAACGTTCCATATTCAGTAATAATTACGTAAAGCTACTATTAGCTTAACATTAAAAAGAGGAATTATTACAGGAATTATGCAATATAATATAATCAGGTGCTACTTATTTATATGACGAAAATGGAACCTCTTATAGATGCGCCAAATCCCATCGAGATGCCCGTCGCAGCCCCTGTGGTGGAAACATTTAATCTGGGGAAGTTCTACCGTACCGGCTTCTGGATGAACCAAAAAATTGAATCGCTGAAGAATTGTACTCTGACTGTCTCTGAGGGCGAAACTTTCGGGCTGTTAGGACAAAATGGGGCGGGGAAAACTACGCTGCTGAAGACTTTGCTGGGGATAGTGCGGCCGACTTCTGGTAGGGCGCTGTTGTTGGGGAGGCCTTTGGGCGATCGCGCTGTGAAGCAACGAATCGGCTATTTGCCAGAAAATCCCTATTTTTACGATTATCTCACGGGCTGGGAATTTCTGCAATTTGCAGCGGGTTTGTTTCAAATTCCGCCCTCGATTCAGCGACAGCGAATTCCGCATTTGCTAGATTTAGTCGGGCTATCTCAATCGGCGGCAATTAAAAAACAGTTGCGCCAGTATTCTAAGGGAATGCTGCAACGAATTGGCATGGCTCAAGCTTTAATTAATAATCCAGAGGTGGTATTTTTAGATGAGCCGATGTCGGGTTTAGATCCGATGGGACGCTATCAGATGCGGGAGATCATTTTATCGCTGAAAAGTCAAGGAAAAACGATTTTCTTTAATTCTCATATACTTTCAGATGTGGAGAAGATTTGCGATCGCGTGGCAATTTTGGCCCGGGGTGAGTTAATCTGTGTTGGTGCGATCGATGAACTATTGGGTAATACTAAAACTTACCGGGTTGAAGGTAGGGGCGGTCATTTGAATATCCTGAAAAAATGGATACCGGATCTGGAAGTTGATAATGATGTGTGGTACGGTCATTTGCAGGGCGATACGAAGCAGTTTATGTCTAGTCTGAGTGCTACGGGAGGGCAGTTGATTGGCATGAATTTGGCTAAGCCTAGTTTGGAAGAGTTTTTTATGCAGCAACTGCAAGAAAGAGGGATATATTCGAGTAGTTGAAGTTGATAAAGTCGATGGTTGAAAATATGTTGTTGAAACCCATAAACCCGGCGGTTTAAACCGCGTCTACACAAACAATGTCCGCCTGCGCGGACTATATAAACGGGCTATTGGGCCCGTTTGATTGAGGCAAAACTTCGATCGCAATTGTTCCAGTAATGCGATCGGGATTTATTTGACTCATATCAACCTCGCTACTCTCTCAAGAAAAATTGCTAAATTGTATCAGGGTCAATATTTAATTCTCGCAGTTTTGCCGCTAGGCGATCGGCACGTTGTGTCTGTTGTTCAGCACGTTGTGTCTCTGTTTGAGCTACCTCTTCCGGGCTGGGAATCAGTTCTCCTGCTGTTGTGAACAAACGCAATTTTTGGTCATGTATTCCCAGATATAAATCTAGTTGTTGACTGAACAAATGTCCTTGGGAATTTGGTTCTAGCGGTTGGTATTCGCCATCCACCAAATGAAACCCAGCAAATTCTAAAGTATACGGATCGAACCAGAAATAATCATGGGTGCGAAACGTATTTTGATAAAGTAGTTTCTTGAAATTTCTGTCAGTTGCCGCTGTTGTTGGCGACAGAATTTCGACAATTACATTAGGATATTTGCCATCTTCTTCCCAAACAGCCCAACTTTTCCGAGCTTTTCGTTCGGTTCCCAAAACTACAAAAAAGTCTGGCCCTCGACACAATTCAGATTTAAGCTGGCGGGGACTGTAGTAGATGGTAAGATTGCCAACAGCATAGAAGTCATTTCTATCTTGCCACAGCCATTCTAAGCATTGCAGCAATAGGATGATTTGTCGGAGATGAAGTTCGGTTTCCACAGGAGGTTCGTCACTATATAAGTCACCTGGGGGAAAGATAACATTTTGTTGGATCTCTTGGGAAGGGGCTAGTTCTTGAACTGCTGTCATGACTCTTGGGTTGGGGTTAAGAGGCTTGGTATTTATTTTAGCGTTGGAGTGCGATCGCTGTTGATAATTTTAACATTATAATGTCAAGCCGACAGTCTTTTTTGTTTGTATCGAAGTCTAGATCCCCCCTAACCCCCCTTAATAAGGGGGGGACAAGAGTATTTGTCTTTCGTCCCCCCCTTGTTACCTTAATAAGGCGGGGACAAGAGTATTTCTCTTTCGTCCCCCTCTTCTTACCTTAATAAGGGGGGGACAAGAGTATTTGTCTTTCGTCCCCCCCTTGTTACCTTAATAAGGGGAGGACAAGAGTATTTGTCTTTCGTCCCCCCCTTGTTACCTTAATAAGGGGAGGACAAGAGTATTTCTCTTTCGTCCCCCCCTTGTTACCTTAATCTTTCGTCCCCCTCTTCTTACCTTAATAAGGGGAGGACAAGAGTATTTCTCTTTCGTCCCCCTTCTTAAGGGGGATTTAGGGGGATCTAGACTTCGCATAAAAGCGACATTTATTATGGGTTTCAGTCTTAATTTGTCACCAATGACCTATTCCCAATTCCCAATTATATAAAATCCTCTCTTCTCTTCCTCTTTCCCCCCTTGGGGGGGGCAGGGGGGGGTCGTCCTTCGCGCCTTCGCGGTTAAATCATTCCAATACAACCGGAACTGATATTATTTCCGTGCTTCCGTTAACAATAGTAAAGGTAGATTTCCACATACTAACTCTGCACAATTCCACTGCCGCAAATACTCATAAACTTTAGAAATCATCCCATTTGCAGCATCTAAATTTCCAGCTTGACGCGCGTGATAATGCGCTCTAATTAATGGTTTAATATCTTCGATATTTTGCCATTCCGATTCCGGTTTGAGCGGAAGCCCTTTTCTCGAACTAGCGGATGCAATTGATAAGATTCTCGTTGGTAATCATAATATAGCAATTGTCGGCGCTTGAGAGCAAGGATAATATTTTCTTTAAGTTCGTATTTGCTGACTTCTGGCATTTGAGCGCTAATTCCGGCAAAAGATAGGGGATATTCTGAGGTTTGATAGACAGAAATTCGGCTGAGACAAGTTTGTTCGCCGTCGCTGAGACGCGCGATCATTTCATCAATTAATCTCTCAATATCTCGAATTAGCAACCAGTCTCTATTGTGTAAAAACATCCCGACATTTCCTTGAAATTCGGTATCGTCTCGAATCAAGGCTGCCACGAGTTGTAAGGCTTTGGGATGTCCTGAATAGCGATCGCCCATTTCCGCTAATTCCTCTGAATTTGCAGTCAGATTGAAAGATTGCAATAGGGAAATTGCGGCATCTTGATCCAATCCGTTGAGCTGGATTTCGCGGGTGACAGCTGGCGGCAATTCGGCTAAGCTTTCGCGACTGGTAAAGATAATTTTGCTTTGAT
>RDXH01000032.1 GCA_004292745.1 Oscillatoriales cyanobacterium | reverse complement strand
GACAAAGGACAAATCACTGAGGAGCCGTGTGAAGGGAAACTTTCAAGCACGGTTCTGTAGCAGAGACGAGAGAAGTGATTCTCTCGCCGACTGTAACAAGCCCCGTTACTTCGACTACGCTCAGCACATCGCCTTATAGGAGGGCTTTAATTCAAGTGTAAAGATGTCTTGCAAGCTACAAGTTTATAGCTACAATTGCTTGTAAGCATGATAGAATCATCTCATGATTGTACTAGAGTTCAAGTTAAAAGGCAAAGCACAGCAATACCGGGTCATCGACGAAATGATCCGCACAGCGCAGTTTACAGGCAAGCCGACTGGTTGAACCAAGAATCCCCGCGCATTTATGCCGGGGAGTGTCAAATCTATATGGATATTACGATCATTATAATGAGTAATGTAAAGACATATCAAGTTTTGCAAATTGTGCTTGGCCCTCCAGAAAAGTCATGCTAATTTAATAATAGACACCGGACAGAAAGGAAAAGGAGGTCGCTATATTTAGAAACACAGTTCGAGGATATAGACATGGTGTCTCCGGTCTAAATTCCCAAGGTGGCAGAAATTAACCGAACACAACGTATAATGTAGCAACACTGTCGATCGAACAGTAAAGCTAAACGAAAGTCGAGTTTGACTAATTGTGGTTTCGGATTAAAAGTAAAGCTGCCAAAGTTGTAAACCCCTAGTAAGTAATTGTTCTTAATCGGAAATATACCTCGTTTGTTAAAAAATCAAAGGTTCTCATATTGGGTCTGGTCGTGGTCGATCGGACCCTAAGTTTGTTGAGAGGGCGATCGACTGGCAAGTAATAGTTAAGTTTTATGTACAAATTGAGCCGTAGCACTCATACTAAATCAAGGTTGAAAAACTTCTTGATTGCTAGATAGGGGGAGAGGGCAGGGTTGTACATTTATCAAGAAAATGATGACTGTGTAGGGGTAGTGGATGGTGCGTGCCTACCATCCCCATGTACTGAGTCTGGGAGTTTTGAGGTGGGGTAGAGGGGTAGAGGGGGAGTGAGGTAGAGGGGGAGACGGTGAGATGGGGAGATGGTGACATAGGTCAAGATAGTGGCTATTGGTACTGAATAATTCTGCCTAAACGTGATAAATAATTAGATGTGTGTTCGCGATCGCTGTTTTTTAGTGGCGGATCTGGTGCTGTCGCTAAAGCTACAGTCAAGATGCGATATCATGGAAAATGTCAATAAAAGACATTAAAATCTACCTGGCTGTCTCAGGAAAGTCTACCCTTGACTAGCTTGCTGCAAGGTAAGGATGGCAAATAGCCATTTTTAGTAACAGGATTGCGCCCAACAATCTGAATCTCAGGATATTTAGAGTGAATTCTCTAAAGAAACTTATCCCCGACTCAGGGGAAACAGTCTCAAACCCTAGGGCCGATGTCAAACAGGCAACTGTCCCAAACAACTGTCGCAAATGAGGGTAAAAGTGGGTGACAAGCCTCTGGAGTCAGTTTCCATGGCTCGACTGGCAGTTTCGCAAAAAAATCTAGCACAGTTCTAAAATTCACATTTTTCGGAGATTCGAGGTAAAATCATGGCCGAAATAACTAAAGAAGAAATGCGCGAACGCCTGGGCAATATTGACCAGATTCGCGATATAATTTTCGGAGCTCAGCTTAGAGAATACGATAATCGCTTCGATAAAATAGATTCTGAGTTGTCGATGATGCAGCAAGATATGCAAGCTCGCATCGAACAAGTAAAAACCGTTCTTTCCGGAGAAATGAGGGCGGCGGTTGATTCATTTGAAAAGAAAATCAAATCAATCACCTTGAATACCCAAGAAGAAAGCGCAGACCTCCGTCAGCAAATCGATCGCGTTAACCGAAAATTTTCGAGCAGCATAGAAGCCCTGGACGAGGCGATAGACAATCAAACCACTTCCATTCGTGACGAACTATCCCAAACTAGAGAGCGACTCTCGGAAGAAACTCGCACTCTCAAAACACAAGTTTTTGAAGAACTCGATCGGCGTTTTTCCATGCTCAGAGAAGTCAAAGTTTCCAGAGATGACATGGCGGAAATTTTGTTTGAACTAGGCATGAGGCTCAAAGGCACTGAATTTGTACCAGAACTCAAGGGAGTGACGGATAATAAGCTAAATAACGAATTTTTGTTACCAGAGCGTCACCATCACGGATAATTAAAAACCCATGACCTCACAGAAAGAAAATCCGGCTGACGAACATGAGTTGCAGGGTTGGATTTCTAAACCTGACAAATCTGCTGACGATGAAAAAGCTCAGCTTGAACCGTTAGTGAGTCTGTTAGTCGATCTCAACATTATTGCAGGTTCAAACCGACAAAATCCCAAGTCGGAACCAGACAGCAGTGATGAAGACGATCGCACCCAGCTACTCGGTGGGTTTAAAGATTTGTTAGGTATTTCTGAGGAAGTTGGAGCAAGTGCAAAGCCAGAAACCTTCGAGGGTGAAGCGGATTCTGGTGATGCACTGGCTTTTTTGGAAGACTTTAAAAAATTGCTATTTGTTACTCAAAAACTGAATACTTCAGAACTAGAAAAAGACTATTCATCACTTAATACTATAGATGTTTTGGCGATCGGCGAGGTGGAGTTAGACCAGAGAGCGAACCAGATTCAGGACTTGTCTACCTCGCCGATTCAAAATGCTTCACAACCAGCTCAAACATCTCAGGAGAGCGATCGTAATTTAGAGCCTGGGGCTACTCCCCAAACTGAGGTACAACCCTTAGCAATAGGCGCTCGTCCGGTTGTTCAAGCCACCTCAGAAGCACCAGAAATCGCCTATTTAGATGCTGGGGAACCCACGCAGATATCGCAGCCGATAGAAATATTGGGACAAATAAAACAGGATTTCAATGAAGCCGACAGCGCGATGGAAAGGCTGCAACATTTGATTTTCGGCTCGCAAATATCAGATATTGAGCAAGTTAAAAATCTGTTGGCTGAAAACGATTTGCCCGCAGTGCGCCGTCTGATGACCACCATCGATGAAAAATTAGGAAAATTGGAGCACCAACTTTACGATCCCCAAGAGTTGATTGCTCTGATGCTACCTTGGATTGCAGAAATTCTCAGCCGTAAAATAACAGAGTCGAAGGAAGAAGTTGTAAACGCGATCGTACCGATTATTGACGAAGTGATTAGGGCAAAAACTCAAGAAAATAAGCAAGCCATGAGTTCGGCGATCGCTGAGTTACTTCCCGATGCACTTGCTCAACAAATCCAGAATTCACCCGCAGATATTGCTAAGGCGATCGCCCCAGAAATCGGCATGGCAATTAAAGAACAAATTCGCCTCGACCAAGAGTCGATCGCTCAAGCCCTAGGGCCGGAAATGGGCAAAGCGATTACAGCCCAAATTGAGTTTGAACGAGATTCAATGGTAGATGCGCTCTATCCGGTAATTGGCAGTACCATCTCTAAATACATGGCAGAAGCGATCAAGACCATCAATGAAAAAGTGTCAAACACCCTCAGCGTCGAAGGAGTTAAGCGGAAAATTCGCTCCAAAGTCCAAGGAGTCTCCGAAGCCGAACTAATCCTTCAAGAATCCATACCTTTTACCGTCCAAGCAGTATTCTTAATTCACAAGGCATCAGGGTTAGTGATTTCCGAAGCTCAACAATTAGGAGATTACCAACTCGAATCAGAAATGGTCGCCGGAATGCTGACAGCTATTAGCAGCTTTGTGAATGATTGTATTGTGAGACCAGGACAAATTTCCGAACTAAATCAAATTGAATACGGTGAATCCAAGATTATGCTAGAAGTAGCCGGATACTGTTACCTAGCAGCAGTAATCAAAGGAGAACCACCGCGAAATTTTATCAAAAAAATGCGGGAAACTGTCAGCACAATTATCATCAATTATGGAAAATCTATCAATCAATTTAACGGCAACCCCCGTACCATATCTGATGACCTGCATGCACTGTTACTGGGTTTATTAGCAAAATTTACAACAGAACCGCAAACACCAGCAAAACTCCCCCTAGCCCTTGCGGGACTGAGCTTAGCATTGCTAAGCTTAATGGTAGTACCTTGGGGAATGTATCAGTACCGCAGTAACATTGACCGTCGCCTGGCCGATAATGCCACTTTAGCTTTAGGCTCGACTCCAGAATTAGCGGTTTATCGCTTAAATGTGAGTGTGGAAGGCAAAACTCTGAAGTTAACCGGAAAGTTGCCCAACCCCGAATTACGGGTAAAAGCTGGCCAAATAGCTGCATCAACGGCACCAAATTTGAAATTGGACAATCAAATTGTCGCGGTCGATTTACCTCCCGATCCAGTGTTGACAAAGGCAGAGGTGCAGCGAATCACTGCTGTTTTGAACCGACTCTGGGGTGTTTCTATTTCTAGTCGGTATGACGAGCGCAGAGTTACAGTAGAAGGAACAGTGATGGAACCGGGAGATGTACAGAAAATTACTCAGTCTTTTAAGCAAATTCCCGGAGTTCAATCAGTCATTAGTACAGTTAAATTAGAGCCACTGAAAATTACAAGTCGCATTTACTTTGAGCCAGGAACAGCAAAATTAGACTCAACATATCAAGAGACAATTGTCAATATCAGAGATTTTTTGAGACAGCATCCTCAAAAAAGTATTAAGATTATTGGGCACAGCGATCGCACTGGAGAAGTTGTTCTAAATCAACAGTTGTCGCTCCGGCGTGCAGCCACCGTGCGAGATGCCCTGGTCTTGCAAGGTGCTGACCCGCAGCGCCTCCAAGTGGTCGCCAGCAACAGTCCTCCTGTGGATGTAGCACAAAATCAACCGCTACTTTTAAGCAGGTGCGTTCTATTTGAACCAATAACTAAGAGCATCAACAGCAAATAATTATGTCAGTTACTATCTCTAAAAAAATGTGCATGATCGGCGATTTTGGCGTGGGTAAAACCAGCATGATCCGCCGTTTTGTCGATCGGCAATTCAGCGACCAGTACCTGTCCACGGTAGGAGTAAAAATTTCTCGAAAAAGTATTGTATTAGAAAACAGCACAAAACAGGAAATTGTCACAGCACAGTTGCTGATTTGGGATTTAGAGGGGCATACAAAATTCAAAGGTATCGCCCCGACTTATTTGCAGGGAGCAGGCGGCGTTTTAATTGTTGCCGATGTCAGCCGCTCAGAAACTGTTGAGCGAATTTCCGAACACATTAAGCTTTTTTCTTCAGTGAACCCAAAAGGGTCAATAATCATCGCTTTGAACAAAGTAGACTTGATAGACGAAGAAAAATTAGCACTGCTAGTGGAAATTGCCCATTCCATAGGTCAAGATCGAGTAGTAGCAGTTTACACAACATCTGCTAAAACTGGCAAAGATGTCGATGAAATTTTTCACAAACTAGCTTACACAATGGTAGAACAAGTATGAGCGATATTTTTAGAAAGCTGTTAGTCCCCCAAGAAACCGAATATTTTGTGGTTAATCACAATTTCATTATTGAGGAAACCTCCTCAGCCGTGCAGCGGTTTGCAGATACAGCCGGCGAGGCTTTACCCGGTGTGGATGCCCGCATCTGTTTTCCTGAATTAATTGGAGTTGAAAATATCCTCACATCTATAATTATCGGACAGAGGTCAAGTTTTCAAGTCAAGGGGATCGCTAGGTTTACCGACAATAATCATCCTTTATATTTCGATCTGTTAGTAATTGAACATGAAAACAACGAAGCACAAGAAGAAGCAGCAGAACGACGACCAAGTAAATTACTAATTTTGATTGAAGATTCCACCGAAAAAATGGTAATGAAGCAATCATTAATCCAAAGAGCTAATGAGGCAAATCTTTTAGTGAGAGCCTTAGAAGCTTCGAGAGATTACATAGATAAAGTAATTAGATCTATGGGGGATGCTTTGTTAGTCACAACCACCTTGGGCATCATCAAAACAGTAAACCAATCAGCTCAATTGTTGTTTGGGTACACTGAATCAGAAATTGTCGAACAGCCTTTGTCCATGATTGTCGTGGAAGAAACATTGCTTTACCAAGCACGCCACCATTATATTTTGTCTCAAGAAGAATTAGTTAGAGAATTGGAGGTAGTCTGCACGACAAAAACAGGAGCAGAAATTTGGGTAGAATTTTCCTGTGCGGCTATTCAGACGGAACTGAAGGGGCTATATGATTTTGTGTACATAGGTAGAGATGTTACAGAACGCAAGCAACAAGAAATCGAAATTCGTCGGTCTTTGGCAAGAGAACAGGAACTCAGAGACGTAAAATCTCGCTTTTTTTCGATGCTTGCTCACGAATTTGGCAATCCTTTAAATACAGTATTGTTTTCTACTCAAATTCTCAAAGAATACGGCGATGAAATTACAATCCAGGAGAAAAAAGAATACCTCGAACACATTCAATCAGCATCTAAACACATGGCTCAGCTATTAGATGATGTTCGGTTGCTTAGTAGTGCAGAAGCAGGGAAATTGAAATTCAATCCCACACCAGTTGACTTGAAAAGTTTTTGCAACGATTTAGTAGAATCTATCAAAATTAGCTTCGGCAAAAATCATGCAGTTTGTTTTATTTACAGGCGAGTAATGTCGCGGGTGAGATTAATTAATAACTCTTATGATGAGAGCAAAAAATTACCCGCCATGGATAAAAAATTGCTGCGACACATATTGACAAACTTGCTGTCAAATGGTATTAAATATTCGCCGATAGATAGCAATGTTTATTTTGAGTTGCATTGTTATGATGAAGAGGCTATCTTTAAAATTAAAGATGAAGGAATTGGCATTCCTATAGAAGACCAAGAACAACTATTTGAATCTTATTACCGGGCTCAAAATGTAGGTAAAATACCCGGTACTGGACTAGGTTTATCGATAGTCAAGCAGTGTGTAGACTTGCACGGCGGTCAAATTGAATTTTCCAGCGAAACAGGGTTAGGTACTACTTTTATAGTGACCATTCCATATTACAAATCAAAGCAAATAGATTAATCTCAGATTTGCTGGATACCAAGGGCGCATTTACTACTAAATATCTCAAATGAAAACCCTGTTACAAAAACTATTGGTTCCTCACCACCTGGAGTACCTAGCACTAGATAGAGACTTTTTAATTCAAGAGACATCGGCCAATGTACAGCGTTTTGCCTACTGTGACGAAATAGTATCGGGAAATGATGTCCGCCTTCACTTTCCCGAATTGGTAGGAACTGAAGAAATTTTAATCGATATCTTTGAAGGACTTTTACCAAATTTTGATTTAAAAGCGATGACGCGGGTTTTAGAGGATAACTCGCGACTGTATTTTGATATGTATATCGTGGAATTCAGAAATGATGAAAGTCATCAAAGATTAATTATATTTTTTGAAGATGTAACAGACAGGATGGGTTTAGAACAAACTCTTGTTCAGGCGACCAATGAAATGAATATTTTATTGAGTACCTTAGCAGCTACTAACAATTATGTGGAAAAAATCATTACTTCCATGGCAGAAGTTTTGTTAGTGACCACCGCCAGTGGAAAAATTAAAAAAGTTAATCAAGCTGCTCAAAATTTGTTTGGTTACAGCGACTCGGAATTAGTAGGACGACAAATAAATGCGATCGCTCCCATCGGTCAATCTTTACAGGATCTCAGTAGACAAGGTGAATTAGTTCAAACTGAGGCGGAAGTAATTTGCACAGCAAAAACAGGTGAAAAGCTCACATTGGCTTTTTCCTGTACCCCTATTCCCAGTGACATTAAGAGTATTTCTGATGGTGGGACAGACTTCAAAGATTTCCTGTATATCGGTAGAGATGTTACAGAGAGAAAGCGGGCTAGCAAGCGAAAAGTAGCCCAATATGTCACCACGCGCATTCTCTCGGCATCGGAAACAATCAAAAAGGCGATCGCCGCAATTCTCCCCGTAATTTGCGACAGTTTGGGATGGGATACCGCCGAGCTCTGGATGCCAGAAATAGGTGAAAAGCTACTGTCAGTAACTAAGAGAAAAGTTCCGATTTCCGATCCAAATTTGCTCCGGTGTGTGGCTAATTGGACAAAACGTTCAATCTCTATTCGCGAATTTGTAGAAGTTGCCGAACAAACTACCTTTGCCATGGGGGAAGGATTACCGGGGCGCGTTTGGGCCACCGGTTCCCCTGAGTTGATTAGAGATATAACTGAAAATGACAAGTTTTACCGCCGAGAAATTGCGGGTAGATCCGGATTGCATGGAGCTTTTTGCTTCCCAATTTTTGGCGACTACGAACAGGAAAATTCTACCCGGTCAATTTTGGGTGTCATCGCTTTTTTTAGTTGCGAGGTGCAGTGCTACGACGAAGAATTGCTCCAGACAATGGCAACAATTGGCAGCCAAATTGGTCAATTTATTAAGCGCAAACAAGCAGAAGCAGCTTTGCGAGAAAGTGAAGAACAACTGCGAGACTTATTTGAAAATGCTAGCGACTTGATTCAAAGTATTGGAGCTGACGGTCATTTTTTGTACGTGAATCGGGCTTGGCGAGAAACTCTTGGGTACAGCGAAGCAGAAATTGCTAAAATGACAGTATTTGATATCATTCATCCCAACAGTTCCCCTGATTCTCTTCACATATTCGTTCGGGCGATTCGCGACAAAGAAATAGATGAAAATACTTTTTATCCAGATTCGGTAGAAGCGATTTTTGTGACCAAAAAATACCAACAAATTTTGTTGGAAGGGAGTATAAGCTGTAAATTTGCTGATGGTCAGCTAGTGGCAATTCGCGCGATTTTGCGAGACATTACCGATCGCAAACAAGCTGAAGATGCTTTAGCCCAATCTGTCTCCCTACTCCAAGCAACTTTTGATTCCACTGCTGACGGGATTTTAGCGATCGATCGCACTGGAAAAATAGTCAGTTTCAACCGAGAATTTATAGAAATGTGGGGCATTCCCGAAGAAGTGATGGCACTGCGATCCGATGCACAAATTGTTGCCTTTGTCCTCAACCAACTTAAAGATCCCCAGGCATTTCAAGAAAGGATAGAATCACTTTACGAGCAGCCAGAAGCGGAAAGTTATGATTTGTTGGAATTTCAAGACGGCAGATTTTTTGAACGCTATTCTGAACCGCAGCGACTGGGAGATGAAATCATCGGCAGAGTTTGGAGTTACCATGACATCACCGAACGCAAGCAAGCAGAAGATGCCCTCCGGGAAGAACAAGAAAAATCTGAAAAACTCCTTTTAAATATTTTGCCTAAAGCCATAGCAGAAAGACTTAAACGAAATGAAACTACTATTGCAGAATACTTTCCTGAAGTGACCGTTTTATTCGCCGATATTGTGGGTTTTACACACTTGTCTACCCTGATGAATCCCATCGATCTGGTGGAGTTGCTCAACCAAATTTTTTCCAGCTTTGACCTGATTTGCGAACGCCTTGGGTTAGAGAAAATTAAGACTATTGGGGACGCATATATGGTAGTAGGAGGATTACCTGAGCCTAGGGCAGACCATGCCGAAGCGATCGCCCAAATGGCCCTGGATATGCAAACAGAAATAGCCCGATTTAATGCTCAAAATAACAAATATTTTAGCATCCGCATCGGTATCCATAGTGGCCCGGTGGTGGCGGGAGTAATTGGCATCAAGAAATTTATTTACGATTTGTGGGGGGACACGGTTAATATTGCTTCTCGTATGGAATCTCACGGTTTGCCTTGGCGAATTCAAGTGAGCGAAGCTACTTATAATTTATTGCAACACAAATATTTATTCGATCGGCGGGAAACTATTCATGTTAAAGGGAAAGGGGAAATGACAACTTATTTACTTATAGGTGAAAAATAAAATTAGTCATTGGTCGTTGGTAATTGGCTTCGCACCGTGCTCTTCGACCATTCAACTTAATTTTGGTGAATATCTGGAAGACTTGGTAACTAACTTATTTAAGTTTTACAATATTAGCGACCATCCTATTCAGTTGCAGCTATTAGCGGAACCGATTTGGCTAAACATTGAAACTGCGACTCCCTGCGGTTTAATTGCTAATGAATTAGTGTCAAATACCTTGAATCACGCTTTTCGCGATCGCGCAAATGGTACGGTTAGTGTAGAATGCTATCAAACAGGCGATCGGGAAATCCACCTCTTCGTCAAAGATGACGGCAAAGGTGTTCCGCCAAATTTTAATTTTTTTAAAAAAAATACTAGGGCTTTCAAGTTGTCTCCACTTTAACCCAACAGCTAGAATGAAATATTGAACTATCAGGAGAAATAGGCTCTATTTTTAACTTAACATTCACTGAATTAAAATATTTTAAAAGGCTTAAGAATTATGAAAATTTCGGAAAAAAATATTAATATTTTGATTGTGGAAGACGAACTTTTAATAGCTAAAAATTTATCCAACAAATTGGAGAATTTGGGTTACAAAATAGCAGGGATTGTTTGTTCAGGAGCCGATGCCATCGAGCGTGCTGGCGAAATGAAGCCAGATTTAATTTTGATGGATATAGTCATTAAAGGCCAAATAGACGGAATAGAAACAGCAACAATCATCAATCAAAAATTAGATATACCAATTATCTATACAACTGCCTATGCAGACGAAGAAACTTTGGAGCGAGCAAAAAATAGTGGTTCCTACGGCTACCTCCTCAAACCTTTTAAAGAAAGAGAGCTACACGCCACTATCAAGATTGCATTGAGCAAACATCAAGAAACGGTTAAAATGCAACAACAAATTGCATCATTTACAGCAAAAAGCGAAGACGAATCGCGTTTTTTGGCAATGGTATACCATGATTTAAATACTCCCTTGACTACCATACAGCTATCCGCTGAAATACTGGAAGATTGGAATTATTCTGGTAGTATAGTAACAGCAAATAAGACGGTAGAACGTATTAAAAAAGCTGCGATAAATATGAGTGAATTGCTGGAAGATATTTTAATGATAGCCAAAGCAGATTCTGGCAAACTTTTCCTGAACTTAAAGTTGGTAAATCTGGTTGATTTGTGCCATCTTATATTAGATGATATGCAACCGATCGCTAGTCAACAACACCTAATAAATTTTCGACATAAACAAGATTTTTTGTACGCTAATGTCGATGCAAAACTACTGCACCATATGCTCATAAATTTGCTGTCAAATGCTATAAAATATTCTCCAAACGGCGGTGATGTATCTCTTGAAATAAGCAGCAAATGCCAGCAAGTAATTTTTTGCATTCGCGATGAAGGAATTGGTATGAGAGCGGAAGATATAGGCAAATTATTTCAGAAGTTTGAACGGGGTGGTAATGTCAGCAATATTAAAGGTTCGGGGTTGGGACTTTGTATTGTCAAACACATTGTTGACCTCCACGGCGGTACCATAAGTGTGGAAAGTGCGATCGGTAAAGGTACTACATTTACTGTGGCACTGCCTTTTGATAGTTGAGTGTTGACTAAAGAACAATAGGCCAGCCCCCGGGCTGTTTTAGCAATAAAAAAATCTTGTTATTAATGTTATTTGAGCTGTTGTTGATGCACAAAAAATTAACAATTAAATAAAATATTTTATTTAATGTAGCTTTCTGGCTTCAACCTGGAATCAAGGCTCTACCTATAGATAGAGACTAGCTGCGATCGAGATCAATGAAACTTCCACCCCTTGAGAGATGTAGCAGCAGGGATATTTTTCGTTCAATATTAACAATTACTGTTACCAGCACCCAATTAAGAAACACCAGAGAGGATCTATGAGCATCGACAAACCCAACGAAACTAAAGATATTTTCCGCAGTGCCAATCCGGGAGATCGCATTTCCGACGAACCACAAACCATTGAAGAAAAAGCCCAGCAACTCGCAGTAGACCACGTTCCAGACATCACTGGAGATATAGTTACAGTTCCCACTTATGCGATCGTCGAAGAACCGGATGGGGAAAAGAAAGCCCTGCACCACGTCAAAGACGCTGAAGAAATTTCCGACGTAATTCGGCAGGCCAGAGTTGACGAAAATGGTGAGCGAATTTGGGATTAAATTCAATCAAATTAAAGACGAGTTTTTTAACCAAAGTTATCTGTAGAAATCATGGAAACAAATCAGAGAAACACTGCTCCTTTCCCCAATATTCCGCCCATTCTGGAAACTGACGATCGAGAATATCTCGATGGTGGCATAGTGAGTACATCTCAATTATCAAATTGAGGAGGACTAAATTTTTGAGGTATCAATTTCTTGAACTTCCCAAGAATTAACTTGGCCAGCCCCAGCCAAGGAAAAATAGCGCCTAGTAGATTCCGGCAAAATCGCCCCTGTTAACAAGGCATTATCTAAATTAGCTCCAATTAACGTCGCCTCGCTCAAATCTGCTGCTATCAAATCTGCTTGACACAACTTCGCCCAATTCAGATTAGCCCCTCTCAAACAACTTCCCCTCAACTTAGCCCCTGTTAAGTTTGCTCCCACCAACTTCACGCCCCGCAACTGAGCGGCGCTAAAATTCGCCCCTGCTAAATTTGAGCCTTCCAAATTAGCTCCCGTCAGTTTAGCTTCACTGACATTGACACCGCTCAAATCCGCACCGCCGAGATTCACCCCATTTAACTGAGCTCTCCGCAGACTGACTCCCGTTAATAAAGCTCCAAACAGCTTGGCACTGTTGAGCCTTGCACCGTAAAGGTTTGCCCACTTAAAATTAGCTCCTGTCAGGTTTGCGCCCAACAAGTTAATTAGTTGCAAGTCGGCGCTGCACAAATTGGCATTCCAGAGCACAGCACCCCGCAGGTTTGCGCCGGTTAAAGTTGCGCCGCTTAACTTGGCTCTCGGCAATTTTGCTTTTACCAGAAAAGCTCCGCTCAAATTAGCCTTGGTCAAATTTGCATCTGTCAGTTTGCTGTCTCCCATTTTGGCAAAACTGAGATTTGCTCTGTGCAGCAAAGCGCCATTGAGTGTTGCTTTGGTGAGAAAGGCTCTGCTGAGGTTGGCCCCGGAAAGATTGGCTTGCGAAAGGTTGACTCCGATTAAGATGGCTCCGCTGAGGTTCGCCCCGCTGAGGTTCGCCCCTGCAAAGTTTCTTTGTCCTTTTTCGTAGTTGTTGAGCAGTTCGCTAACTTCCATAGGGCCTAATACCTCTGATTCGGGGGTTTTCGATCGAGAAATCTTTGCTGTTAAGGTTGTTTGAGAAAGTCCACTGTGCAAAAGTCAGACTGTTTCAGGATTCTAGATCCAAAGGTCTCACTTCTATTACCAGTAGTTTCTGTGGAAAGGTAATCTCTTAATAAAGATTTTATATCCTGCGATCGCTAGCAATGCCCATTTCCCCACTGTTGACTTAAAAGTTAACTTTTGTTGACATATCAACTTATTGCTTAACCTGTGGCATTAGTTAATTTTTAACTTCAGGCGCACTTTGCCGCCTACTCCTGCGGGTGGTTTCCAGGAAGTTAAAGCTTCCTGGAGATGCTTAATTGGCTCAGTGGCTTGTAGCGTCGAGGCTCCATAGTCGATCGCCACTCGCACCACCCGGCCATCTTGTACCCACAATTCCCAAACCGTCTCCCCAGTAACCCCAGTCGGTAACATCACAGATTGCAGGTCTTCGACACTAGCTATTTGCAAAGGAGAAGTGCTTGGCTGCTGGGGTTTCAACTCCCGGTAAGTGGGTTTCGCCACTTCCTGAAGTGGCGCCGATGGTGCTTCCCGGCGAGTTGGGTTGACACGGGAACCACCGCCTCTAGTTTGCCCGATCGCCTCATCCGACTCAAAAATACCTTCATAGCTCATCCCCTGTGGCAGTTCTACAGGCACTTGCACTCGCCGACGCGATCCATCTGGTTCCACCCGGACTTCTTCGCTCACAGCCACAAACGCGGTGTATTCCGACAGCAAGCCATAGGTCAAAGCAGTATTAGTCACTGATTCCACCAAAGATTTAGTCTCGCCACCAAACATTTGATTCATCAAATTCTGAATTCGCGATCGACCCCAAAGTTGAGCGATCGCCAGATTGCCAAAATCCAGATTAGTCGTGACAACTGAATTTGACTCCCGTTGGCGAACATTGACAGAGGGAGCAAAATTCACGGGTAACATCTGCTCGTAAACTTTGCCGTCAGCTTGAGTGCCGCGGATACGAATTTTGCCACTGGTGCGATCGTTCTGCCGGCCAAACAAAACTAGCGGCGCACTGGTAAACAAATCTGGCACCACCAGGGGATAAATCTCCGCTTTTTCCCCCATTCCTTCCCAACTAATTTGAATATTTGTCAATACCGGACTGTTAATTTGGCGAAAAAACTTTTCTGCTGCCGCCACCGTCGGTTCATCTTGACGAACTACTTGAGATGTGCCTCTTCCCACTTGGGCCAAACGGTTAAGCAAAAACCGATTTACAGAGCCGCCCACACCAAAACTATAGAGTCGATTTCCCGGTTTGAGACTCCGTTGCACCTGGTCGAGCGCTTCTTTTTCATTGCCAATATAACCATCAGTAATTAGTACAATACTCCGCAACCTTCCGGTTTCTGGAGCCGGAAAATTCATCACGGTTCGGATGCCATTGAGCAATTCCGTACCGCCGTTAGCTTGCAATTTGGCAATATAATCAATAGCTTTTTCTCGATTGAGCTGAGTATTGGCTAAAGGAGTGGGTGAAAGTGCTTTGGCAGTATTGGCAAAATCAATAATTGTAAAAGTATCCTGGGGATTTAAACCTTGAATAAAACGGCGCATCAATTCCTGGGATTTGGCTAGCGGTTCTCCCTGTTGAGAACCGGAAGTATCCATCAGAAACACGACATCTTTGGGTACAATTTGATTGGATTTGTAATTTAAGGCCGGAATCAGATAAGCCACAAAATGACCGCCTCGCTTGTCAGCTTGAGTCAGGACTGCTGCCTGGGTATTTTCTCCAGCTACTTGATAGCGCAAAATTAAATCTTTATTGGGGATTGTATCAGAATTGGCTAATTGGACTTGCACAATATTGCCGCTGCGAGAGGTCGTAATTTGATGAGAAGTAGAGCGGACATTGCTAATGGGAATTCCGCTATCTATTTCTACATTCACAGCGATATCGTGACCCGATCGCGTTCCTGGAGGCAGTACAGGCGGGTTAATGCGATCGGCATCGGTATTAACCGCCCCCGGCCTGGTTAAGGGGGGGTTGGGGGTGGTCATATTTCTGGGAATATAGCGAGGCCCCACCACCATGGGAAACACAAATTCATAATCGCCTCCCTCAAACTTGAGACTTTCGGTGTAGCGAATGGTAACTTCTATTTGCTCTCCGGGTTTGATATTTGCCAGAGACTGAGTAAAAATATTGTCCCGTTCTTGTTCCAAAAAACCCGCTGTTTTGCCTTGTTTTCGAGCTTTTTCATAAATTTCCAAAGCTTCGTCTCGTCGTTTGATATCAGATTTGATAGTTCGTGAGCCGATTTTAATTTCCATATCATCCACCGCCGCTTCGTCAGGTAAAGGAAACACATAAACAGCTTCCAAAGGTTCGGTGAAAGAATTTTCAAACTTCTGAACAACTTCGACGCGGGAGATATTGCCGGCAATTTTGGCTTTAACTTGAGTTTGTTTGAGCCCAAAGATTTTTTCTGTGCCCGGATTTTGACTTGGGACGAACAAACCGCCGACGGGACAGCGACTTTGGGGCGGGTATCCATCGCTACGGCAGTTAACCTCATTTCTAGCCAGGAGTTGTGGTGATGCAGCAGAATGTCCTCCAAGAGCGATCGCCCTTGCTCTATGGGGAGCCAGCCACGCGCTACACTCGATCTCCGCCAGGAGTGCTATACCAGCAGAAAGCAACCGTTGGGCAGATAAAACACAGACAAACTTCATAGCAATTTTTTTAGCAGACTGGAAATGCTCTACATACCATGACCTTAACCTTCGCGAAACGTTCCTGAGTCAGGGATGTGCCAAAAATTACCGACTATGGGCGATGGGGCGATCGAGTCAAACCTACTAAATTGTATCTTTCATAAATTAGACAATTAAATAGCTGTACCCACCGCAGATTCAAAAAATGCTCCAGGAATGCTGGACAATTTGGTTTTTAGCTTTTAGATTTGAGTGTTACCTTAAGCAAAAACATCTAAAGTCAAAAGTCTTATGAGCAAATTTGTGTTTGTGACCGGCGGCGTCGTTTCCAGCATCGGTAAGGGAATAGTCGCTGCTTCCTTGGGGCGCTTGTTGAAGTCCCGCGGCTATTCTGTCTCCATTCTGAAGCTAGACCCCTATATTAACGTTGACCCCGGCACTCTCAGCCCGTTTCAGCACGGGGAGGTGTTCGTGACTCAAGACGGTGCAGAAACCGATCTGGATTTGGGTCATTACGAGCGTTTTACCGATACATCCATGTCACGGCTCAACAGTGTCACCACGGGGTCCATTTATCAAGCGGTGATTAATAAAGAACGCCGTGGCGAGTATCACGGGAGTACGGTGCAGGTGATTCCGCACATCACTAACGAGATTAAAGAGCGCATTCACCGAGTTGCACAAAATACCAATCCCGATGTGGTAATTACCGAAATAGGTGGCACGGTGGGAGATATTGAATCCCTGCCGTTTTTGGAGGCAATTCGCCAGTTTCGCAAGGATGTCCGCCGCCAAAATGTTGTGTATATGCACGTGACTTTGATACCTTGGATTCCTTCGGCTGGGGAGATGAAAACTAAACCGACTCAGCATTCGGTGAAGGAATTGCGCTCGATCGGCATTCAACCTGATATTTTGGTCTGTAGGTGCGATCGTCCCCTGTCCTTGGGCATGAAAGAAAAACTATCGGAATTCTGCAACGTACCCGAAGAATGCGTCATCACGGCTCAAGATGCCAAAAGTATCTACGAAGTGCCACTGATGATGGAACACGAAGGTTTGGCAGAACAAACCATCAATCTGCTGCAACTGGAACATCGCCAACCCGATTTGACTCAGTGGGAAACTTTAGTCAAGCGACTCTACAGCCCCAGCCACAAAATTGATATTGCTTTAGTCGGCAAATACGTGCGGTTGAACGACGCTTATCTTTCCGTCGTAGAAGCCTTGCGGCACGCAGCAATCTCGATCGGTAGTGACCTCAATTTACACTGGATTAACTCAGAAGATTTAGAATCGGGAAATATCGAAAATTACCTCACCGGTATCAACGGCATTGTTGTACCCGGAGGTTTTGGAATTCGCGGAGTAGACGGCAAAATAGCAGCCATCCAATACGCCAAACAGCACAAAATTCCCTTTTTGGGATTGTGTTTAGGAATGCAGTGTGCTGTCATTGAGTGGGCTCGCAACACCGCCCAACTAGAAAATGCCAACAGTGCCGAGTTTGACCCCAATACCACAAATCCGGTGATTAACTTATTGCCAGAACAGCAAGATGTGATAGATTTGGGCGGAACAATGCGACTGGGTTTATATCCGTGTCGCGTCAACCCAGACACCCTAGCATTCAAACTTTACCAGCAACAAGTGATTTACGAGAGACATCGGCATCGCTACGAATTTAACAACGCCTATCGCCATCTTTTCTTAGAATCAGGTTATGCTATTTCGGGAACATCTCCCGACGGCCGCTTGGTAGAAATGATCGAATTACCAAGCCATCCATTTTTCATCGCCAGCCAATTTCACCCAGAATTCCAATCTCGACCCAGCTCCCCTCACCCATTATTTCAGGGATTCATGGAGGCTGCGAGCCTCCAGGGAAAGCATGATTTTCCCGAAGCACAAGCCCTCGATTGGGTTCCCGAAAAAGTTGCAGGAACCACATGAGCTGCTACGCATCTAATTTGACCCTCAAGTTTGATAAGATTTTTGTGGGAGGGTTGTTCTGAGCAACTCCCAAGCAGAATCAAGCAATATTTAGATGCGTGACGGCGGATGTGACACATTATTAATAGATTTTCAGCGCAAAACCTAACCCCACTCCCAACCCTAGTAGGGATCGGGGTTAACCATAAGGATGTGAAAATGCTAATATTCTCTAATGTTGAGTCAAGCTCTATGGGGTTAGATTTCAAAATAGATTTTTTTAACTCTTGTTACATACCAGGAAACGGAGGTTTCAGGAGGTGTTGTGGCTTACTGGATTAAATTAATTTATGATAAAAATTCTTACATAATCGACCTGGATACTATTAGTGCTTTTTCTAAAGAACTGGATAATAACAGGATCGCATTTTGGCTGCCTCATAGCAGTCAGCCGATTATCCTCAATCCCCACGGCAATTCTGATGCTTACAGGCAAGTTATAGATTATCTCAAAAAAACAATCGATCGCAATTCTCAGAAATGCTGGGTCACAATTAATTACGATCGCAAAGAATTTTCGATTGATTTGAGTCGAATTAGTTTTTTTGCTTGGGAACCTAATGGTCGGTTAACTTTTTGTTTACCAGACAGTGCACTTAATATTGTGCTCGCTCCCCACACTAATCCCCATGATTATCAAAAATTACAGGAATATATCAAAAATACAACGGGACTTTCGGGGCCATGACAAATAACAAATAACTCATAACTAATAATAATTAAATTACCTCCAAGCTAGTTTGGCAGCCCCTACCATCCCTGCTTGATTTCCCAATTCAGCTACTAATAACTGCAAATCTTCCCTAGAACTAGGGAGAACCCGTTGCTCTATTTCTGCCATAACCGCCGGGAAAAAAAACTCTGCACCTGCACTAATTCCGCCACCTATAATAATAGCTTCCGGCGTTAAAACATAAATGAGACTTGCCAAACCTATACCGAGATAACGACCATAATTTTGCCAATATTCTACAGCTTTGGCATCTCCCGATTTTGCTAAATTTGCTAATTCTAGCGGTTCTAAACCAGTTTCGCGACGAATTGCTTGCACTGAAACATACTGTTCTAAGGAACCACGATTCCCGCTGTTGCATTCCGGACCATCGGGATTGATGGTAATTAATCCTAACTCACCGGCGGCACCTTGATGACCTGAAAATAGTTTGCCATCTAGGATAACTGCACCCCCAACACCAGTGCCTAATGTTAGCAAAATTAGGTTTTTCCAGTGGCGCCCCGCACCTAACCAAGCTTCTCCTAATCCAGCACAGTTAGCGTCATTTGCTAATATGGTTGGCAGTCCGGTTTTAGCTTCTAACCAATCAGCTAGGGGGACGTTTTGCCAGTTTTTGAGGTTAATGGCGACTCTGGCTATTCTCCCAGTGGCGTCTGCGGGGCCTGGGGTACCGATGCCGATCGCCTTTACAGCATTTTCCACTGGATTAAGTTGAGAAATTGCGTCTACCATTGTCGCTAAAACCGCTTCTGGCGTTGCGGGTTGAGGCGTTGGTACTGTTAAGGATTGATGGCAAATTCCCTCGGCGCTGAATCTGCCGAGTTTGATGGCGGTGCCGCCTAAGTCAATGCCGATTACTTGTGTCATGGAGTTTGTGATTTTTAGTGTGATATTCTAACAAGCAATTGATATTTTCAGCAACTTATTCTTCCCCGTAAAAACCCAAACCATCTCCTATAAACACCGCTTCAATCACCATCCCCTTCTCACCATCATCCTCCTGGGGTGGTAGGGGAAATCTTGCTAAGATCTCTTGACTAATTTTCCTCGCAACATTTCCTAATTCCCCGTCACGAATTCTACTCAATAACAGTAGCCTGCACGCCAATTCCTGAAGCGATGCAACTGATGAATTTGGATTCAGGTTTTCATCAATGTTCCTAGTCTCGATTTCCATCTTTTCGGAATCTACTGACTCGGCGTTTGCTAACAAATTTTCGCCAAATCGACGCAGCCAAGTTGCTAATTCTGCATCTTTCAGACGTTTTGCTATCAGAAATCCGGCGACATCTCCTCTACTCCAACTTTGATTTACTCCTTCTAGAAGTTCCATGAATTTAGCTTCGTATTCTGTGTCTGTCAGGGTTGGTAGCTGGGGCTTTTCTGGTGTTGGGGGATTGGATGGTTTGGTTTTGAAGAGTCGCTGAATTAGTTGTTTGAGGAATTGCCAAATTTTGTTTAGCATTTGTGGGGTACAGATAGTTCGATCTACTTTAAAAGTGGATAATATAGTTCTCCGGTTGAGTTGATGAAGCCGGCTCGATCGCCCGCCAAGTTTCCAGTTCCCATAAATACATCTACTCTACCGGCACCTTTAATTGCACCGCCTGTGTCTTGATCTAAAACGTACCGATTTACTTTGTTTTGTTCGAGTTTTCCTTCTGCATTGGGGTAGGGAAGTTTGGTACTAATTAGTGCTAGGGCCCCCGGTGGCATTAAGGATTTGTCGGTGGCGATCGACCTTTCGGCAGTTACTGGCACTCCAATGCTTCCTATGGCGGGAGATCCTTGAGTGTCCCGGAAGAATACAAAGCTTTGATTTTTTGGCAAATACTTGTTCATTTCTTCGGGGAAGTTGGCAAAATATTCTGTTAATTTTGGCAAGTTTAACTGTTCTAAAGTAAACTTTCCGTCTTTAACTAATTCTCGCCCAACTCCTGTATAACTGTGACTTGTTTTCCCGGCAAAACCCACTGTCATGACATCACCATCTGGGAGCTGCAATTTCGCAGAACCTTGGACGTGAATTAGAAATGCTTGGAAGCGATCGCGCAACCAAACTAATTCTAATCCGCGCAACAATCCTTTGCTTCCCTGCAAAGCATCTGCCCCTTCTAATTCCAATCTTGTCGGGTGAGGTTTTGGCCAAGACGCGATGTTTGGTGGCACGCGATAAAGGGGATATCGATATTCGGCTGTCTGGGTTCTTGATGCGGCGTAAATAGGCTGAAAATAACCGGTAAATGCTACAGTGCCTTGCCCGTCTTTGCCGATGGATTTGTAAAATACAAATTCCCGCTTGACAGATTCTTGAAGTTGTGATGGGGTGGTAGAGTTGACAACTAATTGGCGAAAGCGATCGAGGGAACGGCGGACTCGATCGCGCGTAATTCCTGCTACTGGATACCGTCGGTAAACATTAGCTGCTGCTGCGCTATCGAGATAACCTAGGCTGTAGTCGATCGACTTTAATAACAATGCTTTGTCTCCCGGTGTGCCATTTTCGCCCCAGATTTGAGCATCAAAGGCTATAGACTCGGATTCAGTCGGTGATAGCTGAGTCAAACTCATGGGTTGTAGCGGAGGAACTGCAACCACGGGGACTGCAAAGGCGATCGCCAAAACGCAACAGGCGATCGTCAATAACTGATACCTAAAAATTTTACTCAATTTCCATCGTCCCTTATTCATCGTATCTTTCAACGCTAGAAGTAAAAATTGGTTCAACGCGAATTGCCTGAACACTGGTAGGACGAACCACCATGTATTCGCCTTGAATATTTTTGATCGGGACATTCAAAAATTCATTGGATTCCTGCTTGGGAACCAAAACTGTGCTGTACCACTTCTGAAAATCTTGCAGCGTTGAGAAACGGACTTCTTCACGGTGGCCGCCGCTCAGCAACAGATGCACGGAATATTCACTGGGAGTTCTGGGCATATTTGTATTTTAGAGTTGGGATTTTAAGCTTTTGGAACCATTCTATCTTTTACTGGACATCTGGCATCACTAAAATTTCGGAAATTTCAGACACTTAAAACTGACAGCTATTCGCCAACGCTGACTCAAGGGCGAAGTCGAACTATCCCTACCACCCTCACAGACGATTTTGGAGGTGTTTCAGGGATTGGGGCACTCCAGGAATGACCCACGGCCAGCCAAGAAAGCGCGTTTTTCTCCCCATCAAGGGTTGCTTAGGTGCAGAAACTATTATTTTCGAGTTACCAAAACCCAATCATCAACTGCGATCACCACTTCAGCACGATCCAAATCTAGATGTTGAAACACCGGTTTTTCCAACAGAAAATAAGGTTGAGGGAGAGTTTGCCATTTCTGTTGTAGTGTCGGCGCGTCGGCGACAATCACTTGGTGTTCGCTGTAAAAATTCAGGGATGGACGCGGGAGGCGGTGAGATGTGAATACCTCTTTACCAGCGGGGGTTCCTTGGCGGACCATTTCGGCGATCGGCTTGACTGGATAATCCTCCGCCAGTTCCCAAACCCAGTTATTTGAGGCGAACAATACTAACAATGTCACGTAAGTTCCCCAAATTAAAACTAATAGAAACTGTCGGTCTTTACGGTGCTGTAACCAGGCGGATAGGATTGTTGTCAAAGCTACAAACAGTAGCATTAACTGTAAATCTCCCTCTGGTGGCGGCAGGCGATCGCCAAATTTTACCAGGCCGCTGAAGTAAATGCAGCCCACAATCGCAACTATCGCCATCACTCCAAAAATGGCGGGATGAGGCAACAAAGATACAGCATCAAAACGTTCCTCTACTTGTGATTTTTCCGGTGCTTCTCCCATCGACATTTGTTCCCAAACTTCGGCTAAATAGCTGCCAACTGCTAGGGCCAAAGCTGGATAAATTGGTAAAATATACCAAGGCAGTTTAGTATTCATCACCGAAATAGCTAGCAGATAAACAGCACTCCAAACTAAAACTAATTTCGGTCCAGGAAAATTGCGATTTTCCCATGTCAAACGCAGTCCTTGCAGCCAAAATAATTGCCAGGGCCAAGGTGATTTTAACAGTTCTAAAACATAATACCAGGGCGGGCCTTGCTGATGACTAACAGGTTCCCAAATGCGCCGGAATGATTGGTTGACTAAATTGGTGTTGATAAAGTCTTGGCCGTAGTGCAGCCATTGGGCAAAATACCAAGCAGCTACTGGGAAAGTTCCGATCGCCAATCCGCCCCAAAGATAGCTAGAAGTCAGGAGTCGCGGGGTATCCCAAACTAGGAACAAAAAGCCGATCGCCCCCAGTAGCAGCCCCAACATCACGCCCTTAGTCAAACAAATGAGTCCGAAGCCAATACCGGCGCCCAAAGCGTAGCGCAAATCCCGGCGCGATCGCAGCAAACACCAGATTGTCCCTAGCAAAAAACACAAAACAGCACCGTCTAGCATCGCCAAACGCCCGTGTCGCACCACTGGTAACAGCGTCAGATAAACTAAAGTCGAAAAAATCGCGATCGCCCGCTGGGGAAACAACTCCCTAGCAATGGCGTAAAGCAAGGGTACAGAAGTGGCTGTCAACATTGCGGGTATCAACCTCGCTGTCCATTCGCTAACACCGCCGAGGGCGAAACACAGCCCGATCAACCAGTGTACTAGAGGAGGCTTGTTCAAATAAGGCACTCCATCCAGGGTGGGATAAAGCCAATTTAAGTTACCGCGCCAGATTTCGCGACTCACCTGGGCTGCAATAGCTTCATCCCAATCCCGCAACGGCACCCCGCCTAGATTCAGCCCGAAAATTAATGCAGCCGCCAACATCGCAGCCAACATCCACAGTTTGTCTGTATAGTGGTCGTTTAAGCGATTTTTGGGTTGGTGATTCCCCTGTGGAAACATTTCTGACATAAGTTTAAAAGAGTTATTGCAGATGTGGAAGTTGGATGGAAGCCGAAACAAGCAAGAAGTCCATGTGAAAAGGCAATAAAATCAATGGCTTCAGCACTTAAACACCCCCTAAATACTGATAAATTTGGTATATTAGCGTCCAAAACTGAATGTAAACTTAGACAATAGTTATTTACGATCAGGCATCTTCCATGAATTTACCCGTAATCATAGATATTATCATCGGCTTAGTTTTTATCTACCTGAGTTTAAGCTTGCTAGCTTCAGAAATTCAGGAATTGATTGCTACTGTTTTGCAGTGGCGAGCCGAACATTTAAAAAAGTCCATCGAAGTGCTGATTGCTGGCGGTAACGAAGGTGTTCGGGATGAGGCTCAATTTCAGCTAGTCGGACGGTTAGCAAATTTGATTTACAGCAATCCGATAATTAACGATTTGAATCAGGGAGCGAAAGGGCCTCTCTCACAAGCATTCCGGTCTTTTAATCGCAGTTTAGGTACATTGTACCGTCGCATCACTGGTACCAAAAATGTGTTTGGAGATAAATCCAGTGGGCCTTCTTACATTCCCTCCGAAAGTTTTTCGAGCAGTCTTTTGGATACTTTAAAAATTCAGGAGCTGATGCAATCTATCACCGAGACTAGATTGGAAAGATTTAAAGACCTACAGTTGGCACAAATTAAAGTTATTGTGGATGGTCTCAATCTATCCGGGTCTACTAAACCGATTATCGAGCAAGAATTTTTGTGGTTGACTGACGAATTTAATCGCGTAGTTCAAGATTATAAAAATAATGTTGCCACTTTAAAAAATAGTTTGGATAGAATGTCAGAAAAGCTCGGTTTTTATATTAATGATTCTCAGGTATATTTGCCGGAATCTGAGCTGGAAGGGAGAGAATTTCAACGGCAGATGGGCTTTATTAAAACTAATTTTGACAGTGAATTTGAACGAGAAACACTGCGAAAGCAACTGCAACCGAGTTTAAGCAATGTTTTAAATACTATCAGGAAAGTCAGGAAAACTCAGCAGACTGTCACAGAAATTATGGAGGAGAAAGAAGGTAGTCCGATTTATCAACAAATTAAAGCCACTGTGGATAGTATGCCAGAATCTCTGAAAAATAGTCTTTATATTTTAGCAGAGCGCGTTGAAAAAGATGGGGGAGATACTCAGGAGCAGTTGCAGCGGTTTCAGCGCGAAATTGAAATTTGGTTCGATCGCAGTATGGAGCGGGCTTCGGGGGTTTATAAGCGGAATTCTAGAGGGGTAGCTATTTTGCTCGGTACTGCGATCGCGATCGGTGCCAATGCTGATACTGTGAATATTATTAATCGGTTGTCCAAGGATTCGATGCTGCGCTCGACTGTGAATTTGTACGCTCAGCAGTTAGTAGAAAAGAATACTCCTGCGAAATTAGATAATTTAACAAATCTCACAAAAGTTCAAAATGAAGTCGGTATAGCTTTGGATAATTTAGCAGTACCTTTCGGCTGGAGTGAACCCAATAGATTAGAAATAGACCCCGAAGGAAATGTATTGTGGCCAGCTTTTTTGGCTAAAGTTTTCGGTTGGCTGTTGAGTGGGGTAGCTATTTCGATGGGAGCGGTTTTTTGGTTTGATGTGCTGAGCAAGATTATCAATATTCGCAATGCAGGTAAGAAACCACCTTCGACAGATGCTTGATCTAGCATATTTCCCTTGTGCATTTTGCCAATTACTAGCGTCCCTCAAGACTGTTGACGGTTAACGCTTGACTTTTGACTGTTGACAGTCTCAGGTTTCAGTGAAATCACGGACAACAGAAATTCCGTGCGATCGCGGATGCACGGCCAAGAGAAATAGGCCAAAATGAAAGTTGGGTGTAATCACTAAGCTACGGGTAAAACACAGAATATTCAGATACCCGATTTCCTATTAGAAAATAATTCCCCCTTGCCAGGAACATTTCACCTCACACAG
>RDXH01000236.1 GCA_004292745.1 Oscillatoriales cyanobacterium | reverse complement strand
AAATAAGCGAGTAAAACTGAATAATCATCTTTGGTACGCAGGTACTGCGGTTTAGATTTGTGGTCATCTTCAGCTTTAATTGTGCTGTAGGCTCCGAGTACATACGTCTTTTCATCTCGCTCTCGTTTTCCTGAGCCTGAAGCCAAGTTATAATTCCGCTTTCCATTCGGGACTAATAGTGTCAGTAGTGCGTCAACCAAAGTCGATTTACCTGAACCATTAGCCCCGGTGAGCAAGGAAGTTTGACCGCAGGGTGCGATCGTACCCTGCTTAAAAGTTCCCCAGTTTAATACCTCCAGCCGATGCAAGCGATATCCAGCTTTGGAATTGTCACTCAAAAATTCAAACATTGGATCTGTCATAAGCTTCTAACCCTTTTTTGATCTCCGTCAATTTTTCAGCGGGAATTTTAGCTTTGAGGATGCGGCGAATTTCATAGGATTCGCCTTCTGTATTTTTTAACTCTTTTAAAAAGTGCAACTTGACAACTCGATTGATCGATTCGTCAAATTTTTTCAACAGCTTTTGATCGTCAGTTTGCTCTGGAAAAAACTGACGCATCAAATCGTGAATTTCATGTTTAGACACAATGCAGCGAGTCGAATCAGAGGTGCTGTTATTAAACTCTAGCAATTTCTCGCGCAATAAAACACATAGTACCGTAACTTCGTAACTCAGGGGAACTCTCTTAACCAGCCTGGGCAGTTTCTTTGCTTCCTCGTCGCCATCGTCACCATCTGGCTGCTGTAAATAAGCATATCCTTCGGCTTCATCTAAATAAAGTCTCAGCCCAATTTTTCCGAAGTATTCTCTGACGTTTTTTTCGTTGTTCAATAGCTTACCCCAATCACCGTCATCTTCATACAGGATACCCTGTAGTAATTTGATGATTGCTGGTGCGTAGGATGCAATAATCTCGTTTGTCATCATGAATCTGCTGTGTTTATCTTGGTAAAAATAACTTGTGGGAGTGTCAGGTGCAGGATGTTCTGCTTGTCAAAGGAACTTGCCGTAATGCGATCGCTCGCTGAGTCATCGATCGCGTGTTTTGTGTCTTGAGAGGCGATCGCCAAATAAGCAACTACTTCAGACAAACCCTTTTCCACCGGATACTTCTCAATTACTTCAGCTAGTGTTACCCAATCTTTGCCCTCCAATGTGGCTGCAATCTGCCGCTTCAATACTTCCTCATCCACATAACAATAATTTCGCAAAGCATCAATTTGTTCCCTCGGTAGCTCAACACTGGCGCTGCTCAAATTGTAGCTTTTAAAACTCTGCTCTTCTGTTGGTTTACCCAACGGTCTTTCCATCACCAGTAGGATTTCTGGGTCGCCTTCGATCCAAATAAATTCCTCATTTTTTGGAGGATTATCCATCACCGCCAGTGCTGATTTTTTAATGTCTTTAATCAGTTCAATTACTCGTTTGTTCTCGGCGATATGCTGTTCGACCAGCATTTTTCGCAACTGTTCGGCAAGACGATAATTAGATTTAAAGATTTTGTCGCTAGCTTGAATCAGACTGCGTTTAATTCTTCGGAGTAGGGGATTTTTTTTACCCAAATCTTGAAGTTCGGGCAAGCCATATACCCCATTAATCAGTTTTTCCAATTCTTCCTGTTTAGAAGGAGCTGTCAGAAAATCTCGGAAAGCATAGAAGCTGCGCCCCTGATCGGATGTTCTAATTTCTTCATCCGCATCGATTACCAGCGCCACAACTAACCCCTTTCCCCCCTCCTCTTTTAGCTGTGCCTTTTTCACTTTGTCCGTGATTTCTTTAAAATTTTGCTCGACTTCTCCAAAGTCAGCAAGCAGCCGGCGCGCCACATCATTAGCTTTAAGAAACCACTCTTTGAGCTTAGCTTCGCTGTAGCGCTCAACCTCACCAGTTTGTTTGATTGTGTCGATTTCTTTCTGAATGGCTGCTTTTTGTTTTTCTAATTCCTCCAAACGCGCTGCTGGATCTTCTGTACTTTTGGTTACAATTTCTTTGAGAAGTGAAAATATCTCTAAAAACTGTGATTCAGTGCCAATAAACTCTCTCCTCTTCAAATCTTCCAGCCAACCAATCGCCCGATTAGTACCCGGTGTAAGTTCAAAAACCGGATCGTCATCCTTGGTCTGATAATATCTTTTCAAGAACTGATGCTCGCTGTTGCACCAAGTGTCCAGGTAAGTCTGCGCTTTCCCACGATATAGTTCCGGTTGATGTTCGCACAGCTTCTCCAAATAATTTTCAAGTTTTTCTACCAATTCTGATTGGGAAACGGTAATCCGATTTAAAGACTTGAACTGGCGATACAAAAAACTGATAATTAAAGGTGCATTGTCAGTTCTTAAAAGCTTGAGGCTAGGCTCATTTTTTAAGTCATATTCTATACGGTCGCGATCCATATGCCGATTGTTAAATTAGCTATAAGATTGTCGTAATATTTGAGATAAATCCTTAGTTAAACTGAGTTACAAGTGCTTAATTATGAATATTTTTATCTATTTTCACAATTTACCACTCATAACCCTTGAATCCTAAACCTCAGAAGCCCGCAATTGTCCGCAGGCTGCATCCGCCTCCAACCCGCGAGAATACCGCACGCTAACAGCAATTTTCTTCTCCTTCAAAGCAGCCACAAAACCATTAACTCGATTGGGAGTAGGGCGCTGATATTCTGCTTCCTGGATGGGATTGTAAGGAATTAAATTGACGTGACACTGAAAACCGCGCAAATGAGTTGCTAACTCCGCTGCGTGTTCGGGTAAATCATTTACACCTGCTAACAGGACATATTCAAAACTCAACCTGCGCCCCGTAGATTGCACATATTCGCGACATTCTGCTACTAATTCATCCAAAGGATAAGGACGGGCGCTAGGAATTAACTCTTCGCGCAATCTTTGATTGGAAGCGTGGAGACTAACGGCGAGGGTAACTTGTAAATGATGTTCGGCTAATTGGCGGATGCGATTGCGAATTCCGACGGTGGAAATGGTGATGTTGCGTTGTCCAATTCCCACATCTTGATTCAAACATTTGACAGCAGCTACAACGTTGTCTGCATTCAGCAATGGTTCTCCCATCCCCATAAATACGATGTGGCTGACTCTACGCCCGAAATCTTGCTGAACTGTCAAGACTTGATCGACGATTTCGTGTTTTTCTAAATTGCGCTTAAAACCGCCTTTTCCTGTAGCGCAAAAATCGCAGCCCATGGCGCAGCCCACTTGTGCAGACACGCACACTGTTAGTCGTTTTTCGGTGGGAATCCCTACGGTTTCAATGATTTGACCGTCGGCTAATTTTAGAAGATACTTGACGGTGGAGTCTGGTGCAACCGATCGATAGTGAATAGTCGATCGCCCGATCGGAATTTTCGCCACAGTCTCGCGCCACTGTTTCGAGAATACAGAAATCTCAGAAAGCGATCGAGCGCCTCTCTCATAAATCCACTGGTACAACTGCTTTCCACGATAAGCCGGTTGGCCCTGTTGCTGCACCCACTCCGTTAACTCAGCCAAACTCGCCCCCAACAAGGGCGGAATTTTACCAGTATTAACACCAGAAGCAGCCGTCTTGGTAGACTGATTTGCACCCTTGGAATTACCAGAAGAGTACACCTGAGAAACGGAAGTAGGACGCATAGGTCATCACAAAATTTAAAGCCACCCTCTATCTTAAAACTTCTTGACCAAAGCTGCCGTCTCTTGGGGGGCGAAGTTGCCTAAAATCCACTTCATAAATATTTTCTGCCAATTACTGTCAACAAAAAAAAGATGCTGCCTCTCAATCGAGGGCAGCTACTTTTGTAAAGCATTTTATTGTCTCTCAAAACTGCTGGATTAACCTTCAGTATTTCCCGATTTATTCGGTAGTTGCAAGTCATCAGGATCGACATAATGACAAACTGCTTTGTCTATGCAAATCAATGCCCAACCAGACTTATCGATACTCATCAGCTTGTAGGATGCTGGCTGAATAAAGAAACCTTTGTGATTGCGAGTCGCTGGCTTGATATTAACGTGGTTCTCAGTGCTCATAGTCTTCTAACTCCTGGTACTGTGTTGTTAACTAAGTCTGTACTCCGCTGGGCGGATTGCTGAATCGTGTGGCGCCCCCACACCAATCGCAAGCGATTTGGTTTGGGTTTCAGAGTCCTGTCAAGGATATCTAGAACTTCCTTCAAGGTACTCCAATTGTTTCCCTCTACAGCATTTTAAAGTGAGGAATGCGTCCAGCCCCACTGTTCGTATTAGCTAAGTTTTCAAATACTAGCACTGCCTTCCTGAGATTTCCATAAAGTTATTTATTGATTTATTACGACATCGTAATAAATCCCCAAGCCGATTTCTGCGATCCCCGCGCAAAAATCGACTGGTTTTCGTGGTTAAGGCTCAAAAAGCCATTGCTGAACGCGGGTGAGACTCTTCCAGTCCGGTTTTCTGCTTAACCCATCTTCAAAATTCTTTTTAACTTCTTCTAGCAACTCGTCGGATGCCATCAAGAGTTGCTGAGTTATTTCTACATGAGGCCGCACGCCTTTTTCTTTCAGGTCGAGGATGGCGACTGCTAGGTTGATCCGGGCTTGGGGGTCGTGAGGGTTCAATTTAACGGCGGTTTTCGCTGCTTTTTGGGCTGATGATGGTTTATCTTCCAATAGGTATAGCCATGCGAGACTAGCCCAAGCATTGCCGTTTTTAGGCGCTTTCAGGCACACTTCTTTGAACAGGGGAATCAAGTCTTTTGGGGCTTCTCCAGCTTGGTAGCGATCGAAACCATCTTTAAACAATTCTTCAGGGGTCATGGGAGTTGAGATTTGGAATTTGGGATTGAAAAGGGCATTGGGCAATTATTGATTGTTTGCCCAATTTTCAGGTTTATGTAGAAAAAGAACTACCGCAGCCACAAGTTTGGGTAGCGTTGGGGTTGGTAAACTGAAAGCCGCCGCCGATCATGGCGTCGCTGAAGTCGAGGACTAAGCCGTAGAGATAGAGAATGCTTTTGCGATCGCACACTACCTGAAAGCCTTCGTAATCGAACACTTCATCGTCGGATTGGACGGTACTGGGGTCGGCGAAATCCATCACATAAGACATACCAGAACAGCCGCCCTGGCGCACTCCTACGCGCAAGCAGAGGTCTTTGCCTTGTTTTTCTCTCAGGCTCAATACTTGACGGACTGCGGAGTCAGTCATTTGAATGCCCCGCTTTTGGGAAATGGCTTGAGTCATAATTTTCTGAACTCCTGATACTATTCGATCCTAAGAGTTTCATCTTAATTCATCCATTGTACAGGTGTTGTCCCCCCCTTTCCCCCTAGGGTTTATGATTGAAAGGCAGCGGTTGACCCTTAGTGGGGCACCGCAACCATGCTTCACCCAACGGGCTTACTCTAATGGCAGCGCTGAATCGCTCTACTCTTCGTCGGCTACAAAACCTACCTCAAATTCCCAGCGTGTGGGAGGGCGATCGCCGACCCTTGTCTAATGCTGACTCACACACGATCGTAGACGATGATGACTTCCTAGAGGGTGGTGGCGAGTGCATTCTCTGGGTGGATGGCTCTGAAGGGGTTGTCAGGGCTATGGATATGGTGGGCCCGGATGCTGGCCCAGAGGCGATCGTCCGGGCACTGCTGCGGGCGATGGAACATCCCCAAAGTCCCTCTCCCGCAGTCCGCCCCCAAAAAATAGTTGTCAAAAACCGAGAAATTCAATTTTATCTGCGGGGGGTACTTCAAGATTTAGGTATTGCGATCGACTATGTACCGGAATTACCCCTCATAGACGAAATATTTCGGGGAATGGAAGAGGTTGCCGTCAACAGACCTCCTGAATTGCCTCCTGAGTATGCTGATGTTCTCATGGAAAAAGCTGCTCAAATTTGGCATGATGCTCCGTGGCAGACTTTGAGAGAACATCAGATTATATCTATTGAAGTCAATCAATGGGATGTCGCCAGCCTTTACGTGTCTGTATTGGGTCAGGGCAGAATGGATTATGGAGTTTTGCTCTATCGCTCCCTAGAATCGTTGAAGCGGTTTCGAGAGCGAGTCGTTAATGATGATTCTTTTGAAGATTTGGAACAGGCTTTTTTAGGGCAAGATTGTTTGTTTCTCACCTTTGAAAGTGCCATGGAACTTGATGAAGATGAGGAAGAAATTGATTTAGCCGATTTGCCTCCATCGGAAATTGAACCGAATTTTGGCAACCTGCATCCTTTAGAAGGTTTGCGATCGATTCTTTATGAAGAAGAAGCCCTGACAATGTTAGTTGCTCTCGAAGCATTTCACCGCTTTTTCCGCAATAGTCGGCGTAAACTTGCTGCAGAAACATTTCCCACCCTCAGCAGCCGCTACCGCATCCCCGTTCCCCTGGCTGACGGCGAAACTCAGCAGGTATCGGTGAAAGTTTCCACGATGCCGGAGGTATCGGAGGAATTGTGGCAGATGCTGGAACCACTGCGGGACGATTTAGTACCGCCTAATTCATTTTTGAGTCTCGGTGTCGTACCTTGGGCAACAGTAGATTTTTTGCGTGGCAATGCCCAGTTTTATCAAGGTGCAGAAGTTGATATTAATCCCAGTGGAGATGGTTTGCCCGTGGTGATGATTCAAACTTCTCATCCGAAGGCAAAAACCATGATTCAGGATTTGAAGGAAGCAGAAGGAGTCAAGGCAATTTGCTTTAATCCGGGAGAAGATCCTTTTCAAGATGAGCAATATGATTTGGGTATTCTGCAAGCTAAAAATGGCGATTTGTATTTGTTTGGAGAGTTTAATGAAGACGATCCGGTGCATCAAGCAGCGCGGCAAAAATGGGAGCGTCGCTGTCAATCAACTCAAGGTTGGTGTGGTTTGGTGATTGCTAAAGGGTTGATGGGTGCTTCTCGCGGGCAACCTCAGCTTAAAGATATGATCGCTTTGTTTGAAGTGCGCTGGGTGTCTGCTAAAGATTTAGGCATTGGGCCACTGCAATTGATGCCGACGTTTTGATGTTAGTTGGCGGTTGACGGTTGACTGTTGACAGTTAACTGTCTTTCCTCAAGTTTCTGATATTCTTAAATTTGTTACAATTTGTAAAAATACACTAAAGGATAGGGAAAATGCGGGTTGCGATCGCAGGTGCTGGACTGGCTGGAATGACAACAGCAGTCGATTTAGTGGATGCAGGCCACCAAGTAGAAATTTTTGAATCCCGCCCCTTTGTCGGTGGCAAAGTTGGCAGTTGGGTAGATCCAGATGGCAATCACGTTGAAATGGGTTTACACGTCTTCTTCGGTTGCTATTATAACTTATTTGCTCTCATGAAAAAAGTGGGAGCTTTTGACGATTTGCTCCTGAAAGAACACGTCCACACTTTTATCAATCGAGGTGGCGAAACTGGTAGTTTAGATTTTCGTTTCCCGGTAGGTGCTCCTTTCCACGGATTGAAGGCATTTTTCACTACATCTCAGCTATCGGTACAGGACAAAATCCAAAATTCCCTCGCCCTGGGAACTAGCCCGATCGTCCGAGGTTTGATCGACTTTGATGGGGCTATGAAAACTATCCGCGATTTGGATAAAATCAGTTTTGCTGACTGGTTTCGCAGCCACGGTGGCAACCAAAATTCCCTCAAAAGAATGTGGAATCCGATCGCCTATGCCCTGGGTTTTATCGACACTGAAAATATTTCAGCCCGGTGTATGTTGACAATTTTTCAATTCTTTGCTACCAAAACCGAAGCATCAATGATGCGAATGTTGGCTGGTTCTCCTAGCGAATATTTGCACAAACCAATTGTGGAATATTTGGAAAGCAAAGGCACAAAAATTTACACGCGGCGCAGAGTGCGAGAAATTCAGTTTCAAGAAGGTGCAGAAACTCGCGTCACCGGCTTAGCTGTAGCTAGTGGGGAAACTGAAGAAATTATTACTGCCGATGCCTATGTTTTTGCCTTGGATGTGCCGGGAATTCAGAAAATATTACCCCCAGCTTGGCGGAAATGGTCTGACTTTGATAATATTTACAAGTTGGATGCTGTGCCGGTGGCGACAGTGCAATTGCGCTTTGACGGTTGGGTAACGGAACTTGAAGATGAAGCGAAGCGCCAACAATTAAGTCATGCTGTAGGCATTGATAATTTGCTATATTCCGCCGATGCAGATTTTTCCTGTTTTGCTGATTTGGCGCTGACGAGTCCCAAGGATTATTATAAAGAAGGAGAAGGTTCGCTGTTGCAGTTGGTGTTGACTCCTGGAGATCCGTTTATTAAACAAAGCAATGAGGCGATCGCCCAACACGTACTCAAGCAAGTTCAGGATTTATTCCCATCAGCGCGGGAATTAAACATGACTTGGTATAGTGTAGTGAAGCTGGCTCAATCTTTGTATCGGGAAGCACCGGGAATGGATGTTTATCGGCCGGCTCAAAAAACGCCGATCGGCAATTTCTTTCTAGCTGGAAGTTACACTCAGCAAGATTATATTGATAGCATGGAAGGAGCAACACTTTCTGGCCATCAAGCGGCTAAGGCAATTCTGGAAGCTTACAGTCCTTAGTCCTTTTAATTAAACGTCCTATACAGATGGCCCAAAACCTTACTGTATCAATAGCCTTCCTCAATTTCCCCCATCCCCGCCTTGGGCGGGGCTAGGGGGGCTGAATTCTTGCTTCTTACTTCTTGCTTCTTATATCAATTCCGGTTATATCGTCAGGTGATTTAACCGCGAAGGCGCGAAGTACGCGAAGGAAGAGAAGAGAGAGTTTATCGTTGACCGTTGCACCGTCAGGTGATTTAACCGGACCTAGAACACAGAGAACACAGAGAGAAATGAATACAGGACGATGAAGAGAGGAATTGATATTCCTTCCCCCCTTGGGGGCCGGGGGGTGAATTCTTCCTTCTTCCTTCTTCCTTCTTCCTTCTTCCTTCTTTCTTCTACTTATGAGTTATTTTGCTAATTTGCTGGGTATTGGGCTAAGTGTATGTTTGCTGGGATGTTCGCCGACACTACCTGTGGCGAATTCTGATGTTACTGCTACTTTGGCATTGCAGCCTACAGTGACAGCTTCCCAAGGTCAAGTTTTACCTGTTTCCGCTAAAGCTAGGATAGCCGATCGCTCGATCGAACTTGAAGTCGCTACCACCCCGGAACAACAGGCTATCGGTTTAATGTATAGAACTTCTCTACCTGATGACAGAGGGATGTTGTTTGAGTTCAAACCTGCGCGATGGGTGAATTTTTGGATGAAAAATTGTGAGATTTCTCTGGATATGATTTTTCTGCGGGATGGAGTGGTGACAGCCATCCAACCTGCGGCACCTCCTTGTACTGCCGATCCTTGTCCCACCTATGGCCCAGATACGATGGTCGATCGAGTCATCGAACTCCGTAGCGGGCGGGCTGCTGAACTTGGCCTCAAAGTTGGCGATCGAATTGCGATCGAGTTTATTTAACCGAATTAAGTCATTTTAGGTTGATTTTCCCGGAAAATTGGTCGAGGGACATGGCCCATTATTTTGAGAAATATTTAGAAACTTTACAAAAATTGATTAAATCTGTTAAATTATTAATAATTAAGCCAGTACAAGTACCAAAAGATTTGCTACGATGTCGATCTTAGTAAGTCCGGGACTGCTTGAGATAGCAGGTTGCGGTTGGAATCGCAAAATCTAACCTAGATTAATCAAGTAGATTTGCGGATTCTGCATTTTGGCAGATGAAGTTATACTCTGAACCTGGTTTAGTAGTCTTAAGTAGGTAGCAGAATTGATTTAGATTCGCGCTGCCAAGATGCAGAGGTATTCAGTTTAGCTAGACAGACGGGAATCCCCACACTATACCGCCTCGGTTAGTGTGGGATGAAAGGCGTGTGAGGTGAGGATTCCATCTGTTCACAATCTCAAAG
>RDXH01000235.1 GCA_004292745.1 Oscillatoriales cyanobacterium | reverse complement strand
CAAGCATTAGCAGAAGCCCTCACCGACCAACATTATGCCGTAGACATAGCCGCCGACGGTCAAGAAGGTTGGAACTTTGCAGAAACTTTTACCTATGACTTAATTCTGCTAGATGTGATGCTGCCAAAAATAGATGGAATTACCCTTTGTCAGCGCTTGCGCCGACAAGGTTTAAAAACCCCCGTTCTCATGCTAACAGCCAGAGACACCAGCAATGATAAAGTAATAGGACTAGATGCCGGAGCAGATGATTATGTCGTTAAACCCTTCGATTTGCCAGAATTAGCAGCAAGAATTCGAGCCTTACTGCGGCGGGGAAGTACAACTTTGCCACCAGTATTAGAGTGGGAAAATCTGCGTTTAAACCCGAATACCTGCGAAGTTACTTATCGCGATAATTTGCTGCACTTTACACCAAAGGAGTACAGTTTGCTAGAATTATTCCTGCGAACAGGAGGGCGCGTTTTAACACGGAGTGCTATCCTAGACCATATATGGGCTTTTGAAGACTCGCCAGGAGAAGAAACCGTAAAAGTTCATCTCCGGGGTTTGCGACAAAAACTGAAAGCAGCAGGCGCACCAGCTAATTTTATTGAGACTATTTATGGCATGGGTTATCGGCTCAACCAAAACCTCTAATCCCCAATTTCAAGCTTTGGGATGGCGTTTATTGCTATCTTACTTAACAGTGATGGTAGCTATTTTAGGAACTTCTGCTATTGCTGTTTATGAATTATTTGCCAGCAGTCTGTATCAAGAATTAGACCAGCGATTGGAGGTTTTGGCTCAAGCAGCTTCTCACAGTTTAGTTGCGATCGAAAAGCAGCATCTTTCAGAACATCCAGAAAAGAAAGGCGATGAATCTGACAAACAAAGCGAACAGCGCAATGATGACTTTCAGATTGAACTCGATCGCGAAAAACTAACGCGCCAGTTAGACAAAGACGGAGACTTAGACATTCCCTGGCAAAATCTGCGGGAACCAGATCAATCTGTAGAATGGTTTAATGAATCAGGTAAAATATTAGGAAATTCCGGCAAGACTTTACCGCCTGTAATAATAAAATCGGGTTTCCAAACTATACAAAACGGGCAGATTCGGTCGGCGACAATTCCAGTTTACATTTCTTATAATGATAAAAAACAAGAATTAAAAGGTTATATTCGCACCAGCGAATCTACTAAAGAAGTCGAAGAAGTTCTCAGCAGACTCCGCTGGAATTTGGGTTATGGAAGTATTATTTTTCTGAGCTTGACTGCGGTTGGTGGTTTGTGGCTGACTAAGCAATCTCTCAAGCCAATTGAGGATAGTTTTCAGCAGTTAAAACAATTCACTGCTGATGCTTCCCACGAGTTGAGAAGTCCGCTGACGGCGATTAAAACTTCAGTGGAGGTGATGCAGAGTCATCCTGAGAGAATTCATGCAGCCGATGTTAAGAAAATGGTGGCGATCGCCTCTGCTACTAAACAGATGACTCAGTTAGTTGAAGACTTACTTTTATTAACTAGAATGGATGCACCAGCAGCCACGATCGCCCGCGAGTGGATAGCGGTTCCGTTAGACGAACTATTAGAGGATTTGCTAGATTTGTGGGAACTGCAAGCTCAAGAAAAGCAAATTATTCTCAAGTCAAATTTAGCCATTGATACGTCTGTAATGGGAGATGCTGCACAGCTAACTCGTTTGTTTTCTAACTTGATTGGAAACGCAATTCATTACACACCAGCGGGCGGAATTGTGACTGTTTCTCTGAGCAGACAGAACCGATCGACAATTGTGAGTGTAGAGGATACTGGCATCGGCATTGCTCCAGAAGATGTCAAGTTAGTTTTCGACAGATTTTGGAGAGCAGATCGAGCTAGAAATCGCCGCGAAGGGGGTTTGGGGATGGGATTGGCGATCGCCCAAGCAATTGTCCAAAGCCACCGAGGAGAAATTAGCGTTACCAGTCAGCTAGGAGTAGGTAGCTGTTTTCAAGTAAAATTCTCCTCAGTAGCTTAAGAGTTGATATTAATAGAAAACCTTAACTCTTCTTCCCAGATTCTCCTTGTTCACCGCTTTCTCCTTTTTCTCCCTCTTCCCCTTTTTCTCCACCTTCCCCGCCCTTGGAAGCTGTCATTGTGACATTACTATCTGTCAAGGAAAGTTCAGAAGTGAAACTACTTTTTTTCCGGGGTTTTGGTTTTTTTCCTTCGCCGCTTTCTCCTTGTTCGCCGCCACTGCTACTCATTAAGACGATCGGTTTAACCGGCTTGCTGTTGCTCATCGATGAATTAGCAGCATTACTTAAAAGAGAAATAGGGGAAAATTGATTAACACTGCTATCATTCTGGGATGCGATCGCACTAGCAGCTACAGAGGTTAAAACGCAAGCTCCAATGCCGAGCCAAATCTTAGTTTTACTTTGCATCTTTCAAAAAGCCTTATTCTGGGTGATTATACCAAATCCGGGTTAAAAATCCCCTTTATTTCTTAGTCCGCGGAGGCGGACTTCGTTTGTGTAGTAGCGGTTTCAACCGCCGAATCATAGAGGAGATAAAAAGGCAGGATTTGGTATTACTCCTACTATCCCAGAAAAAAGTAAAGAACTCGGAAAGAACCAAAAACATCGAAAAATTGTTTGCATAGTCGATCGCCTAAAAAATGCTGAATTTGTCGATGGGAAGTTAACAGCAGGTTGGTACGCCCAACAAGTAAAAAATAATGCTCAACTAAAAAATGATGCGGCTCCAACTCAGGAACTCAGAAATTTAGTCAATCAAGCACTAAAACGCAATTCTTTATTCCAAATAGCGGCGCGCCCTAAAGCAATTCGTCCCATTATGTTTAGTCGCTATCAGGGAGGAATGTACTACGGGACACATATTGATAATGCGATTATGGGAGATGAAAAACTAATGCGATCGGATTTATCTCTCACTCTATTTCTCAGCGATCCAGCCACTTATACGGGCGGGGAATTAGTGATTGAAAGTACCCAAGGCGAACAAGCTTTTAAACTTGATGCTGGTTCAATGGTTGTTTATCCTACTACAACTTTACATCGTGTGGAACCTGTCACTGAAGGTGAAAGACTAGCGGCGGTGACTTGGGTGCAGATTGCTAATTTGCTGCGAAAATGGGCTGATGTTTAGGTTGAGCAGGACTTACGCAAGAGACTAAGGGATTGGGGCAACCACGGGGATTGCCCCTAGATTAACACGAGATATAGATGTCGTGCATCCAGAACTATTGAGGAGGTTTTGGAAGCGGATGAAATAAATTTTAGGTCTTTCCGAGTTCTTTACTTTGTTTTGTCACAGTAATTGTAGATGACTTAAACAACGAGGATCTAAAAGATGAGCAACCAAACTAAAATTTGGACAGGTGTGGGACAGTCTTATGTGACACAAGACAATTCTATCGATGTCGATCGAACATCATCGGAGAGATACCAACTCTCCATTAGCGAAAGTGGCGAAAGTGGCGAAAGTGGCGAAAGTGGGAACAGCAATTCTGGCTACGAAAGCGGGAATGACAGCCGTTACAACATTAGTAATAGCAATTCTGGCTACGAAAGTGGGAATGACAGCCGTTACAACATTAATAACAGCAATTCTGGCTACGAAAGCGGTGGTGAAAGCGGTTACGAGATGGGGTTTTCTGTCAATCAACCTGTTGCTTCTTCCAGTTATACCCCAGTTATAAACAGTTTGTCTATCAGCTCTCAGGGATACGAAAGCGGCGGTAATTTCTATCAGAATGAAATTAAAGGTACAGATGGTAACGACATCCTGACAGGAATTCCTGGCAATAATGTTGCTTTAAAAGGACGCAATGGCAATGATATTTTGAGCGGCAACAGCGGCAACGATAAACTAGAAGGAGGCAAGGGTCAAGACACGCTTGACGGCGGTGCAGGCAATGATATTCTCGAAGGAGGGAAGGGCAAAGATATTCTGACCGGCGGTATAGGTTCGGATTTATTTGAGCTGGAAGGGCGATCGGCTACAAATACTCTCGATATCGCTGATATCATCACTGACTTTCAAAAAGGCGCAGACATACTGGAGCTGAAAGATGGCTTAGGATTTTCTAACATTAATATCACTCAAGGAACTGGAATTTATGCAAGCGATACTCTGTTGCAGATAGCAGGCACCGGTCAATATTTAGTAGTATTGAAAGGAGTTAATGCTGGAAATCTTAACGCGACTGATTTTACTTTTTCTTAATGGTAAATCTGGCGCTAAACCGTTTTTTGCAACATGAATTACCCACTTTGACCAAAGAAACCGGGTTTTTTACCGAATCTGCGGGTGACAACGAAATATTTTCGCAAAAAACCCGGTTTCTGCCTACCCGTGCGTCCAAAACTATCTAATTTGTCAACAACAAAACATCTAACAAATAGGAGAATAAATAGATGGCTAGCGCTAACTTTCGCAAACTTCACCGCCAAGTTGCACCGATTATTTTCATTCCTTTACTATTGAGTGCCATAACTGGTGTTGCTTATCGCCTGGGAGAAGATTGGTTTGGTATAGAAGGTGATGCTGCCAAGATTTTTATGGATATTCACCAAGGAAGCTATCTCGGAAAGGAACTCAGACCATTTTATGTGCTTTTGCTGGCTTTGGGAGTGATTGGGCTGATAGTCACTGGTTTGACGATGACCAAATTTTTTGGTGGCGCACGCCCTGAAAGACCAGGTGCTAAACTTGATTTTCGTAAGGTTCACCGTATTGCTGCACCGATTATTTTATTGCCTTTAACAGTCAGTACGGTGACAGGTCTAATCTATCGAATTGGCAGAAGCTGGTTTAAGATGCCGAAAGAGGTAGGAGAAGTTTTTTTGAATATCCACCAAGGAGAATATTTGGGAGATTTTTTGATGCCAATCTATGTGTTTTTGGTAGGTTTGGGTGTGATTTTTCTGCTGGTAACAGGAATCAATATGACTGGTATTTTTCGGAAACGCCGCCAGCAAACAACAGAGGAAGATAGCTAATAGACATCTCCAAAAAAGCCTCTGAAGAACAGGCAGGATGCCTGTTCCACAATAATTATGGGAGATGTCTAATAGATTTGTTTTTCGGGGATGACTGATGAATAACTTTTTTAATATTATTGGTTTTTCCTCCCATCGGGCATAGTAGTTCCTCCCATACTGGCTCGATCGAGACTAGCACCATCCATGTTAGCATTGCGGAGGTTCGCATTAGAAAGATTGGCATCTCTCAAGTCAGAAAAGCGCAAGTCCGCACCGTCTAAATTAGTATTTGTCAAGTTGGCTTTCCTGAAATTAGTATTGCTGATTCTGGCTCCTATTAAAACTGAACCGCTTAAGTCGGTGCGTGCTAGGTTAGTGTTGACAAAATCTGCTATCTCGAAAGTACCTCCGCTGAGGTTGGCATCTGATAAGTCTGCTCCGGTAACGATCGGGTTTTTTAAAGTAAGGTTAACTAATTTTATACCTCGGAGGTCGCAGCGGATGCAGCTTTGAGTTAGTAACAGGGTTTCGACGTTGGCGTTGATTTGGTCAATTTCCTGTTGGGATACCTTTTCGGCAAATTCCGGGGAGACGTAACCGAGGCTTTTGGGGTCGTCTTTTTTGGGTGGCTGGGCAGTTTTTGGTTGGGCGATCGCACTTAGCCCTAGTCCCACCTGGGGACACTCTGGAATTGCTGCAAAGATTAGTAGCGCGATCGACAATATTGTAATTTTTTTCATTGTATTTTTTTCATATATCGTTGACAAAATACCATTTATATTCTATGTTATAACTGAGCTAAATTAAACTCAATAAATCCAAATTTAAATAAAAGACTTCGGAACCATCCGGTGCGCTAATTAACTTTTCTACAGCCGCAGGTAGTTGCTGTTGGCGGTACAATAGGGGAATTTCGCAAAAAGCTGCTTCGGAAATTTCTAAAATCTTCGGCATATCAGGAATGGGGATTCCCAAGCGATCGCCTTGATTGAAAGTGCAAACAATTAGGTAGTTGCAGTCAGCCATACTTTTAGTGAATTTAAATATTTTCGATAAATCAATTAGCGTAATCAGTTCTTCCTGATGTCTGACTAAACTATTACCACTATCTAAAAAACCGTAGGGATTAAAGTCTTTGACAACGCGCTGTACTCGTTCAATCGGAACAGCATAATAAACGCTGCCTAGGTCAAAGGAAACTAATTTGCGGGCAGGGGATCTGGCATTTGTTTGTTTCTGGTTGCGGAAGCGGCGATTGTAGTTGGCGTGAGTCATGTCGATTTGGGATTTTGGATTGAAGATTATTGAACCGCGAAGGCGCGAAGGACGCGAAGGAAGAACCCCCCTGCCACCCTCTACTCCCCAAGGGGGAAGGAAGAAAATGCTGTTCTTTCTTCGCGCTCTTTGTGTCTTCGCGGTTCGTTAATCATATTGTTTATTGTTTGATTAATTTGGGGATGGCTTCTAACAGTAATGTTTCGCTGTAAGGTTTGGTGAAATATTGATTTGCGCCTAGTTCCATTGCCATTTGCCGGTGTTTTTCGCCGCTGCGGGAAGTTAGCATGGCTATGGGGATTTTAGCAAACCGTTGGGTCGATCGCACCGATCGCAAAAATTCAAATCCATCCATCCGTGGCATTTCAATATCCACAATCGCTAAACTGCAATCGAGACCGTTTTGCAACTTCTCCAGCGCGTCTAAACCGTCCTTCGCCTGTACCACCCGGTAGCGAGCTCTAGTCAGCATCAGAGACAGCAATTGCCGAATTGTATAGGAATCGTCTACTACCAAAATCTGCGGTGTCTGACTCGAAGTTGGTGCCAAATGCGGTACTTTACCAGACACAGGGGCGATCGAACTATTTACCAAAGGTTGACCCACCAAATCATCCACATCTAAAATAGTCACCACTCGGCCGTCCCCCAAAATCGTACTTCCCAAAACCCCGCGAGGCTTAGACAGAGGCGATGGTAAGGGTTTTACCACAATTTCCTGCTGACCGATGAGCCGTTCCACCGCAACCGCTAGCATTCCTTCGCTAGAAGCTAAGACTAGCACCGGAATGTGATCCTGGGTCAAAGGGTCAGGAGAGGGGGCATCAGGCCCCAAAACGCTGTATTCCAGCAAATCTTGCAGCCGTACCAAACGAATAAATTCATCCCGCCACCACAGCATTGGTTGATTTCCAGCAGTGTGTACTTCCGAGGCTTTAATATGGAGAATTTCCTCGACTGCATCTAGTGGTACTGCTATTTTATTGCGATCGGTCTTTACCATCAAGGCGTCAGTAATCGACAGTAATAGCGGCAGTTTAAGGATAAAACTCGTGCCTTTTCCCAGGCGAGAATCCACCTTTACAGTGCCTCGAACCGTCCGCAAATTTGCCCGTACCACGTCGAGGCCGACTCCCCGCCCTGAAAGATTGCTCACTTCTTCGACTGTGCTAAAACCAGGCCAAAATAGAAAATCGTAGATTTCGGAAATGGAAAAATCTTGGGCTTGTTCCTCCGTTGCCAAACCCTTTTTCACAATTTTGTGGCGAATGATTTCCGGGTCAATGCCCTTACCGTCATCAACGACAGTGATAATAGTTTGGCCACCTTGGTGTCGGGCTTCTATTTCAATTTGACCGCTGGCTGGCTTGCCCATTTCCTGCCGAATTTCGGGGATTTCGATGCCGTGATCGAAAGCGTTTCTGACTAGATGTATTAAGGGGTCGCGCAAAGCATCAAGCAAACTTTCATCAATTTTAGTATCTCTTCCTAATAGCAGTAAGTTGACATCTTTATTGTAGGTGAGACACATATCCCTGAGTGCTCGCGGCAAGTGATCGACGGCGCGGCTGAAACTGACAACTCGTAACTGCATGACTCGGCTGCGTAGTTGTTCGGTGATGCGACGCAGTTGGTCGATACTGCGCTCGAATCTCATGGATAAGGAGTCTAATTTGGTGGCAGATTGAGCAATTGTTTCGGTGGTTTCGATTACTTCGGAGGCTGTAGAGTGAAACTCTGTATATTGATCCATCTCTAAGACATCAAAGTGAGGATGTGACTGAGAAGATTTGCTGTTACTAATAATTGGAAATTCTTGGTTTAGTTCTGCAAATTTTCCGATTCTTGGGCTATCATGTGCACTTTTCCAGTCTCCAAAACTCATCCTGTCGTACTCTTCTCGCAACTGACCGCCGAATTGGTTCAAATCGACAATATTGCGACGGATGCGCTTGACTTCGCCACGCAGTTCGGATTCTTGCAGTTCTAAGTTGGTGCGGTTGATGACTAATTCGCCGACTAGATTGACTAATTCTGTTAAGCGTTCTAAGTCTACTCGGATTGTCGGCCGCTGCGGATTAGGGACTGGGGGTGTAGGGGCGGTGGATGGTGCGTGCCCGCCCGGTGTGGGGGCGGTGGATGGTGCGTGCCCGCCCGGTGTAGGGGCGGTGTCCCCGTGCCCGCCCGGTGTAGGGGCGGTGGATGGTGCGTGCCCGCCCTCTTGTTCGTCGTTTATGGCGACGGGGGAGATTTGGGGGGGTTCGTTAGCGCAGCCCTCGAAGAGGATCGCCTTTCCTGCTAATATTTGCCCTCGTGCGGTTTGTAGATTTTGCGCGATCGCCCAACCCTCGGATTGTAAGCGTTCTAGAGTCAAATCCTTTGAGTCGATCAAATCTCTGAGAGGTTCAGCAACTTTCCCAAATTCTGGCAATTGCAACATTCCAGCTAAACCGGAGAGTTGGTAATAAACCTGGTTGAGTGCGGTCACACTTTTTGCCAAATCAGCCTCAGAAGCTTGGGAAAGTTCGGTTTCTAGGCGATTGAAGACTGGCGGTAGTTCGTGTTCAAAAATCAATTTTAGGGTTTCTGGGGCTGGCGACTTGCTGATTACCGGAGGTGGCGGTGGTTCTGGCTTGCCGTATTGACGCTCGAACTGAAGTTGAATTTGGGCGATTATCTCCAAGTTTTCTGTTTGATCGGGACTGCTGACATCGGAGTGGTGAATTGATTCGGTAGTAATTTTTTTGAGAGCATCCACACCTTGTAGCAAAACAGTCACAGTTGCTGGTTCCAGGGCCGACAAGTCTGTGCGATCGCGAAAAATGACAAAACACTCCTCCAGAGTGTGAGCTGCGGCAGACACGTTTTGAAACCCCAACATCGAACCAGCGCCTTTTATGGAGTGAGCCGCCCGAAACATTTCTTTAACTGCTGCTTGTCGCTCTTTTAAATCAGCAGTTTCCATTCCCAATAAGTTTGTCTCCATTGATTGGAGAAACTCTTGGGTTTCTGCGGTGAAAGCATCTATTAATTCATTTAAATCGTCATCGTTCATATTAGTCAGTGGGCAGTGGGCAGTGGGCAGTGGGCAGTTGGCAGTGGGCAGTGGGCAGTGGGCAGTGGGCAGTGGGCAGTGGGCAGTGGACAGTGGGCAGTGGGCAGTGGGCAGTGGGCAGTTGGCAGTGGGCAGTGGGCTGTTGTTATATGATGTCCTCAACTATCAACTGACAACTATCAACTATCAACTGACAACTATCAACTGACAACTCTCAACCGTCAACTGTCAACCGTCAACAGTCAACCATCAACTAACTCCGGAAATTCGCCACAGATTTTTGCAATTTGCTCACAGAACCAGATAAATCATCCAAAGATGCTTTGACATCCGAACCTTTTTGGGCAGTTGTATTCGCAATCTCATTTACTTGCTGCATACTACTAGAAATCTCCTCTGCCGAAATAGTTTGCTTCGCCGATGCGCGAGTAATATTTTGTACCAAAGCATTCATTTCTCGGCTAACTTCGATGATGGCGTTCAGGTGAGTTTTGGCTTCGCTGGCGAGTTTAGTACCTTCCACTACTTCCAGTGTCCCTGATTCCATTGCCTTCATTACACGACTGATTTCTTCTTGAATTGTGCCGACAATTTCGGAGATTTCTTCCGTCGCACCGGCGGATCTTTCTGCTAATTTTCTTACTTCTTCGGCTACAACTGCAAAACCTAAACCTTGTTCCCCCGCGCGGGCTGCTTCAATGGTAGCATTCAGGGCTAATAAGTTAGTTTGGGAAGCAAGTTGCGAAATCGATGTGACAATTTTGCCGATTTGTTGCGAAGATTCGCCCAAACGTTTCATCATTTTGGAGGTTGAGGCGATCGTCAATCGGAGCTCGTTAATACCTTCGACAGCCCGATCGACCGCCATACCGCCAGCTTCAGCGGTGTGAGAAGACTGCTGGGCGACTGTTTCGGCCCGCACCGAGACATCTCGCACGTCGCGGATTGAGTTGACAATGCGATCGATTTCTCGCATGATGGCAGATATTTTGGCTGCTTGAACTTCTGCTTGTTGCGTCAGTTGGCTGGTATTACTAATTGACTCGCCGGTGGCAGATGTTACCTGTTCTGCTAAAGTTTGAATTCCGGTAACAACTTTTCGCAGGGAACCAATCAGGAAGTTGAATGAGTCGGCGACAGCACCTAAAACATCGTTAGTAACTTCAGCCCTGACTGTCAAGTCTCCTTGAGCCGCGCCTTTGATTTCTCCCAACAATTTCAGAACTTGCTGTGTCATCGAATCAGCTTCATTTTTGCGTTCTGCTGCAAATTTTTCGAGTCCTTCTTCGGCTTCTTTGCGTTCAGTGATGTCAAAGCGGATGGCGATATATTTAACA
>RDXH01000031.1 GCA_004292745.1 Oscillatoriales cyanobacterium | reverse complement strand
GCGGCTTCTCCGATTGAAAGGGTCACTTCTGATTGAGTCTCCAAGAGTTGCTTACCTCTAATACTACCACTTAATAGTTACCCAATCTGGGAAGAATGTTAATAGGTGTCTACAAAAGATTTCAGCCCCCTACCCTACTTTGAGGGTGGTTGGGATAACCACACCAGTCGCAAACCTCAGACTCGCCCGTTTTATGAGAAGTTGAATCGGCAATATAACCCACACTTGAATGTTTATCTGGCGGGGGACTATATGAGCTATCTACCGGGTTGGCAAGAGGGCTCCCTGGGATCGGCAGAACTTGTGGTTGATTTGTTGTGCGAGCGGGTTAAGTCTACCTAGAACATGAGTCGCTCCCTCCTCCTCATATCAAATCCGTTGACATCGGAATTATTATTTCTCTCTTCTCTTTCTCTGTGTCCTCTGTGTTCTAGTCAGGTTTAATAATTCCGATACAACCGGAATTGAGATCATCCGTTAGGGGTTGGGACTCGAAACCATCGCCATCTGAGGAAAACATCCCGGAAGCTAGACCACAACAGGATCGGGTACAAGCCGATCGAGCGGGCTACCAAAGGGAGCGGTCTTCATTTGAGGGATTTCCTTCAAATAGATCGCTTCGCTACGGCTAACTGGCGATCGGGTTGAATGTTTCGCTTTTTTTTGCTTCCCCAACCTTCTTTTCGCAAAGATTTAATTATCTTAACTTTTTTTAACAATAGGGCTAAACCCCAGACATCAGGAAGGTGGGCTCCTCCGAAGGCCTTGGGGATTTGGCAAAACATACCAGCAAATTCTGGGCATCGGAGGCGATCGCAAGGCTCTAACCATTACCACATTAGCCTCCCAGTCTCACCCTCTGTTAACAGATAAATTCCTGTAATAATTTGTAATAAACAAACACTCGTGAGCATTGTATAAAGAGTAGGAGAGGGTTGAAGGGGCAGGCTAAAGTTAACAAAAACACTGTTTAACAAGGTTTGTCGCATCTCATAAAAGATGTAAAATATTCTAAGGTTTCTTAAACGTCCGTTGCAATGTAACAATGGTACAGGTAGCGGAAAGGGAGAGATCGAGCCGCTCAGCTAATTAGCTGGTGTCAACCCTCAACCCTTACAGGCGACCGGCCTGAACAAATTTAACTTAACGGTTTTATACCGCAACCAAACTCAATTAACTCAAGTAGGAGAGTTGTTTCATGTTAGACGCATTTACAAAAGTAGTTTCCCAAGCTGACGCTCGTGGCGAATTCTTGGCAGCAGGTCAACTAGATGCCCTCAGCAGCATGGTTGCAGAGAGCAACAAGCGCATTGATGCAGTTAACCGCATCACCAGCAACGCTTCCACCATCGTTGCCAATGCAGCTCGCTCTTTGTTTGCTGAGCAACCTCAATTGATCGCCCCAGGCGGCAACGCTTACACCAGCCGTCGCATGGCAGCTTGCTTGCGCGACATGGAAATCATCTTGCGCTATGTCACCTATGCAACTTTCGCAGGTGATGCCAGCGTTCTTGATGACCGTTGCTTGAACGGCTTGCGGGAAACCTACCTGGCATTGGGCACTCCTGGTGCTTCAGTAGCAGCAGGCGTCCAAAAAATGAAGGAAGCAGCGATCGCGATTGCTAACGACCCCAACGGTGTTACTCGTGGCGATTGCAACTCGCTGATGTCGGAAATCGGTGGCTACTTCGACCGTGCAGCTAGTGCAGTCGGCTAAAAATAGCTCAGCGACGATTAATTGAGTGTAAAAAAAGCGAACCATCGCATTTTTACAAATATTCTGTACCAAAACAACACAACATTAATTAAGGAGAAAACAGGACAATGAAAACCCCGTTGACCGAAGCAGTAACAGCAGCCGATTCTCAAGGCCGTTTCCTCAGCAGCACCGAACTTCAAGTCGCCTTCGGCCGCTTCCGCCAAGCTGCTGCTGGCCTAGAAGCAGCAAAAGCTCTGACAGCTAACTCTCAGCGCTTGATCGACGGTGCAGCCCAAGCAGTGTACAACAAATTCCCGTACACCCAACAAATGCAAGGCCCTAACTATGCTTCTACCGCAACAGGTAAAGCAAAGTGCGCTCGCGACATCGGCTACTACCTGCGTATGGTCACCTACTGCTTGGTTGCAGGCGGCACAGGCCCAATGGATGAGTACCTGATTGCAGGTATCGACGAAATCAACCGGACTTTTGAATTGTCCCCTAGCTGGTACGTTGAAGCTCTCAAGTACATCAAAGCCAACCACGGTTTGAGTGGCGATGCTGCTACTGAAGCTACCTCCTACCTAGACTACGCAATCAACGCCCTGAGCTAGATTTGCGTGATGCCCGGAAATGTAAGCTGCTGTTAGCTTGAGTGTTAGCGGTTGTTTACAATTCCGGGCATCTGCGTTGGAGGGTTAAGTTTTCCAAACAATTTTAAAAAGTTTTCAGTTTTTAAAGCAAAAAGGGAGAAGTAAAAATGTCTCGATTGAGTCCTGCATAACGCTGTTTCAGGTAGTTCTCGCGCTCAAATATTGGGTGGGAAAAAGTCGCATTAAAGTAAGTTGAATGGATGATTACAGAAACCAGACAATTAAAGATGGTTTGGTGGATTTTATAAAATCAACTTACTAAAAAATAACACTTTTTGCCTAAGTAGCAAAACACTCAAGTACCACAAAGCTTTCAATTCACATTCATACATTTAGGAGAAATTCTGGTGGCTATTACAACAGCAGCGTCCAGACTGGGGACATCAGCATTGAGCGATGCGCCAAAGGTAGAATTGCGTCCGAATTACACCAAAGATGATGTCGAAGCAGTAATTCGCGCGACTTACCGCCAGTTGTTAGGTAACGATTATTTGATGAAATCCGAGCGCTTGAAAAGTGCTGAATCTTTGCTGCAAGACGGCAGTTTAACAGTACGAGAATTTGTGCGCACAGTAGCTAAATCAGAACTGTACAAAACCAAGTTTTTCTACAGCAGCTTCCAAACTCGGACGATCGAACTAAACTACAAACACCTGCTCGGTCGCGCTATTTACGACGAATCTGAAGTAGTTTATCACTTAGATTTGTACGAAAACAAAGGATACGATGCTGATATTGATTCCTACATCGATTCCGTAGAATATCAAGAAAGCTTTGGCGAAAGTATCGTCCCTTACTACCGTGGTTTTGATAATCAGCGGGGACAAAAAACCGTTGGTTTTACCCGGATGTTCCGCTTGTATCGGGGCTACGCAAATAGCGATACAGCTCAACTAGAAGGCAATAACTCTCGCCTAGCCGTGGAAGTTGGTAGCAACAGTGCTACAGCAGTAGTTGGCCCCTCCGGTGGCAGCGAAGGTTGGGCTTATCGCCCTTCGGCACAAAACGTAACTCCCAGCAGCGGTTTCGGTGGCGCGGCAGCTTACGGTAAGGAAGGACGACTTTTCCGGGTGGAAGTTTCAGGCATTCGCACGGGCGGATATCCTAACGTGCGTCGCAGCAGCAAGGCGTTTATCGTACCTGTTGATGATTTGTCCTCGCAAATGCAGAAATTTCAGCGTTTGGGCGGGAAAATCGCCAGCATTACTCCAATTTAGTCATTAGTCATTAGTTATTGGTTATTGTTAAGTTACCATAACCAATAACAATGCCCGATCGCACAATCAGCGCCACAATCACCAACTTTCGTCCGCGCCACGCGAGACTAAGAATGCAACTAACCCGCGCAGGCGGGTTTTGTCTGTGTAGAAGCGAATTCTATTCGCCCAATATTTGCCTAAAATTATGAATAAAATTAATCAAAAATTATGGATTATTATGAATCAGACTCACCGCCAGCGGATGTAGCTAGCGGGGAGTCTTTAACGTTAGAACAGGCGATCGCCAATCTCCACTCCCAAGATTACAGCCTCCGCTATTACGCCGCATGGTGGGTGGGCAGATTTCGAGTTAAAGAACCCACAGTGATTGCAGCTCTGATTGCTGCTTTACAAGAAGAATCGGAACAAACAAAAATAGGCGATTATTCTCTATTGCGAAATGCAGCGCGAGCTCTGGGAAAATTGGGTGACAAACAAGCATTGCCGGCACTAATTCAGTGCTTGGAATGTGAGGATTATTACGTGCGGGAAGCGGCGGCTCAAGCTCTAGAAATGCTGGGCGATCGGGATGCGATTGGGGCACTGATGAAACTATTAGATGGGGGAGTGCCAGCAGCCGTGCGCGTGCCGGGAAAATCCCACTTAGTGCAACCCTATGACTCAGTAATTGAAGCTTTGGGAACCCTGCAAGCTGAGGAAGCGCTACCAGTAATTCAACCTTTTTTAGAACATTCTGTCGAGCGGGTGCAGTACGCGGCAGCGCGGGCGATGTATCAGTTAACTGGGGAATCAGTTTACGGAGAACTGTTGGTGACTGCTTTGAATGGGGATAATTTGCAGTTGAGACGATCGGCTTTAATGGACTTAGGGGCGATCGGCTATTTGCCCGGAGCTCAAGCGATTTCTGAAACTTTAGCCGAAAATAGCATGAAATTGATTGCCCTAAAAGGAGTTTTGGAGCATCATCTCCAACAACAAGCATCACTATCTTTGTCAGATGAAGCTATCCATGTGATGAACTTAATGGATAGTTTACTGTGAAAAAATTCGTTCACAACTGAAATAGGATTGCTTTAGTGATTTTCAATTATCTATCGTATATTGAGGATACAGCACTGCTATAGCAATCCTAAATGATTAATGAAGATTTGTAGGGGTAGTGCCCCCGTGCCTACCCCAGCAGCTAAGGGCAACCACGGGGGGATTGCCCCTACAAGAAACTATACAAATGATTTAGGATTGCTATATGTCCCTACGGCATACCTGTACTTGATGGAGTTGAGAACTATTTTATCGGTTTGATCCGGGTGAATCTATGACCGATTATTTGATGAATAAGAAACGATGGTTTAGGTACTAATTTTTATAAACTTCAGTGAAAATACTGAGGTTTGTAGCTGTACTTGGTGAAAGCTAGCCTGTTAAAATAATATTACCATCTGGATGAGTTTTCAGTTAAAAAAGTTTGGGTTTTGACTGCGGGCGATCGCGGAATGCTGGGAGATGGTTGTGTAGCAGCTAGAAGTATAAATCGGGGGATTCATCATGAGCAACGATCCTTTTGAAGTCCAGGTGCAACATTTTGCAGCGCTGAAGTCTAAGTATCAAGCCACAAAATATGAAGATTCATCTCCCTCTAGTCTTCTCTATCTCATTCTGCGAAAAGCTGATTTAGAATTTGAAATTACCGACTTCGAGCGGAATTGGTTACAAGAGCATGAGCTTTTGGAAACAATAAAAGCTATCGAGCAAGAGCCACTACATAAGGCTGAAGAACGAAGCAAACTAGATGCTAAATTTTCTAAACTCAAGTCTAAGTTCAAAGTAACCAAACCTCGCGATCGCGATTTATCGCTATCCAATCCTTTGTATCCTATCCTTTGGAAACTTGACTCAGAAAATAAGCTAACTGACTTAGAAGTTAAATATCTTAAAAAACAGGGGCTTACTGAAATAGTTGCTATCGTTGAAGAGATGGCGCGATTTGCTGTACTAAAGGCTAAGTACCAAGCAACTGAATATCCAGATTGTTCCCTTGATAGCCCCTTGTATCAAATTCTCAAGAAACTCGATGCACAACAAATATTAAGTGATGTAGAGGCTAACTGGCTGTTCAACAACCAACTGATTGATACTCTAGAAATTTTTTGGCAACAAAAAGCTGAACGGGAAGCTGAATTTGCCCAACTCAAGGATAAGTACAAAGCTAGTGAATACCCAGAAACATCTGTATCAAGTCCGCTCTATAAAATCCTAAAAAAGCTGAAGTGGGATCTACAGTTGAGTGAGTCAGAACTTAACTGGCTGGAAGAGCATCAACTTAGCGAAACGCTTAGCATTGTTTTGGAGATTGAACAGACACGCCACTTTGCCGAACTGAAAGTTAAGTATAAAGCTAATGAATTTGAGGATTCATCACGATCGAGCCATCTTTATAAAGTTCTCAAGAAAATTGATTTAGACAATCAGCTAGGTGAGCAGGATATTAACTTTCTGAAAAAGCGTAAACTAACTGAGACAATTACTCTGGCGCTTGACAAATATGCTGCTAGTCTCAAGTCCAAAATTCAATCGGGAGAGCAGTTGAGTGAGGCTGATATTGATTGGGCGAAACAGAATGGACGTGAGGATGTAATTGCTTTTGCTATTGACAAATATGCTGCTAGTCTGAAATCCAAAATCCAATCGGGAGAGCTGTTGAGTGAGGCTGATATTGATTGGCTGAAACAGAATGGACGTGAGGATGTAATTACTTTTGCCCAAGAAAAGGAATTTGCTGCTCTCAAGGTCAAGTATCGGATTATAGATCGTGATTTCTCTTTCGATCCGTTTTACGCAATCATGGTAAAATTGGAGAAAAAAGAGCGTCTAGATCCTGTGTTAGTTGTTCGGTTAATACAACAAAAACTTTTAGCTAGTCATGGAAGGATTGCTATAGCATACCACAGGCTGGAAGCGTGTTTCTATGAACAGGAATATGAGCGCACTGGAAACAAATGGAACTTGCCCAACGCCAGCAGTCATTGGCGCAAGGCCGATGAACCAAACAGTGCATTGAAGGTGACAGAAAATCTGGACTTCGACCAAATCAAAGAAAATAAGCTGAAGTCAGCTTTGCTAACAACTAGGGGCGGTGCTTTTCGAGATATTCATAAACTAGGTGATGCTGAAAAGTGCGCGCTCAAAGCTATTGAGTATCAGCCTCAGAGTCATCATCCTTACACTTTGATGGGAGCTATTTGTTTTGAGCGGAGTCAATTTTCAGAGGGTGAACGTTGGTTTAACGAGGCAATTAAACGCGGTGCTGAATCAGAAGATATAGATTCGGAACTCAAGCAGGTTGTCAAAAATGCTAAGGATGAAAAGCGTCGGGAAGTTGTGGAATATCTGCTTAAAAAAGATCCGCAGCGCTATGCTTGGGCTAAGGCTTATAGGAAGCGCGAAGGCGGTGAGGATGCACGGCGCAAGATATCCTAGCGCGGGTATGGAGTTGAGTTTTTTGCCGATTCGACTCTTTAACCAAGACTGCAAAAGGTTCGATCGCGCGATCGAGCCAACCTACAATTACAATGGTCACGGTACATTTTATAAGTAAATGGCATTAGAACTAATTCGCGCTGTCGAACAAGCAGATTCTGCCGAGGGCTTGTTAAACTCAGTCAAAGCACTGGCCGCCGCTGGCTCAAAAGAAGCAATTCCCACCCTAATTACAGTGCTCGGCTACAACAACCCAGGGGCAGCCGTTGCCGCCGTGGACGGGCTGATTCAACTCGGAGAACCTGCCGTACTTCCCCTCCTAGAACAGTTGGACGGCTACAATTACGGAGCCAGGGCTTGGGCGGTGAGAGCCTTGGCGGGCATTGGAGACCCCAGAGGTTTAAATATTTTGCTCGATGCAGCGGCGAATGACTTTGCTTTGAGCGTGCGACGGGCGGCCGCTAGGGGTTTGGGAACCATTTGTTGGGAACTGATGCCCGCAGCACAAATTCCCGAATCTCAAAAAAACGCATCTCAAACCCTGCTGCAAGCGTCCCAAGACCCCGAATGGGTGGTGCGCTACGCAGCAGTAGGTGGTTTGCAAGCTTTGGCTAGTGCTGCTGTTCAACCGGATTGGCTGTCGCAAGTTTTGAGTAGACTTGAGGAAATAGCCTCTGGTGATGAAACTTCTTCAGTTAGGGCACGGGCCATGCTTGCTCAACAAAAATTGTTACCGGGCTAGGGTTTGGGCGATCGTCTCTTCCAAGTCCCCTTGACCGAGAGTGGTTAATATAAAGACTTCTTGTACAGTTTTGCCCTGTCTGGCGATGATTTTAAATCCCCCACGGATGGGTACTGACACTCTTAATGTCATGTGCGGGATGTGACCTTTAACTTTGTTAATGACACCGGGAGTAATGGTTTGAATGCCAATTTTTTGAGTCAGTCGCTCTAAAATTGGTATCAATCCGTCAAGATGGGTAGAGTGATTCCAAACTAAGCGGCCTTTAGATTGTGGGTTCATAGCTTTTTTACCAATTCAACATACCCAGTCTAAGCCACCCCCGACGGTGAGGAATTGTCAATTCCCTGAACTTACCCATCAATTAAGACGTGATTAATTGCTCAAACCATTGTTTTGACTGCTTTTGCCTTCCTGTTCCCATTTTTGAGCCTGTCATAAAAATAAATGAAATCTTGGCAAGGCTCAATTGTAGCTCAGAAAAAGCAGTCATCAACCTATTCACAGTCAATCGTCAACAATCATTTCTGAGTGCTAGGGCGATCGATATTTAAATTGGAAACAATTTTACAAAATGTCAAGTTCACAAAATTAGGCGATCGACTCTGATAAAATTTAGTCGAGACAAATTTTTTGAGCAAAGACCTATGTCAGAATTTCTAGACTTTCTCAGACATCAGTTTGCCTACGTTGCGGTTGGGGAATTTAAACCAGGCAAATTTAAAGCAGCAGAAGAACTTTTTGAAAAAGCGGTTGCAACTTACGTCACAGGTTTCAAGGGCGCATACTTGCTGCAATTACCTAATACAGACAAAGGTATTGCGATCGTTTTTTGGGAAAGCGTAGATGAAATGGCTGCTAACCATAGCGAAGCTTATCAGGAAATCTTAAATAAAATGACGCCTTTGTTTGTGAAAATACCAGACAGTGATGTTTATGAAATTGTTAGTGAAATTAAGCCAAAAAGTGAATAGACTTGGCTGTTGGGTATGTTGAATTGCTACTGGACTGAGAATATGGTAATGGGTAATATCAAATCCGGTAGCATCGTCCTGTATTCATCTCTCTTATCTCCCTCTGTGTTCTCTGCGTTCTCTGTGGTTAAATCACCTGACGATGCAACCGGAAACAATATAATATCGAATTGTAGGGGAGCATCCCGATTTTGCATAGGCGAAGCATGACCTCCGTAAATCTCTGGTTATAACTAATAAATTGTCTGCGGTCATGCTTCGCCCCTACGAATATATTTACAAAACACAGATGCACCCAATTGTAGGGTGCGTCATGTAAGTGTTTGGAACAATTTAGGTGTTGGGGATTTGACGCACTTTACTTTTAATTGATAAGTAGAAGGAAGAAGGAAGAGGCCACCCCCCCCTGCCCCCCCAAGGGGGGAAGATCGATGTGAAGAATAGCAAACCAGTCAGTTTTTGAGCGATTTGGATCTTGCATTTAATTAGGTGGACTTACTTACTAGCCTCAAGAAGTCTGGCATCGGGATATTCTATGGCAAGATTTTAGGCTATAGAAATTTTAGGAGACAGGTAAACGTCTTGAATGGCGTTAAATAATTTTACCCCTTCTTCAAAGGGTCTCTGAAAGGTTTTACGTCCAGAAATTAAACCGCAACCCCCAGCGCGTTTGTTAATTACTGCCGTGCGAATGGCTTCTGCAAAATCGGTTTTTCCTGAAGCACCGCCGGAATTAATTAAACCCATCCTTCCCGCATAACAGTTGAGGACTTGATAGCGAGTGAGATCGATCGGGTGATCCGTCGTCAAATCAGAAAGTCTTTAGAAACTTTCGCTTGATAGCCCAGCAAGTCTTCTGCTTCATCGCCGAGCCAAGACTCGATGGAATTGGAAACTGATAGTGTAGCTGTCATACAGATTTCCCCTTCAATTTCAATGGTAGACTGATGATTGTAGTCATTAGCCTTGCTGGTATTGTAGCAAAAAAATCCTAGTTGCCATCCGGGGGAATATCAGGAAAGTTTTTAATCAGATTAGAGACAAGAGCAACTTTGACGCGCTACTCTAGAATAAGCTGGCAGCTCAACAGCAGCTCAAGTACCAGCGATCGATTCACAACTTCGCCATCAAAATGTCACACATATACTTTGATTCTGACAACGGTCACAAATCCTTTGAGATGCCCGGTGCTCGGCCGCATTATAATCCCGATCGCCCCGGTCAAGTAGAGCATATTTTCCTGGACTTAGTGCTGGATATTCCCAAACAAAGCTTTCACGGTACTTGCAGCATCCGCATCAATCCAGTCCGCAGCGGTATTGACAAATTAACCTTAGATGCCGTTAACCTAAAAATTAAATCAGTAAAAGTCGGCAACATCGAGCAAAGTTTTGAGAGTGATGGCGAATTTCTAGAAATTCAACTACAAGAACCAACCGCAGCCTACAAACCAATTACAATTGCGATCGACTATGCAGTCGAAAAACCCCAGCGAGGTCTTTATTTCGTCGGTCCAGACAAACACTACCCCGATAAACCAACTCAAGTTTGGACACAAGGCGAAGATGAAGACTCCCGCTTTTGGTTTCCCTGTTTCGACTATCCCGGACAACTGGCAACTTCCGAAATTAAAGTACAAGTTCCTAAACAACTTTTTGCTATTTCTAACGGGGAATTAATCAACACAGAAACCAAGGGAGATGATAAAATTTATCACTGGTTACAAAAACAGGTTCATCCCAGCTATTTGATGACTTTGGCTGTGGGAGATTTTGCGGAAATCAAAGATGAGTGGAATGGCAAACCTGTTAATTATTACGTGGAAAGAAGCCGCGAAGCGGATGCCAAACGCACCATGGGCAAAACGCCTCAAATGATTGAATTTTTCTCTCAGATATTTGGCTACCCTTACCCGTTTCCGAAATACGCTCAAGTCTGCGTCGATGATTTCATTTTCGGGGGGATGGAAAATACTTCGACAACTTTGCTAACAGATAGGTGCTTGTTAGACGAACGCGCTACTCTCGATAATCGAGGTTCGGAAAGCTTGGTTGCTCATGAATTAGCTCACCAATGGTTTGGCGATTTAGTAGTAATCAAACACTGGTCTCATGCTTGGATTAAAGAAGGCATGGCTTCCTATTCCGAGGTGCTGTGGACTGATAAAGAATACGGGAAAGAAGACGCGGCTTATTATATGTTAAATGAGGCGCGCAATTATTTAGCTGAAGATAGTGCTCGCTACCGTCGCCCGATGGTCACTCACGTTTACCGGGAGGCGATCGAATTGTACGATCGCCATTTGTACGAAAAAGGCGCTTGCGTTTATCACATGATCCGCGCCGAGTTGGGGGATGAGTTGTTTTACAAAGCAATTCAGACTTTTGTGCAAGACAATGCTCACAAAACTGTAGAAACGATTGATTTGCTGAGGGCGATCGAAAAAGCGACTGGTCGCAATTTAATGTTTTTGTTTGACCAGTACGTTTATCGCGGCGGTCATCCAGATTACAAAGTTGCTTATTCCTGGGATGGAGATAACAAATTAGCGAAAGTTACTGTTACCCAAACTCAGATCAAAGAACCGAAAAATGGCAATGCTAACAGTAAGGATGTATTCGATCTCAAAATTCCGATCGGCTTCGGTTACAAGCCGGAAAAATCAGACAACGATGAGAGTTCTGCATCCTCTGGACCGAATCTGAAAACTTTTACAGTGCGCGTTTACGAACGGGAGCAAAGTTTCTATTTTCCTCTGGAACAGAAGCCAGCATTCATTAGTTTTGATGTGGGAAATAAATACTTAAAAACAGTTAGTTTAGAGTTTCCGGTTGCCGAACTAAAAGCTCAGTTACAACTAGATCCAGACCCTGTTTCCCGGATTTACGCCGCCCAAGCTTTGGCGAAAAAGGGAGGATTGGAGGTAGTGCATACGCTGTCAGAAGTTCTGAAGAAGGAGCCGTTTTGGGCGGTGCGTGCGGAAGTTGCAGGCTATTTAGTAGAAATTAAACTCGACCAAGCTTTTGATGGTTTAGTAGCTGGTGTGAAGGATAAAGATGCTCGTGTTCGCCGTGCTGTGGTGGGGGCGCTGGGTAAAATCAAAACTCACGACAGCTATAAAGCTTTGAGATCTATTGTTGAAAAAGGTGATGCTAGCTATTATGTAGAAGCGGCGGCTGCGAGTGCGATCGGGGGAATTGCAGGGGCTAACCTGGATGAAAAACCGACTGACGAACAGGTACTGAAAGAGTTAAAATTGGTGCTGAAAGAGCGTCAAGGGTGGAATGAGGTGGTGCGATCGGGGGCGATATCCGGTTTGGCGCAAATGAAAACTTCTGAAGATGCGCTGAATCAGATTTTGAAATACACAGCCATTGGTACTCCCCAAGCTTTGCGCTTGGCTGCAATTCGTGCTTTGGGTACAATTTCAACAGGTCAAAATAAGATTAATTTAGAACGGATTTTGCAGCGGCTGGCAGAATTATCTAAAGAGACGTTTTTCTTGACTCAAGTATCTGTAGTTGCAGCATTAGGACAAATGGAAACTCGCAAAGCAATGCGGATTTTGCGTGGTTTGGCGGACCAAACTCCCGATGGCCGTGTCCGTCGGATGGCTGATGAGGCTGTGCAAAGAGTGCAGAAAAATGCTGGTTCTGATGCAGCAGTGAAACAGTTGCGTGAGGAATTAGACTTGGTGAAAAAGGATAATCAAGATTTAAAGAGTCGTTTGGAAAGTTTGGAGGCTAAGTCGAAAAAAGATTAGGTTAAGTAGATAAACCTAAAAAACCCGGTTTCTTGGATCAATTTGAATTCATGGGAGAGATTGACGCAGAAACCGGGTTTTTCACCTCACGCATAAGTTATGTAAAATCAGGGTGCAATTTTTGTTTTTAGTTTTCAACTGTCAATTAAGTTGAACCAGTTTTTGCATGAAAATATGTTTCATAAATAATGAGTACCAGAACAATTGTATTGGTGGAACAATCGGGGGTAATTCCCTACCGCATTATGGACGGTAAAATTGAAGTAATGTTGATTACTTCTTCGGGAGGTAAGCGTTGGGTAATTCCCAAAGGTTTGATTGAACCTGACATGACTCCCGAAGATTCGGCGGCAAAGGAAGCTTGGGAGGAAGCAGGTGTATTGGGTCGAGTGTTTCCAGATTTGATGGGGACTTACGAATACTATAAGTCTGGTTGTACTTGGCAAGTGGATGTATTTTTACTGCAAGTAGAAACTGTGGTGGAAAATTGGCCTGAAGCTTATAAGAGAAAGCGGCAGTGGGTAAGTATTCCTAAAGCAATTAAGCGGGTTGATGAACCGGAATTGAAATTGATTCTTGGGGATTTGTCGCCTAGATTTTGGTAAAAATGAGTCCGGCGGTTGAAACCGCGTCTTGTCAAACAAAGTCCGGCGGTTGAAACCGCGTCTTGTCAAACAAAGTCCGCCTGCGCGGACTAAGATAAGAAGCTCAAAAGTCTACACAAACAAAGTCCGGCGGTTGAAACCGCGTCTTGTCAAACAAAGTCCGCCTGCGCGGACTAAGATAATAAATAAATTAAGCGTTAGCTGATAGGAAAGGAAGGCTTTCTGCTAAGTTATCTTTAACTTCAATTCCCTGTTTCATCGCCCAAAATTGGCTCAAAAAGTGGATTTGGCGCAAGCCAACAATTAAATTTAAACCAGGTATGAAAATCCACCAAACTGTTAGTGGTTCTTTGATTCCTTCTTGGCGATACAGTTCGTTTACTGTGTTGTAAAGTTTGAATTGTACGATGTAAATCCAAGCAATGCCTAGGAAGGAAAACCAACCAAACCATCCGGGAACGTCGGGATCGTAGATTCGCAAAGCTTGGGGAATGGCTACTCCTAATACAAAGGGTAGCAAGCAGAGGGTTCCTGACCACCCGGTGCCGTTATAGCGGCGCAACTCTTCTTGAATAATCCATTTATACCATCCGTAGTACAGCAGCAAGGTGGCTGCGGATAGCAAAATTACTTTCCACAAGGAGCGGGGTTTACCTAAAGGTTTTTCGGACATATTGAAATGTAAGAGATGGATGGCAATCTTGATTATATTAAGATTTGTTAATTATTGCAAAATCATTTCTCGAATTGTGCGTGCTGTGGCGGGGGCGAGTAATACGCCGTTGCGATAGTGGCCGCTGGCGATGAGGATGTTGTTGTTACTGGAAAGTCGATCGATAATTGGTGCGGGTCGTTTTTCCGGGCGTGGGCGCAAACCTGACCATTGCTTGATAATCTGGGCTGTTGCTATGGCTGGACAAAGGGCGATCGCCTTGGACATGACTTGCTGCAACATATCAGCATTGGCCTGAATTTCCTCGCTATTTACCGGAAACTCTACCGTTGCCCCTACCCAATATTCCTGATTTTCCAAAGGCACAATATGGACGTCATTGCAAGTAATTACTGGGGCAAAATCAGGATTTTCTAGAGGTTTGGGCGATCGCAAATGTAGCGCTTGTCCCAACACCGGCCGAATGTCAACCAATTGATTTAATGATGCGGTTAAAGCAGAAGAGCCTAAACCAGCAGCTAAAATTAGCCAATCGAATTCTAAATTTCCTACATTTGTTTGAATCTGACATTTTAGACCATTTTCAATCACAGGCAAGATGTCTGTTCCAAAAGACATTACATTGGTTGTGGGGTGGGTATCTTGTCCGCCCATGAGGCCTTGAACTTCTACGCCAAACTCAAAATTCACTCCTTTGAGCTTAGCAGCATCAACTAAAGCTAAAGTTAGGGCTGTGGGATCGACTTGTCGATCGCGAGGTGAATAAATAGCACCAATAATATGATGATTGAGGTTAAGATGAGGATTGCGATCGCGCACTTGCTCTAAATCCCAAATTTCCAAATCCCAACCTTGAGATGAGCGAGTTGCTTGTAACTTTTCCCACTTACTTAAATCTTCTTCCTCGGAACAAAGCATCAAAATTCCCTGTTTGTTAAAAGGAATTTTTCGCCCAGTCATTGCTTCTAATTCAGGAATGAGAGTTTCGTAATGCTGAAGGCTAGTTTCTCTTAACTGCCAATTTCTGCCCTTGGTTTTGTGGCTAATTATTCCCATCAATACACCGAGGGCTGCACCGGTGGATGCTTGTGCTGGTGGTTGTTTGTCGAATACCGTGACTTTCAGTTCGGGATAGTGGCTCAGTTCAAAGGCGATCGATGCTCCGACAATACCACATCCAATAATTGCAATACGAACCATTCGATTTGAGATTTTGGATTTTGGATTTTAGATTTTATAGAAGTTTTTAGCAAGGTGGGTATTGGATTAGGTCAACTTAAGACTCAAACCCTCTATCTTTCTCGTTTGTGTAGAAGTCTAGATCCCCCTCGCATCCCCCTTAAGAAGGGGGACTTTGAGAAGAATCTTGCTCTTGTCCCCCGCCTTATTAAGGGGGACTTTGAGAAGAATCTTGCTCTTGTCCCCCCCTTATTAAGGGGGACTTTGAGAAGAATCTTGCTCTTGTCCCCCGCCTTATTAAGGGGGACAAGAGCAAGAATCTTGCTCTTGTCCCCCCCTTATTAAGGGGGGTTAGGGGGGATCTAGACTCGACTACAAGCGACTTTTATGATGAGTTTTAGCCCAGTTGTTGACACCAGTCAATTGCCCACCCTACCCCAATCCCAAAAAATATTAAGCTTTAGGAATTAGCTGCAAGAAAGCATCAAAATCCTTGACTGCTTTTTGATAGCTGCTGGTAACTTTTGCATAGTCAAGATCCTTAGCAGCAATATCAATATTCACCAAATCTGCAAACAAACTCTTAGTTAAATCAACAGCTTGTTGTCGATCTTTAGGTAACAAACTTACAGATACGGTTTTCATTGCGCCCCGCAATTCGCCGAGCGGACCATGAATGTAAGTTTTGGTATCAACCCAGTTGCGTTTTGCTGCAACTGACGAGAAATGCCATCATAAATGACATCATTAAGGCAAGAATTGAACGGAGACGAATCATGTCGATTTTAGATTTTAGATTTTAGATTTTAGATTGCTCGTTGCGATCGGGCACCGGGCGGGTAAGGGTTTGCTTATGCTCGTTCCCAGGCTCTGCCGATTGGTGACAACTTAACGTTAAACCGACCGTCTCTCTTGTTGTATCGAAGTCTCGATCCCCCCTAACCCCCCTTAATAAGGGGGGGATAAGATTCCGATCAAAGTCAACCCCTACTCCCCTTCTCTCCCCCCTTGGGGGGGGCGGGGGGGGTGGGGGATTTAGGGGGATCTAGCCTCGACTAAAAGCGACATTTATTATGGGTTTCAGTCTTAAGTTGTCACCAATCGGCTCTGCCTGGAAACGCAGATGCTTTGGCTCTGCCTCGCTAACCCAGCACCGAAAGTGAGGTACAAAAAATTAGTTTACCTCTTTTCGGCGCAGAAAACCAATTAGAGCATCACCAACTTTTTCTGACCAATGTTCTTGAGGATAATGCCCTGCTTGTTCCACCTTGACCAACTCTGCATTTGGCAAGGAACTAACTAACTTTTGAACTGGTTCCACACTCAGCCAAGGGTCAGTTAATCCCCATACAAATAAGGTTGGTCTAGTCCATGCTGAAAAGCCAGATTCAATTTCGGCCATTGACTGTGGCAATTGAATGTTGCGGACTGTGTTCATGAGCGATCGCCCCGCATCGGAACTCTTCAAAAATGGACGGCGATAAACATCTAAATCCTTGTCTGATATAATTTGGCGACAGCCACCTTCTAAGGTTCTGTCCACCAAAAGTGGGTCTTGGGTCATCATATCACCAATAAAAGGCAGTCCTAATTGCTGCATTTTCCAAGGTAATTTTATATCTGCTGAAACTGGTGTATTAATGACTGCTAAACGTTCAATTTTATCCGGGTTGCGCAGAGCATATTGAATGCCTGCGGAAGCTAAAAATCCTTGGACTATTAGGTAAAATTTGTCTATTTCTAAAGCTTGAATAAAATCAGCCAATGCTTCAACAAAAGTATCGGGAGTGTAGGCAAAGTCGCGTTTGTCTGGTTTGGTCGATCGCCCATAACCGATCCAATCTGGTGCGATCGCCCGAAACCCGTTTGTCGCTAAATCGGGCATGATAGCAGTCCAAGTAAAACTCTGAGATGGCAAACCGTGCAGTAACAGCATTGGGAATTGGGAATTGGGAATTGGGAATTGGGAATTGGGAATTGGGAATTGGGAATTGGGAATTGGGAATTGGGAATTGGGAATTGGGAATTGGGAATGGGGAATTGGGAATGGGGAATTGGGAATTGGGAATTGGGAATTGGGAATCAGAAACGGCTAAAGCATCTTGGTAATTGCTATCTATCAAACAAGAGGGCGGGGAATACCCGCCCTAATTACCTAGTAGTAGAGTGTCTAGGACACTTTACTGGCGATCGAGTTAAAGCCACTCTTAGAAATTCATTTCAGCAGCTTGAACTTTTTCCACCTGTTTCTTCTTGAGAACCAGCATGATTTGAGCCAACATGGTCAAGGCCAAGAAAGCCATCAACCCTTTAACGCGATCGGCACTTTGCAGCACAATCTCAACATCTTTTTGACCAAACCCACCCACATTAGGATTGTTTGTCAAAGCTTCACCAGCGGCCACAGTTTGTCCTTCAGAAACAAGCAGTTCAGGGCCCGGAGGAATTGTCTCAACAACTGCTTCACCTTCTGTCGGTAGAATTGTTACTTCATAACCGCCATCTTCCGGTGTGGAAATTTTAGAAATTGTACCAGCTACCGAAGCATTATAAACAGTATTATTGCTTTTTGCACCAGTAGGATAAACCTGACCGCGACCGCGGTTGCCGCCGACATAAATTAGGTATTTACCAAAGTGAACGGACTTGTCAGTTGCTGGATTTGGCGACAAAACTGGGAATACCAATTCTTTGTACTGATCTCCTGGCAGTGGGCCCACTAAAATAATATTTTCTTGGGTTTCGCTGTAAGGTTGGAAGTAAAGATCGCCGACTTTTTCCTTCATTTCTTCAGGAATTCTGTCTTCGGGAGCAATTTTGAAACCTTCGGGCAACATGACAACAGCGCCCACATTCAAGCCGCCTTTGCTACCATCGCCAACTACTTGTTGAACGTTGGTATCGTAGGGAACTTTGACAATAGCTTCAAAAACTGTGTCCGGCAAAACAGATTGGGGTACTTCTACTTCGGTGGGTTTGGCACCGAGGTGACAGTTGGCGCAAACAATTTTGCCCGTTGCTTCGCGGGGAGTAGCGGGTGCTGTTTGCTGAGCCCAGAAAGGATAGGCTAGTGCTGCTTGGGGAAGTGCGATGTCGCTGCTGAGGAAAAATGCGGTGGCGGCGATCGCAACTATGGCAGTTTTGGCGATCGTCCGAACACTGCGACGAAAAATCGCAGATAAATTAATTTGTGGCATCAGAGTATTCAATCTCAAAGGTCTAACAATTTAGTCATTGGTCATTAGTCATTTGTCATTGGTTATTAGTCCTTGGTCATTAGTCCTTGGTCCTTGGTCATTAGTTGTTAGTTATGCGCATCGAAATATTTCCCAACTCCGACATTTTTACCTACTAACTAATGACTGCTGACTGCTGACTAATGACTAATAACTATGACCACCAAGGGGCTTCCCCGGTGCGGAAGTCAGTTTCTGTCCAAGGAGTAAAAGCCAGCTTGTCATCTGCGACAGTGGCGTGGGCCAGGGCCAGAGACAAAGGTGCTGGACCCCGTACCACTTTGCCCTCACTGTTGTATTGAGAACCGTGGCAAGGACAGATAAACTTGTTTTCGCTAGCATTCCAAGGTACGACGCAGCCCAAGTGAGTGCAGACTGCATTGATGCCGTATTCGGCCACAGATAAGTCTTTTTCCACCACAATATAAGTGGGGTCTCCTTTGAGACCTTGAGCTAGGCTGCGATCGCCCGCGGGATGGGAAGCCAAATATTCACTGACTACGATGTCGTTACCCAGGGCATCTTTAGCTGTTACCCCGCCACCGGCGGCCCCACTCGAAGGAGGAATAAAATAGTTGACAACAGGATAGAGTGCGCCCAGTGCCACACCTGTGACAGTACCGAACGTCAGCAAATTCATAAATTGGCGACGCCCCATATCGGGGACATCTGGATTTCCAGCAGAAGTTTGAGCCATGACCTGCCTTTGCGTTTTTAAGTTACGTTTGTTTGCGAGCTGTAGCTGTGAATCTGTTATGTGCAGACAACGGCAATCATTGCGGTCTGCTTTCACTTTCATCTCGGCTGTGAAAATTCCTTTTAAGAATGCAGCTTCCAGCCTTTATTAGAGTATTATTACATTTTTTGAACTTTGTCTTTTATTGTTTAAGAAATTCACTCAGGAGAAACCATGACGGGCAAGGATTTACACCAGCTATTACTAGAAAAATGGGGAAAGTCTTACGATATCAGATTGCGACGGACGCGGGGCAAGATTTTTGTTCAAGTTATGTGGAGGTATCTGGAACAGGTTTCTTTCCCGATGACGGAGGCTGATTATTTTGAGCATTTAGACGCAGTGGCAAATTACCTCAACGGCTGGGGAAGCAGCGCACAGGTGAGAGAGTATATTGAGACTACTCGCGATCGCCCCCGTTTGGGCAAAGCTGTCAGCATCCCCCTAGATTTGGGGGAAAGAGCCTCGGAGTGGCTGCTGGACGAGTTTTGAATTTGTCAGTTGGCAGTTGACAGTTGGCAGTTGACCGTTGTCTGTTGTTAAGTTGTTGTGCATTTAAGTTCTATATTTCGATTTCATATCAAAAATCCTCTCCCCCACTCTCCCCCTCTCCCACTCTCCCACTCCCCCCATCGAACCCTCTCCCCACCGAGTACCACAACCTGCGACATAAAATCGGCAACACTTTCACATACAATGAGTTTCAGATATCCCGTGAAATTTAGGAGAATGTTGTAATGGGTGTTGCAGTTGGAATGGTTGAAGTCTTAGGACTTCCTTCTGCCGTAGAAGTTGCGGACTCAATGGTGAAAGCAGCCCGCGTTACTTTAGTTCGCTATGAGAAAATCACCCGTGCTTACTGGACAGTTATAGTTCGAGGAGATATATCGGAAGTACAAGCAGCCGTTGCTGCGGGGATTGAATCAGTTAAAAAGGTCGATGGTGGAAAGTTGCTATCGTATCATATTATTGCTCGTCCCCACGAAAATCTGGATTACATTTTGCCCATCGGTTACACCCCAGAAGTAGAACAGTTCCGAATGTAGTTAAGGTTTTAGCAAAACTTTGATGTGGAATTTTAACATTTACTATTATAGAGACGCGGGCGATCGCATCTCTATATTTTTTAGACCAATAATTTAAAATTAGCAATTAACCCTTACAGCACTTATATCAAATCCGGTAACATCGTCCTGTATTCATCTCTCTTATCTCCCTCTGTGTTCTCTGCGTTCTAGTAAGGTTAAATCATTCCGATGCAGCCGGAAACGATATTACGCATGGGGGGTCAAAAACCCGGTTTCTGCGTGAATATCTGTCGAAAAAATCGACGATTTTTGGAAGAAACCGGGTTTTTTGCGTAAGCCCTACCTTAGCAATTTGGATGACTACCAGTCTGCAAACTTATCTGTTGCTTCGATTAAACAGGTGCGAATTCCCGGTTCGCTCATCGAATGTCCAGAATCGGGAACTATAATAAACTCAGCTTCAGGCCAAGCACGATGCAGTTCCCACGCCGATATCATCGGACAAACAACATCATATCTTCCCTGAACGATAACCGCCGGAATCTTGCGGATGCGATCGATATTTAAAAGCAATTTATCTTCCGGCTCTATAAATCCCTTGTTAATAAAATAATGGCACTCAATTCTGGCAAACGCCTCCGCAAAAGCATCAATTCCAAAGCTGTTTTGTATCTCTAAATCTGGAAATAACTTACTCGTACTCCCTTCCCAAATTGACCAAGCACGAGCCGCTTCTAATCTAATTTGAGCATCTGGACTCGTCAAGCGTTGATAATAAGCTGTTAGCAGATCATCCCTTTCATTGATGGGGATAGGTTTAACATATTCCTCCCAAGCATCCGGGAAAATACAACTTGCTCCTTCCTGATAAAACCAGCGAATTTCTTTTTTTCTCAACATAAAAATACCGCGCAAGATTAAACCCTGACAACGGTCGGGATGGCTTTGACTGTAAGCTAAGGATAGAGTGCTTCCCCAACTACCACCAAAAACAACCCATTGTTGAATATTTAAATATTCTCGAAGTTTCTCAATATCGTTGACTAAATCCCAAGTTGTATTTTCTTGCAATTCTGCATGAGGTTTACTTTGACCGCAGCCGCGTTGGTCAAACATGACCAAACGCCATTTTTTAGGGTCAAAATATTGTCTGTAAACAGGCGGACATCCACCTCCTGGCCCCCCGTGTAGCAATACAATAGGTTTTCCCTCTGGGTTTCCTGACTCTTCAAAATGAATGGTATGGAGGTCAGAAACTTTGAGTTTTCCTTCGTTATAAGGTTGTCTGGGCGGGTAAAGTTCTCGCATTTTTTCAATTATTCATAATTAGAACGTGTTTATTTTACATCATTAAGAAATCAGCGTCCTAAAAGCTTCACCAAACCTATTCCTCCAAAGTAAAGAGCTAACACTGCACCTCCTAAAAGACTTTGAGTCAAAGGGTCAGTTGAAGGCGTTAACACAGCTCCCAAAACCGCCGCTCCCAAGATTACATAGCGCCAACCAGACAACATTTGCTTGGAAGAAACAATGCCTAAAATACCTAGCAAAACTTGGACGATCGGGATTTGAAATGCTAACCCGGTGCTGAACATTAATAATAAAACAAATTCAAAGTATTTGTCGATCGACCATAATTGCTCTACCACATCAGCGCCGTAGGTGACAAAGAAATTGAGCGCCGCCGGAATCAAAGCGATGTAAGAAAATACTAACCCGCCCAAAAATAAGAAACTCGAACCGAAGAAAACAGGGCCGAGCAACCCGCGTTCTTTGCGAGTTAAACCTGGGAGCACAAATAACCCTATTTGGTAAAAAATAAACGGACTGGCGATTAACAAACCGCTGTAACCAGCCACTTTGATCGAGACAAAGAAATACTCTCCGGGAGCTAGTTGCAAAAATTTGACTGCTCCTGCTGGTACTTCTAGCAGTTTAACGATGGGTCTCACATATAAAAAGCAGCCTACTATACAAATTACTACTGCAATTAGTGAAGAGAAAATTCGCCATCTTAATTCTTCTAAATGCTCGAACAAAGACATCTCAACTTCGTCGGGGAGTTCGTCGAGATATTCGTTTTCTAGGTTGCGGGAACCCCTAAAACTGTCTGCGATTAGTGCAATGTTATTTTCCGGGATAACTGCTTCGTCTTCTAAGTTAATGAGATCCACTAAATCATCAGCGATGGATGCAATGCTATTTTTAGCTCTAACTTTTTTATCTTCTAATTTACTGACAGCCTCTAAATCATCGGCGATTGGTGCAATGCTATTTTCCTCGCTAACTTCTTCGTCTTCTAATTTACTCACATCCACTAAATCATCGGCGATGGGTGCAATGCTATTTTCCGGGCTAACTTTTTCACCTTCTAAGTTGCTGACATCCACTAAATCATCGGCGATGGGTGCAATGCTATTTTCCGGGCTAACTTCTTCACCTTCTAAGTTGCTCGCAACCATAGAATCATCGGCGACTGATGCAATATTTTCCGGGCTAACTCCTGCACCTTCTAAGTTGCTGAGATCCGCAGAATCATCGGCGACTGATGCAATATTTTCCGGGCTAACTCCTGCACCTTCTAAGTTGTTGACAGCCATCAAATCATCGGCGACTGGTGCAATGCTATTTTCCGCGCTAACTTGTTCGAGGTTGTTGTCAAAATTTTGTTCGGATGTCTCCAAGTCTGAGGGGGATGTCATAAGGAATGGGGAATGGGGAATCGGGCATCGGGCATCGGGCATCGGGCATCGGGCCCAAAAGCATTCGCTTCAGTTATTATAACCAACAAATAACAGCCAACTACTGACTAATGACTACTGACTACTGACTTTTTCAATGCTAATCGCAATTTTGCCTACAGCCCGCCCCGTTTCGCTGTAAGCGTGGGCTGCTGCTACTTCTTCGAGGCTGTAAGTGCGATCGACAATCGGCTCAACTTGACCAGACTCGATGCTAGCGCGAACTTGCACTAGCAGTTCATCTGGTTTGATTGTTGGCTGTTCCACTTCTCGGTATTCCAATACCTCAATGTCGCCGTAGCGATCGAACACAACTGCTTGCATGGCAAATTTTTAGATTTATTTCAAATATAACGCTCTATCCTGTAGAATTATTATATAGCAACGCTAAATCATTTGTGAATTTCTTACTCCCTCCCCTTGGGTTCGGGGAGGGTTGGGGTGGGGTAAAAATATTTGCGAATCATTTAGGGTTGCTATATAATAATTCTCTTTCGTTTGTGAAGAAGATTTCTTTTTTTTTACCGCAGAGGGCGCAGAGAGCGCAGAGGTAGAGAAAAGATAGAGATTATGTGTTTTGAGATTATTGCTATGAAGTACCTCTAAAGACTCACTTTCAGAGTTGGGATATTTCCCTAATTTATCGCTTTAGCCAGATAAATACGCTAAGTTAAAAGCCTCTGTGCAAGGAACAGATGAACTGTTCTTGTTACGTAGCACTCTGGGGGATTTACAAACAGGTGTTGTCGATATCAACCACCTACGGGCTAAGTTCACATATCCGGTATCAACTGCCATTTTTACAGAGATACAATCAGATTTGTCTAAATGCGAGCAAGCCGTTGCTAAAGTCTATCGCGCCCACGCTCTTTCCCAGGAAATTAAAGCTCCCAAGCCTTCTACTAGCCCCGCTGTAAAAATGTCATCAGCACGCGGTTAAATAAGTTTGCAGTTGCAGGTTGACTCATTTCTGATTCCGTGCAACTGCAAACTTGTGCTGTAAAAAATTAAATTTACTGATTTCAGGTAAAATAAAACCTAAGACTGAAAAGCAGGTACTCAAATAACCACACGGTGGAGGGTTTTATTCAATGGGTTCTATATTCGTTTCTGCCGGACACGGCGGCTTTGAAGGAAATCAGCGCGATCCCGGCGCCATGGCTTTTGGCACCACCGAAGCCCAGGAACTTATGCTAATTCGGGATTTATTAGTACCTGAATTACGGCGACGAGGCATAGAAACTTTCTCCGTCCCAGATACTCTGAGTTTAGTGCAAACTATCGCTTGGATCAACGACCGCTGTCGCGCCGGAGATGTCGCTCTAGAAATGCACGCCGATGCTTTTTCTAATCCGCAAGTTCGCGGTGCCAGTGTGTTTTATATTGGTAGCAACCCTAAGCGCAAAGCTGATGCTGATTTAATCTTAAATGGCTATTTGCGACGTCTCCCAGGTATGGTGAGTCGTGGTTCAAAAGCAGATACTGAGGCTGGTGTTGGTAGTCTGGGATTTTGTCGGCGAGTTGCTATCCCTTCTTTGCTGATAGAGCTCGGTTTTTTGACTAATATCGATGACTTGCGAACTTTTCAAACTCGCCGCCCGGATATTGCTCTCGGATTGGCTGATGGACTCGAAGCTTGGTTGAAAAATACGGGTTTGAAACCCTTACCGACACCCACACCTGCGCCGACACCGACACCAAAACCCACACCCACACCTGCACCTACGCCTGCACCCACACCCGCAACCATAACCACACCTACACCTCCACCCACACCTACACCTCCACCCACGCCCACACCTCCACCCACACCCATAAGTTATCCACCAATTAATATCAACATTAACGGTGCACCCCACGAAGAGAAAGGTATTTTGGTGAATGGAAATGCTTTTGTTCCGTCAGAAGTTCTGGATATTTTTGATATCGAACCCGCTGCGCTTGACAGGCGGATTACTTACAATGGAATTGTATTTGTGCGGGCGATCGATTTGCGCGATCGCGATATTGCCGTAGCCTGGGATCAGTCCACAACCTCCGTATCCTTGCGATCGCGCCGTGATATCCTTTCAGGAGTGGGAAAAATCATGAATCGCGGTCAAACTACTGCCCAACAAATGACAGTATTCCTGACCAAAAACAACAGCAAAGCCCTGACCCAATTTCCCAATTTACCTCAAATTTACATCCAAGAAGCAGCAGCAGAAAGCGTCAACCATGACCTAGCATTTTGCCAAATGTGTGTAGAAACAAATTTTCTCAACTTTGGCGGTTCTGTGAAACCGGAACAATTTAACTTTGCTGACATGGGAGTCATCAACGCTACCAGTTCCGGCCTCTCTTTTCCCGATGCCCGGACAGGAGTCAGAGCTCACATTCAGCATCTCAAAGCCTACGGTAGCACAGAACCCATCAACCAACCTTTAGTTAAAGAAAACGTGCGTTTTAAATTTGTCAAGCGGGGTGTCGCCCCCACGGTGAATGAATTGGTAGGACGCTGGAATGCCGACCCCCAATACGCCCAAAAAATCCTGAATACAATCCGGTTGTTGTATGAAAATGCTGGTTTGTTATAACTGAGATCTTGCATTAATATCAAGAACAGACCCTCCCGCCTGTTCTTGATATGAGTGAGTTTTCTTTCTCGTTTCTCGTTACCAGGAAGAGCCTGGTAACGCAGATCCAGAGGCTTCGCCTCAACTAAAAAAATTCAGATGTTAATTTTAAATCCCTCAATATAATTATGGTTTCCAACAATATCAGCTTCTCGGACATTCAAAATCATTGGGCGAGACAATTCATTGAAGGCTTAATGGAACGAGCAATTGTCAGCGGTTTGCCCGATCGCACTTTTAGTCCTAACACTAACTTAACCCGCGCCCAATTTGCCACCATAGTCAGCAAAGCATTTCCCACACCAGACAAACAAACATACCAGCCCTTTGCCGACGTTCCCACTACCTACTGGGCAGCACCAGCCATTCAAACAGCATTTAAAAGAGGCTTTATATCTGGCTATCCCAACAATTTATTTAAGCCAGAAAATAAAATTACCAGAGTCGAGGCATTCTTGGCTTTAGTCAGCGGTATTTTCGACGCAAATACTGCCCCACCGACCAATCTTGTCCTATCCAACATCTATCAAGATAGCACAGAAATTCCCAACTACGCCAAAAGTGCGATCGCCCTCGCAACTCAATCAGAAATAGTCGTCAATTATCCAAACTTAAAATTATTAAATCCCGCTGGAAACGCCACACGAGCAGATGTTTGCGCCTGGGTTTATCAAGCATTAGTTTATTTAAAAAAAGCGCCCAAAATTCCCTCACAATACATCGTAACTATCGGCAAAAATCCCCCACCGGCACTGCCAACAGTTCAAGTCAGTCATCAGCGAGAATTTCGCGCAGCCTGGGTAACAACTGTCTGGAATATTGACTGGCCATCCAGCGCCAAACTCTCAACCGAACAGCAAAAAAACGAACTGCTGAAAATCCTTGACAGATTAGCAGACATGAATTTTAATGCTGTCATCCTTCAAATTAGACCAGCGGGAGATGCCCTTTACGCATCAGAATTAGAACCTTGGAGTGCTTGGCTGACAGGAACCCAAGGAAAGCCCCCCCAACCTTATTATGACCCTTTAGAATTTGCCATTATTGAAAGCCACAAACGCAACATAGAAGTTCATGCTTGGTTAAATCCCTACCGCGCCAAAGTTTCTAGCAAAACCCCCGCCACCGTCAGTCCTCACATCTCAGTAACTAATCCCGAATGTGTTTATGCTTGGGGCGATCAATTGTGGATGGACCCCGGAATTGCGACAGTTCAAGACCGGACTTACAAGGTAATTATAGACGTAGTGAAGCGCTATGATATAGATGGTATTCACTTCGACGATTACTTCTATCCTTATCCGATTGCGGGCAAAGAATTTCCTGACAGCAAGACCTACAATAATTATCGATCGCAAGGAGGGAAACTGAGTCTGGGAGACTGGCGTAGGGAAAATGTCAATAGCTTAATTAAAAGAGTAGCAGAAGGCATTAAATCCACCAAATCTCATGTTAAATTTGGCATCAGTCCCTTCGGCATTTATCGCCCTGGACAACCACCGGGGAGTCGCGGTTTAGATACTTACGAAGCACTTTATGCTGACTCGAAAAAATGGTTAGAATTAGGTTGGGTAGATTACCTAACTCCGCAACTTTACTGGCGCATAGACGAAACTGCTCAAAGTTATCCCATGCTGTTGAATTGGTGGGTAGCAAACAACCCCAAACAAAAACATATTTACGCTGGAAACAACTTAGGCTTACTTGACGGTAATAAGTGGACGGTTGCCGAAATCAACAAACAAATTCAGATCACGCGCAACCTAGATGAAAAGTTAGCGTTGGGCAATATATTTTTCAGCATGAAATCATTTACTGACAATCGCCAGCAAATTTATGATAGTTTAAAAGCGACTACCTATGCCAATTTGGCACTGGTTCCGGCGATGCCTTGGCTAAAGGGAACTCCGCCACCTACTCCGACAGGAATTGAAGTCAAAAAAGTGGCAAATAGCTCTGTTTTGAGTTGGAACAATTTAGCCGGAAATAATATCTGCTCTTGGACAATTTATCAGAAAAATGGTAATAGTTGGAAGTTGATGAGAATTCTGAATGCAGAGACAGCAGAAATAGCAATCCAACCGGGAACCTATGCTTTGTGCGCCGTAAGTAGAATGGCGGTGGAAAGTGCGGGAGTTGTGGTAGTTATTAGTCAATAGTTATTGGTAATTGGTAATTGGTAATTGGTAATTGGTAATTGGTAATTGGTAACAACAGACAACAGTCAACAGTCAACCCTGAACCCTGAACCCTCAGCAATTATCTTCCTCTAGACAGGAGACATCTTGAAAATAGATGTGCTATCGTAGGTTGAATATTTTAATGACAAAAAAATCCTATGGTTCCTTTGCGCGATGAAAACCCCACACGCATCACTCCCTATGTCACCTATGGACTGATTGCTGCCAATGTGTTAGTATTTTTGTATGAATTAACTTTGGGCGATCGCCAATTAACGCAATTCTTCTACTCCTGGGCCGTAGTACCTTGTCAGCTAACTAATATCTGTCGAGTTTCTCTACCCGCTTCACCATTTCCCGAATGGACAACGCTAATTTCCTCCCAATTCCTACACGCAGGCTTTCTGCACGTCGCCGGAAATATGTTATTCCTCTGGATTTTTGGCAACAATGTAGAAGACTGTTTAGGACACATAAAGTTTATAATATTTTACCTTACTTGTGGCGTTTTAGCATCCCTGACTCAGTGGTTTTTTGTCTCAGCATCGGCTATTCCTTCTCTGGGTGCTAGCGGTGCGATCGCAGGTGTCATGGGAGCTTATATTCTCCGATATCCCCAAGCCAAAGTTCTAACATTACTCCCCTTGGGAATCTTTATTACTACTGTCAGAATACCTGCTTTCTTTTTTCTAGGATTTTGGTTTGTACAGCAGGCATTTAACGGCCTTGCTTCGTTGAATGCGCCAGCCAATGTGGGTATGGAATCTGGGGGAGTTGCCTACTGGGCTCATGCTGGTGGGTTTGTTTTTGGTGCTATTCTTGGCCCTTTGTTGGGGTTGTTTTCTGAAGATAATGAGATTTAGTGATTAGTTAAATGATTTAACCGCAGAGAGCGCAGAGAACACAGAGAGAGATCGGAGAGATGAATAATTCTGATGAAGAGAGGATTTGATATTATTGGTTATTTGTGATTTGCAGGGTCAAGCAAATCACAAATAACCCGTAACCACTAACTAATGACTTTGTTTCTAGATGAAAGTAAAATCAAATCCCGACAAAGAAGAAACGCCGGTTACACCGTTTAACTTCGCCAAAATCCGAGAATCACTGCCAGTGACATTATTGCCATTACCATCATAAATGATGTAAGTATTGCCACCAGTATCATAGGCAAACAAGAATGCTGTTCCTCCTAAAATATTAGATGAAACTGTTGTTTGCACGGGCAGTAAAACTTGGTTAGTGCTGCTGACATTCCCGAATCCGGGGGCAAAATTAAACTGATCGGCGATCGGCACTCCCAGACCAGTAAAATCTGTAATTAAATCATATCCACCTGCGGCGATCGCAGCATTGATTGCAGCCGAAGAAGCAGCATCAAACACCGGCCCTCCCGAATCAGGACTGGTATACCGGAATTGATTGCTACCACCCCCACCACTCATAGTATCGACCCCTGGGCCACCTATGAGTACGTCGTTATCCACACCGCCGTTAATCGTATCGTTGCCACCTCTACCGTCGATCGTATCGCTGCCGGCCAAACCGTTAAAATTATCAGCCAAAGAGCCGCCAATTAGATTGTTTGGCCCGCTATCTCCTGGCAAGATTTGAACGGTGACAACACCGGTGCCTGGAGTTGTGCCGAATCCGTCGCTGATGTTGTAGCTAAAAGTAGTGCTACCGGGTACATTACCGGGGATGAATTGCACCTGAGAGACGAGATTTACGGCTATCCCCAGTTTCGGTGTGCCGACGTTGATGATGTTGAGTTTCCCATTTTGCGGGCTGACATCGTTGGCTAGCACGTCGATGAATGTCGGTAGCAAATTGTTGGTATTTGTGAATACGATGCCGTCATCAACTGCGATCGGACTTAGGTTAGTTGGAGTAGTTACCGATGTATTGAAAGAATTGATGTTAATTGCGACTGCTGCTGCTGCTGTGCCACCCTGTTCGTCTGTGACGCTGTAGCTGAAAGATCCAGCTTGTCCGATGACATCTGTTGCAGGTGTGAAATTCAGTCCGACTAATTCTTGAACGGTCAATTTTTGGTTGACGGCGATCGGGATTGTACCAGTAACCACTAAACCGAATTTAGGATTTGGCAGTTGGGTGACAGTGGCTGACACGGACTGGCCCTCCGGGTCACTAGGGGCAGAAATGCTTAGAGACAGAGGTAAATTCTGGAAACCTGTTATCGTTTTGCCACTTTCGACGATGGGCGGCTGGTTAGGAGTTGGTGATGGAAAAGCCGGCGGAGTTGGACTCGGCAAAGTGGGAGTTGGGACAATGGAAGAATTCGGAGTCGGACTTGGACTCGGACTTGGACTCGGACTCGGACTTGGAACCAGTGTTGGTAATGTTCCTGGTGTCGGACTCGCGGTTGTCCCTGCTTGGGAGTTGTGGTTGCTGGTGTGGGAGTTGTGGTTGCTGGTGTGGGAGTTGTGGTTGCTGGTGTGGGAGTTGTGGTTGCTGGTGTGGGAGTTGTGGTTGTTGGTGTGGGAGTTGTGGTTGTTGTGCCAGTAGTAGAAGTCGTTGTGCCAGTATTAGAAGTCGTTGTGCCAGTATTAGAAGTCGTTGTCCCAGTAGTGGAAGTCGTTGTCCCAGTATTAGAAGTCGTTGTGCCAGTAGTAGAAGTCGTTGTCCCAGTAGTAGAAGTCGTTGTGCCAGTAGTAGAAGTCGTTGTGCCAGTAGTAGAAGTCGTTGTCCCAGTAGTAGAAGTCGTTGTCCCAGTGGTGGAAGTCGTTGTCCCTGTATTAGAAGTTGTTGTCCCCTGAATGATGAAAGGATTGTCGTCTACACGGGGTATTTGAGCTGTCGTGAACTTAGATTCATCTAGCGCGTTAGCCCTAACATCAATTAAGACCGCCAAAAATTCACCAGTGCGCTTGTCTTGAATAATTGTGTTGCTAGAATTCGATCCTTGACCCTGAAAAATATTTAAGTCTGTAAAGCTCAAACCTCCAGCTAGACCGATCGAATCTCCAGCCTTAAAATCTGTAATTAAATCAGCATCGCCAATTTGAGGTCCACCAGTAGTCAAAAAACCGCTAGCCCCAGCGGATGTGCCCACCCTACCGAGAATAAAGATATCCGCACCATCGCCTCCTGTCAGAGTATCAGTACCGCGATCGCCCGCCATCACATCATCTCCTGCGCCACCAGACACAGAATCATTGCCATCCCCCCCGAAGAGTCGGTCATCTCCATCGCCGCCATCAGCAGTATCATTGCCTACGCCGCCACTGATGATGTCTCCACCCTCTTCACCAAACAGCAAATCACTGCCAGCACCGCCCTGTAAGCAATCGTTGCCGGTATCACCAAAAATACGGTCATTGCCCTTGTCGCCCAAAATTAAGTCGCCCTCGCCACCTCCACGCAGAGAGTCATTCCCCTTACCGCCATAGAGTGTGTCATCACCTTCACCACCCAAGACAGTATCGTTGCCTTGGTCTCCAAAAACTCGATCGTTACCCCGATCGCCAATTACCAAGTCATCGTCTTTACCACCCCGTGCGGTATCATTTCCAGGGCCGCCATCAACTATATCCTTGCCAGCTCCACCGTTGAGATAATCATTACCATCCTCCCCTCTGAGTAAATCATCCCCATCACGACCGAGAATTGTGTCATCCCCTTCACGGCTGGAAATGGTGTCATTGAACAAGCTACCGATGAAATAGTCAGCGATGCTCCTTCCTACCACTATGCCAGTACCAGTAGATGAAGTCGTTGTACCAGTAGATGAAGTCGTTGTACCAGTAGATGAAGTTGTTGTACCAGTAGATGAAGTCGTTGTACCAGTAGATGAAGTTGTTGTACCAGTAGATGAAGTTGTTGTACCAGTAGATGAAGTCGTTGTACCAGTAGATGAAGTCGTTGTACCAGTAGATGAAGTCGTACCGATTAATGAAGGATCTGTACCGGTTTCGAGAAAAAAGAATGATACTGCACTTGGCATAATTCGGCCTCCTTGTGGTTCTATTCAAACATTAAACAATAGATTCTCAACAAGTCTTTTATGGGTGGGTTCTCCGACCCACCCCACAATCAAATTCACTCCTTGTGGAACAGGCCGGAAAGCCTGTTCTTAAGAATGAGCCCATATCTCAGGTTAAATGAACTTAAACTGCGACGCAGTAATCACCGTGCTCAGAGAACCTGGGACTGTAGGAATAGAATTCAACACAGCCAAATCAAAAGCTGGGAGACTGTCATCAGCAGCATTCGGATCGAAGCCGAGAACATACTTGTTGAAAGTATTATTCAGATACACAAAGAAAGCTCCTGTTTTGCCCGAACCATTCTGATTTTTCAATACTGCATTCACTGCTTGAGCATTGTCGAATTTATTTTCAAACAAAATGACCGATTGCTTGCTGATATTGTCTCCACCACTGCCAATATTTCTGACGATAAAACTGGTGAAATCGTTAGCAGTGCCAGAGTTAGTAAAGCCACCAAAGTTTGCAGACCTGAACAAGAAGTTATCGTTGCCATTACCGTTGTTAAAATCAGCAATAATATCCACACCTTCGTTAGGAGTCTCGTAGTAGAAGAAATCATTGCCAACATCCCCCGTGAGTAAGTCAGAACCAGCACCGCCGCCGATAATATCATTGCCCGCACCGCCAGAAAGCGAGTCATTGTCATCAGCACCCAACAGCAAGTCGTTGCCGAAGCCGCCACTCAGACTATCGCTGCCAATGCCACCATCGATGGTGTCGTCTCCCGCATCTCCCAACAGCGAGTCGCTACCAGCTTCGCCCAAGAGATAGTCATTGCCCGCACCTCCGAGTTCAGTATCGTTGCCCTCTCCACCCAAAATGGTGTCGTCGCTGTCGCCACCGGAGATGGAGTCGTTATTGATACCGCCATCGAGTAAGTCTCTGCCGATACCGCCGTCGAGGATGTCATCACCAACACCGCCTTCGATGGAGTCGTCGCCAACCCCGCCAAATAAGGTGTCGTTACCAACGCCGCCAAGTATCGAGTCGTCGCCAACTTCCCCAAGTACGGAGTCATTGCCAGTGCCACCGTCAATGGTATCGCTACCGTCACCGCCACTGAGGATGTCGTTGTCATTACCCCCAAACATCAGGTCATTACCCACCCCGCCTAGGAGGGAATCGATGCCGTCTTCGCCGTCGATGGTGTCGTTGCCTTCGCCTCCGTCGATGGTGTCGTTACCTGTAAAACCTAGCAGAGAGTCATTCCCTGCTTGACCGAATACTAGGTCGTTGCCTGCTCTACCGTCAATGATGTCGTTGCCATCACCGCCACTGATGGTATCCTCTCCCGGACCCCCGATGATAAAGTCGCTCAGGTTGCTGCCTGTAAAGCTGCTGGCTGGGAGGTTGCTGCGATCGACGATACTATCTACAACGGTAATACTGAAGGATGCCGGTCCGATCGTCCCAGAACCGTCTGAGGCTGTAAATGTAAAACTGTCGTTGCCACCTGTCGGTAACAGGTTGTATTTGATGATGTTGTTATTGATATCGTCTTGGGTGAATTTACTGCCGACATTCAACAAAGCAGTACCCCTTTGGATAAAGCCTTTGTTGGCGTTAGGGGCTTGAGTAATCGTGTAAACAATTTCCGACGGCGTGTTGTCGCTGTCTGTAACTAACAAATCGGCCGCCGTAATTGTCCCAATCGGAGCACTTTTAGCAACAACTACACCATCATTAATTGCTAGCTTCGGCGGGCTACTGACGTTGATTGTCGCTACTGCCTGACTTGTACCTCCTCTGCCATCTGAGATGGAGTAACTAAAGCTGTCGGCACCAGAAAAGCCAGCATTCGGGGTGTATTTGAAACTGCCACCGCCCACAGGAGTCAAACTCCCCTTGCTGGTGGCGGTAAAAGTGGTCACAGTCAGAATGTTATTGTCCGGGTCAGTGTCGTTTAACAGGACGTTGAGACTAAGTGTTTGTCCCGCCACGGTGGTGAAGTTGTCGTTGACTGCCTTTGGAGCCTGATTGAGCAAGGGAGTTGGAGTTGGAGTTGGTGTTGGAGTTGGTGTCGGATTTGGTGTTGGAGTTGGTGTCGGATTTGGAGTTGGAGTTGGTGTTGGAGTTGGTGTCGGATTTGGAGTTGGAGTTGGTGTCGGATTTGGAGTTGGTGTCGGATTTGGAGTTGGAGTTGGTGTCGGATTTGGTGTCGGAGTCGTGTCTGGAGTCGGTGTGGGGAGAGGGGTAGCGCTGCCGGGAACTGTCTGGCCAATCACAAAACTGCTGCGGCCGAGGGTTCTGCTGTCCACTCCGGGCAATACTGCTAAAAAGTCGCCACTGACACCGTTGCGAATAATCGTACTGCCTGCTTTGGTGTCGCTGCTTTGGAAGATGATCAAATCTTCAAATTTGAGGTCTCCGCTTAACCCAATTAGATCTTCGCCAAGGCGAAAATCTGTAAAAATATCGGCATCACCAATGTCAGGGCCGCCGCTGGTGATAAATACGGGGTCTGTGCTGCCACCAATGCCGGGAGAGCTAACACGGGCCATGACGAAGACATCTTTACCTTCGCCTCCTGAAACTAAGTCTTTGCCTGTTTCTCCCCACAGAACGTCGTTGCCAGCACCACCATCCATGATGTCCTCGCCAGCACCGCCGAAAATGATGTCGTCCCCATCATTGGCAAAAATTGTGTCCGCGCCGACGTTGCCGTAGAGCCAGTCGCCTCCTTCGTTGCCAAATACCAGGTCGTCGCCGTCGCCACCGAACAGGGAGTCGTTACCTTGGTCGCCCCAAAGAACGTCATCACCTCGATCGCCAAACATACTATCATCACCCAAGCCACCGCGCAGGCTGTCACCGCCTTTGCCACCGAAAGCTGTGTCTCTGCCTTCCCCTCCCACTACGGTGTCGTTGCCGTCATTACCATAAAGCAGGTCGGGGTTATTTCCCCCGTCTAGGGAGTCGCTACCTTTCCCTCCGTAGAGCGTATCTAGTCCTGAACCGCCGTCGAGAGCGTCGTTACCTGGTCCGCCGAATAGTACATCATCATCTTCGTTGCCAAATACCAGGTCGTCGCCCTCCCCACCTTGGAGGTTATCGTTGCCTTGCAGCCCAGAAATCACGTCGGGGCCGATACTGCCTATCAAGGTGTCGTTTTTGTCTGTACCGCGGATAATCCCGCCGATGATTGCGGGTGTCGTGCTGCCACCTCCACCCAAGGTGTCGTCTATCCCCCCAAATGTATCGTCGGCGGGTGTTGGCGTTGGGGCCGGAGTTGGAGTTGTTGCCGGAGTTGGAGTTGTTGCCGGAGTGGGCGTTGTCTCTGGAGTTGGTGTTGGCTCTGGAGTTGGCGTTGGGGTTGGCGTTGGCACCGGAATAAATGGTACTGCACTCGGCATAATTTTGGCTCCTTTAAACTATGATTCGGATTGATTTTTAAGACTGATTAATATCAGTTTATTGCCCAAATGTCGGCTTTAGATCGATGAATAATCTTGTTCTTTTCTAAGATACTGAATTAATTCACCAATGGCTATAGGTATTTTTTATTCGGTTTATTTTTTGTTCTACAACTATTATTCTTTGCTGGTTTTGATGTTAGTTTTGGGTACAGCCTTTTTTTTACAAATTAGGTATTCTTGGGTATTGGGCGGAGGAATTGAGTATTAGACGAAGAGAAGGGATTGGTTATTAGAAGGAACAACTAACAATCAGCAAATAACAAATAACCAATAACAAGTAACTAATCACTTCTACCTTCTAGCGTTCGATCGCCTTTGATAAGAAACAGAGTTATGAATTAGAGGCAGAAGTGGCCCGGTTTGTTCTTGTCCGTTGACGGCGAGTTCGCTGTGGCACAGGTAAAGTTGGGAACAGCGACTTAACAAATCTACCAGAATTCGCCGCAGTCGCTGTTGTCCTTCTGTTTCTTCGTCTTCACTTTGCCACGATCGCCCCTGTTGCGATCGCCAAAACAAAGGAGCACCATACAGCGTCGCCGCACCCCCACTCAGCCACAGTGGCGAACCCGCATCTAGCCAAAAATGCCATTGGTGGGCGCGACGACTGCTGCGGTACTGAAAGATATTGGCGATGGTGACGGTTTGGCCGTCGGGCCCATCTGGCCTGACTGGAAAGGGGTTGGCGGTGACGGTTCCTTGGCGCAATAAATGAATAAAACGGGCGATCGTCTCGGAGTCGCCACCGGACTTTGGTTCTATTTGCTGCATTCGTCCGTCTATTTCCCAATAGTGAGTGGCAGTTTCCATTAATTCTCGCAGGGCTGCTAGTCGATCGTAGGCTAGGTATCGATCGAAGATCAGAAATTTCTGGATAGCTCGATCGAGCAGGGAAATAGGACTCGGCAACAGTCGCTCCTGTTGTTGCCTCCGCTGTTGTTCGATCCACTCCACAATGTCTTCGTAAGCCGCCGCCGCTCGGTATCCGAGTCTGTCCCATCGAGGAAAGGCTGTCAACGGTAACAATTGGGGTCGATCGAGATTTGGACAAAAACAGCTATCGGCAATTAAACCAGCTCTCACGGGGTCGATCGATTTTAAATTTGGGATTTTAGACGTGGGATTGTTAGCCTCTGCTTCCGGTTCCTCTTCCCATGGGCGGTTTCTCTGCCTGCTTAACACTACCAGCATTTCCGCTACTGCGTCTCGATCGACTAAACGGCCTAGTCCCGGATAAACTAACGCTAGCACTGTCAACAAAGCTCGAATCGCTGGGGTACTTGACAAGGGACGCTGATCGTTGAGGGATTCCGTGGCGATGTTGTCGCGGGCTAAAATTTCTGTGAGGGTGTAACGGGCGATCGCATCTATACCAGGAGCAATTACGGCTATCTCCCCCGGTGCCACAGCCTTTGACTTAACCGCCTCAGCAATGATTTCAGCCGTTTCTCGCAGCAGTTGGGCCCGTGAGGTAGTTTGGATCGATCGCACCTCCCCAGGAAAACTCAAACCAAAAGGATAAAAAGCCTCAAAATTAACAGCTAAATTCACCGCTAACTCACCAATATCTTTGGCTAAACCTGCTTTTCGATCCAAGTATTCCACTGTGGCACAGCGTGTTTCCAGTTGAGCCATATATTCCGTATCAGCCCCTAAGCCCAAGCGCACTCCTCCATCTCGATTGTAGGTGAAGGCCCCCGTCGCCCCTGAAGACAGCAAAAACTCCAACAAATCGCGACTGATAGCTGGATAATCATCCACATCGTCAGCGATGACTGCTTGGTATCGCGAGGCTAAACGCTCTTGGTAAGTGGGATTCTGCAACAGATAGCGCCAGTAGAGTTCCCCAATAATTCCGTAAGTCAGCAGCCCCCTTGTCAAACACCATTCCCGCCATCTTCCCAGCAACTCTCCCATGGTAGTCCACAGACGAGTCTGGCCACTTTGCTGAGCAAATCCCTGTTCCAGAATAGTGGGAATTGTCTCCATCGGTGTCCCGCTAACCGCAGCCAGTTGTAACAAATCTAGAGTTCGACGCACCATGCGATTTGGACTTACCCCTGTTTGTTGCAAAATCCCTTCGTCTAGCTCGTGACGCCATAGTCTAGTTGCAAGTTCCAGTTCAGTTTCAGGTTGCAGCCTCCGGGGAAATTGGGCCCTCAATTCCAGGGAATCCATTAGCAGCGGCCAAAAAAGCATTACCTCCTGCTCGAAAAAGCCAAAGGGTGTGGTTGAGTTAAAGGTATATTTTCCTTGGGTGGCGACGGCGATGCGATCGGCCAATTCCAGGCGATTTTCTCCATTAGCTGCTAAAACTAAAATTGCTCGCCCAGTCTGTCCCAGCCTGCGATGGCCAGAGCCCAAGCGACTTGAAACTCTTGCTGACAGAGGCTTAACAGTTTTGCTCCACTGGCAGAACTGTTCAATTAGGCGACTGGTTTTGCCACTGCGAGCGGCTCCGACAATCCAAATTGAATCCGAAGACACGATTTCTAATCTAAGTAAGTTTGCTACTATACCATGAATACTTTAACTACTAATCCCACCGTAGACTAACCAGCTTTAGCTATGAATACTTCTCCCTGGAACAGATTTGTAAAATATCTCTACACTGCTCGCCAATGGTATCGAGAAACGCCGGAAAGAGCTCTAGAACAAGCTTACGAAGCTGCTTTGGCAATTAAGGCGATCGAAGACGAGCATTTTGGTGGTCAACCCATTGGCGATCGCTCGGGCGATTACGGAGACAGCACTTTATCTTACTTTAAATCCGATCTACAAAAATACCTCAAAGCCATTCAAACTAGAATGGTTGAGTTTAATGCCAGCCGTGCTTTTTTGGAACTACCAGAGCGGGTGGCTGCTCAACCGAAGAGTGGAGTTTTGGTCGATCGTTACCACCGTGGATTCGGCATAGATACCAAAGATCGAGCTTCCCTTGTATTTGAAAAGTTAGAGTTTATTGATGGGGTCATCGCCCGCTACATTAATCGTAAACCCACGGCTATTGTACCAATTTCTAATAGTCCCAATCTTCCCATTAGTTCTAAAACTGGCAGTCCTCAGCCTTACCAAAATAACGGTTCCCCTAACTCCATCCCCAGTGACGCTGAGGGAGTTGATACTTATATTGAGGAAGTGAGTTTATTGCCCAGATCGCTTTTGGGAACCTTGAATCGCATTACTAAAGAGTTAGATCCGGCCGCGGAAAAAGAAGTAGTTAAAAATTTTCGTAACTCAAAAGTAAAAACAGTCATTTCTTTGAGGTTTATTTTACTTTTGATATTAGTGCCACTGTTGACTCATCAAATCGCCAAAACTTTTATAATTGGACCGATAGTCGATCGGGTAACAATTAATAACAATGCTCCTCTTTTCATTAATGTTGATTTGGAAGAGGAAGCCTTTAAAGAATTGGAAAAGTTTGAGCAACACCTGAAATTTCAAACATTAATTGGTAGGGCTCCAGCGATTTCTCCAGAAGAAACCGAAAAGAGAATTGAAGAAAAAGCTCTGGAAATAGCTGAAGAATTCGGGAGTGAAAGCTCTGGGGCCATCAAAAATGTATTTGCGGATTTGATTTCCTGTCTGGCTTTTGTGATGATTCTCCTCACCAACAAGAAAGAAATTGAAATTGTCAAGTCTTTTATGGACGATGTGGTTTATGGTCTCAGTGACAGTGCAAAGGCTTTTGTGATTATTTTGTTTACCGATGTGTTTGTCGGATTCCACTCACCCCACGGTTGGGAAGTAATTCTGGAAGGTGTATCAAGACATTTCGGACTACCAGAAAATCGGCAGTTCATATTTCTGTTCATTGCCACTTTTCCTGTGATTTTGGATACCGTATTTAAGTATTGGATATTCCGCTACTTAAATCGGAGTTCTCCTTCTGCTGTGGCTACTTATGGGGAATGGGGAATGGGGAATGGGGAATGGGGAATGGGGAATGGGGAATGGGGAATGGGGAATGGGGAATGGGGAATGGGGAATGGGGAATGGGGAATCGCGCATTGGGCATTGGTTATTAGTTGTTAGTTATTAGTTGTTTGTTAGTTGTTGGTTGTTGGTTATTTGCGGTGCAACTAACCAATAACCAATAACAACTAACCAATAACCAATAACCAATATTTTTTACCTATTCCACATCTTCTTGCGCTGTCGCCGATTCGCCACCGACTCCGCCAGCCCCAACCCCAGAAAATTACTCAGCAGCGAGGCATTACCGTAACTCAAAAAAGGTAGCGGAATCCCCGTAACAGGTGCCAAGCCGATATTCATCCCAATATTCACGAATACTTGAAAAATCAACATTGACAATATACCAATTGCCAACAAAGAACCAAAATTATCGTTAGCAGTTTGAGCAATAATCACCAACCGTAAACAAATTAGCCAGAAACAAAATAAGACTAAAACACAACCAATAAAACCTAATTCTTCGCCAATCGCTGAAAAGATAAAGTCCGTATGCTGTTCGGGAATAAAGTTAAGTTGAGTTTGGGTTCCTTGATTCAAACCCCTCCCCTTGAGTTCGCCAGCACCGATCGCAATCCGAGATTGAATCAAGTGATATCCGCTACCTAAAGGGTCTTTTTCTGGGTTTAAAAACCCAGTCAGGCGCATTTTTTGATAATCTTTGAGCACGCTCCAAAAAATATGTCCGACCTGTCCCGAAACCACATTCACCAGCACTGTAGCGAAAGTCCCCAACCAGCGCCAAGGTAGAGACCGCCAAGCAATCACACCCGCCACTAATATCCAACCTACCCAAATCGGTGTAGACAAGTTATTGAGGAGCACCGAGAACAAAGGAGAAAATAGCAATATCAACCAACCGGGATTGACATTACCCCAGTAAAACATCCCCATGGTTATCGCCCCAAATACCAAAGAAGTACCCAAGTTTGGTTCGGCAAAAATCAATCCCCAGGGTACAGCCATGATTGCTAGCATCTTGAACATATCCCGCAACGTAGGGACTGTTTTATCGTGCATCAGGGCTGCTAAAGTAATAATCATGCCGATTTTGGCAAATTCTGACGGTTGCAAGTAGAAGCCGCCGATATTAATCCACCTTTGGGCACCGAGCCCTGTACTACCGATAAACCGCACCGCAATCAGTGACAAATTGATCGCTATGTAGATTGGCCATTTCCACTGGATCAATACTTCGTAGCGACACCGGGAAATGATGATGGCTAAACACAAACCTACTCCGCCTGTAACCCAGTGTCGCCACCAATCGATCAGTCCTTGATTGATCTCAACACTGTGAATCATGATTCCCCCGAATACGGTGAGGCCGATGCAAGCAGCGAACAGCCAGGGGTCTATTTCTGCCCAGGGTTTGAGGATTGATTTCCAGCGATTTTTGACTTGTATTCTCTGAAACATGAGGATTTTAGATTTTAGATTTTAGATTTTAGATTATTGGGTCGATTTTCGGAAGTTCTGGATATGTTTGTTGCTATTGACAGCTTCAACCTTACTTTACTCCCTCCCTCTGGCTACGTCAGATTCTTCGGCGACTACAGGGGGTGTTCCGGGAAGGGGAGAATGGTTTGGAGTTTTGGGGGCGGTGGCTGTCAGTCCCCGCCCCGCCTGGGTTGGGGATAAGTGGTGATTCGTAATTAGACATCTCCCAAAAAGCGAGTCTTGAACAGGCAGGATGCCTGTTCCACAATAATTATGGGAGATGTCTATTGGTTGTTGGCACGCGATCGCCACCCATAACGAATCAACAACAACTAATCTATATCTGTTCTTGACTATCTTTTTACCAAAAGTCTGATGATTATTTAGGCGAGGGGACTGGTTCGTAAAGATACTCAAAGCCGTTACCATCTGGATCTCTGCCATAAAATGATGCAGTACCGTCCCGGTGTTCGTGTATGTGAGTGACGGAAACACCCTCAACTTTGAGTTGTTCGTAGGCTGATTCCATCTCGGTGCGATCGTCAAATACGAACCCAAAATGTGGCCCTGCTTGATCGTAAGTAGGACTCAACAGCGCCAGTCCGTCTTCTCCTGCTTTCAAATAAGCCCAGTCTGCATCTTTCCAGACTAACTCCATACCCAAGTTTTGGTAGAAATCAGCGGATTTTTCAATGTCTTGCACGCAAACGGCTACGTGACCTAATCGTTTTAGTTTCATGTCTACAAAGTTTATGATTGTACTTTACTTGATTGTATCTTTTTTTTATTTTATAGGAGCGCACCTTAAACACATTTTTTTCATCTCTATCCTCCTGTTATTTCAGAGACTGTTTAAAATTCTAGGACTGAAAATTGAATTGTGGTAATATAACATATATCATGTAATTTTCGTTTGAGTTCTTCCATCTATGGGCATCCGTAAAAAAGATCAAAAAAATATTCTGGTCATAATCGCATTATTTTTGGCATCAGCCCTATTGATAAAAATTACTAAATTTCACAATTTTTTAGGTTTTAACCGCGCTGACACTGAAGACAAAGTTGTGGCAATTACCTACGATGACGGCCCCTATCCTCCCTATACCAATCAGCTTTTAGATGTTTTAGATCGCTACCAAGTTAAAGCAACTTTTTTTGAAATCGGCCGCAATATCGAGAAACACCCAGAAATTGTGCCCAGGATTATTGCTAGGGGAGATGAGTTAGCCAACCATTCCTACTCTCATAAAGATATGATGTTTAAACCTCGCGAGTTTCTGTTGGCGGAAATTTCAAAAACCGACAAACTTTTGCGGGATTTAGGTGTTAAGCAGGATAGTATTAGTTTTCGACCACCTTGGGGTCGGAGATTTTTAGTTTTGTCTTATTTACTGTCCCAAATGCACAAAAAATTGATTATGTGGGATGTGGACTCCCAAGATTATGAAAAAACACACACGGTGGAAGATATTGCAAATCAGGTGATTAATCATGTGCGTTCTGGTTCGATTGTGGTGATGCACGATGGCGGAGGCGATCGCTCAAAAACAGTAGCAGCAACAGAGATTATTGTCAAGAATTTGCAGTTTCAAGGTTACAAATTTAAAACTGTTTCTGAGTTGCTAAAAAATTAATATACCTTACGATCGAAGATTGTCGATCGCGAAATCAGCAATCTTGATGCTAGCGCCAGGTCGCCCCATTCTTTCTAAGCCATTGTTCGCGCACCGGGCTAAATAAGTTGCGTCTTGCAAAGTCCGATATACCCCTAAAGCAGCTTCTTTAAGAACTTGGTGGTTGGCTGGTTGTTTGCCAAATACCTGTACCGATTCACCTAAAAGTCTGTGTTGAGCTTCCGCAAATCTATAGGTAAATGATGGCCCGTTTCCGGCTACGGAAATTACAGGTTTTCCCAAGCCGACGGCTTGTTCTACCGCAGTTCCTGTCATGCCAATTACTAAATTAGCGTGTTGTAAAATATCTGCAAAAGCATCGGAATAGCAAAGGATTTCCACACCGAGTTTATGTGAATAATTAGGTTTAATATCGGTAAAGATCAGTTTTCCTGAGTGATTTTCCCAGCCAGACCGCAGGGCAATCTTATCTAATTCGGGCATCAAAGAGGGAACTAAAGCAGCGAGAAACTGGAGAGGTTGTGAACCTAAAGCTACTATTTCTTTGACTAATTGTAGTAATAAAATAAAATTGTTACTGGCTTCCGGGAGGCGAGAACCTGGGAGAAGGGCGATGGTCGGAACTTCCGGTATTAACTGCAAATCTTTGGCAGTAGAATGGAGGTTGTCCATGACTGGATTGCCGACAAATTGGGCTTTTTTTAAACCTTGTCGATTTAAGTCAGCAGCAGTCAAAGCGTCTCTGGTAAAGACCGCAAGACATTTAGGGGAGGAGAGTAAACGCGGTAAGATGAAACCTAAATTGACTCGACCTTCATAATAACTAGAATGAGCGGACAGAAAAATTATATAGGGGCGATCGGTCAAATGGGCGATCGCGGCAACTACAATATCCCCAGTGGCCACAACTAAATCGCAGTGAGACGAATGTCTCCAAACAGCGCGCAATTGCTGCCAAGTCAAAGCAATCAGCCCTGCCCCAATATCTTTGACCAAAAATATTGGATTCATGTAAAAAACGCCACCGGAGGGCATTTTACTGGTAGGCCCAATCATCCGTACACCCGATCGGGCGTAAGCAGCCCCGTCACCGACAATGGGCATCGCTGCCACATCGACATCGGAGCCAGATGCTCTCAAAGCGGACAAAATTTGACAGTTAATCGCGTCTTCCCCGTGGCCATTGCTGAGAAAGAGTACGCCTTTAAATTTCATAGCATCAGAATCAAGATCTAGCTTTTTTCCACTCAGTGGCGCGATCGCTACCTGCTGGCAGGCTACGATTTTGTTAATCTAATTTAAATACATTGTGGAAGTGAAACAGCGTGAATATTGAAATTGGGCGGGGCAAAAGTGCTCGCCGAGCTTACGGCATAGATGAAATCGCGCTCGTACCCGGACAGCGCACCCTCGATCCGAGTCTGGCAGACACCAGGTGGCAGATTGGCGGAATCGATCGAGAAATCCCCATCATCGCCAGCGCCATGGACGGAGTAGTTGATGTCCGCATGGCCGTTTTGCTGTCGGAATTGGGAGCACTGGGGGTCCTCAACCTAGAAGGAATTTATACCCGCTATGCCGACCCCCAGCCAATATTAGAGCGCATCGCTTCTGTCGGGAACCACGAATTCGTCTCCTTGATGCAGCAACTCTATGCCGAACCCATCAAGCCAGAATTAATCAGTCAGAGAATCAAAGAAATTAAAGAGGGAGGAGGGATTGCCGCCGTCAGCACTACCCCCGCAGGGGCGAGCAAGTACGGCTCAACCGTTGCCGCCGCCGGAGCTGATATCTTTTTTGTGCAAGCAACTGTAGTGTCAACAGCTTTCCTTTCCCCAGAGTCGGTAACACCTTTAGACTTAACTCAATTTTGCCAAGAGATGCCCATACCAGTAGTTTTGGGCAACTGCGTCACCTACGAAGTCGCCCTCAATCTAATGAAAACAGGCGCTGCTGGCATTCTGGTAGGCATTGGACCTGGAGCTGCTTGTACTTCCCGCGGTGTGCTCGGTGTCGGCGTTCCCCAAGCAACAGCAGTAGCAGACTGTTCCGCAGCGCGGGACGACTACTATCGCGAAACGGGCAAATACGTGTCAGTGATTGCTGACGGTGGTTTAATTACCGGTGGCGACATCTGTAAGTGCATTGCTTGTGGTGCTGATGGCGTGATGATTGGTTCTCCCTTCGCTAGGGCCGCAGAAGCCCCCGGCCGCGGATTCCACTGGGGGATGGCAACCCCCAGCCCCGTTTTGCCCCGTGGCACTCGCATTCGCGTGGGGACAACGGGTACTTTGAAGCAGATTCTCCGAGGTCCGGCCCAACTCGACGATGGGACTCACAACTTGTTAGGAGCTCTGCAAACTAGCATGGGAACCCTTGGTGCTAAGGACATTAAGGAGATGCAGCAAGTGGAAGTGGTGATTGCTCCTTCTCTGTTGACGGAGGGTAAGGTCTATCAAAAAGCTCAGCAATTGGGTATGGGTAAGTAGATTTGCTTGCAACGTACAAGCTTACCTTTACAAATTTTGTGAGATAGTCTCGAAATTTACATAATGTTGTGGAATTATCGAGGAGGAGATGTCACAATAGAGTAAGCGGAGACACAAGTTTCCGTTCACTCCTCACACCACACTCCGCCCGAACTACTGTTTGGGCGGTTCCTTTTGTAACAAAGTTCGAGTTTTTAGTGGTTCAGTAAGGGTTTGAGGGTTTTGATAACGGGTTGTCGCTCGATCGCCCACTTTATACCTTGTCCCCTCTTCTTTGGGCCTTGTGTCCTCTTGTTTCTGGCTCGTAAAATATTTAGTGCGACTGGTTACACTTTTTGCTAGAATTATAAACCGAGAAATAGTATTTACAAGGATGGCTAGGGATGTCAGCAGCCGCGCAAGTAACCGACTCTACCTTCAAGCAGGAAGTGCTCGATAGCGAAGTTCCAGTTTTAGTTGATTTTTGGGCTCCTTGGTGCGGGCCCTGTCGGATGGTCGCCCCTGTCGTAGATGAAATTGCTCAGCAATTTGATGGACAGGTGAAGGTAGTAAAAGTTAATACCGACGAAAATCCTAACGTGGCTAGTCAATACGGTATCCGCAGTATTCCAACACTGATGATATTTAAGGGCGGTCAGCGGGTGGATATGGTGGTTGGGGCAGTTCCGAAAACTACTCTGGCTAACACTTTGGAAAAGTACATTTAACCACTTTTGAAGATCTACCACAATCTACCCAAATATATCCAAATTGGGTAGTGACTGGGAGGTAAAAGTTTCATGGCATATTCAAAGACTTTTCCAGAAATTAAGGACATCTTTGATAACAAGCAGCTTGCAGGAACAGGATCAAACCTAGGTTAATTGATTCCTGAACTCTACCTGTGGCTGATGACTGTGGTTGTCCCTTTGATTTTGGGTCGCTATTAATTGTTGCAGTTACATAAAAATTCATGATTCCTTCTCCGTCTGGCAAAGCTTTTGAATCCCTCCAGGCTAAGGTGATCGATTTGATCGATCGCTTGCCTCTGTTGAAGCACCAAGAGTGGATCGGACGATCGCTCTCTACTCTAGTGCGAATAGCCGGAGAGGATCTAGATCGCCTAGACTGGAAAATTATCTCCGCATCTCTGGGAGATATGGAAAAGGCTTTCTCCATGTTTTATCCTTACCGTCACGTTCGCAAAATAGTGATTTTTGGTTCGGCAAGGGTGTCCCCGGAGTCGCCCGAATATCAGATAGCCAAAGATTTTGCGACAGCCATTACCCAACAGGGGTTTATGGTGATTACTGGCGGTGGCGGGGGCATCATGCAAGCAGGGAATGAGGGGGCCACTGCTGAACATTCTTTTGGACTGAATATTAATTTGCCTTTCGAGCAAGGTTCTAATCCTTTCATTGCCGGTGATGGCAAATTGCTCAATTTTAAATATTTTTTCACTCGCAAGTTGTTTTTTTTGCGGGAAAGCGATGCTTTGGCTCTGTTTCCAGGCGGTTTCGGCACTCTGGATGAGGCTTTTGAGTGTCTGACTTTGATTCAAACGGGCAAGTTTGGACCTGCTCCTGTGGTGTTAATCGATCGACCAGGTGGCGATTATTGGCAGGATTTGGATGCTTTTGTGCAAAAACAATTGCGGGGGAGGGGTTTGATTTCCGGCGACGATCGCAGTTTATATACGGTGACAGATAATGTGGAATTAGCCTGCGAGGCGATCGCCAATTTTTATCTAGTTTATCACTCGTGTCGCTACGTGAATGAAAAACTGGTAATTCGGTTGAAGTCGGAGCTTTCTGATGATAGTGTCGATCGGTTAAATACGGATTTCAGCGATATTTTAATCCAGGGTAAAATTGAAAAAAGTCAAGCTTTACAAGCAGAAGTCGGAGACGAAAGTTTCCATTTACCAAGGCTAATATTGCATTTCAACCAGCGACATATAGGCAGGCTATATCAGCTAATTGCTACTATCAATCAAATGGGTGCAGATTCCCCGGAAGCAGCCCATCCTGAACAAAAATAGTGAGTAGAGGACTTATTGATGAAACTTTATGGAACAAGGTAATAGGTCATAGGTAATTGGTAATGGGTAATAGGTAATGGGTAATAGGTAATAGGTAATAGGTAATTAGTAATGCCCTATACCCCATGCCCTATGCCCCATGACCCATGACCCATTACCTCATCTTACTTGCACATAATCAAATTGCCAGCAGATATAAATCCAGCAGCAGGGGCGGAAATTTCCACCCAATTACGATTTTCTCCATTCTTATCTTTGACAGATTGGTAATTGGGCACCAGCGTTACTTTGCCGTTAGCCGCGACGCTACCTTTAATCGCAGAAGTTTTGGAAGCCTCCGCGCGGATAATTAGACCATTGGGTGCTACACGAGGTTCTACTTGGCGACACAGACTTACAGGGCCAGGGGCGGGCGCGGGCGCCGGTGCGGGGGAAGGCGCGGGGGAAGGCGCGGGTGCTGGTGCTGGTGCTGGGGTCGGCATCGGCGCGGGTGTGGGTTTTGGCGTTGGTGTCGGGGCCGGGGCTGGGGCTGGGGCTGGGGCCGGGGCTGGTGCGGGGGCGGGCGCTGGTGCGGGGGAAGGACTCGGAGTCACGGCGCTTCCTGTGGTACAGGAAACTAAATTACCATCGTTATTGGGATATCCAATTGCCACATAACCCTTTACCGGAGCGGTAATTTCCATCCAGAGGCGGCCGTCGGAGCCTTTAATGGTAGTCGCGCCGCTAGCCAAGGTTACTTGAGTGTTCATGGCGACACCGCCAACTCTAGCAGCTTTGGTTTCTGGACCCTGGCGCACAGTCAAGCCTTCTTTGGGAGTAACTTTGCGACAAAGGCTCCCAGCTTGGGCTATTTGAAAGGTGGGGCTATTTGTGAAGGAAATATTTTCGCTGATATTGGATGTTGATTCAGCTACCGCAGGGATGCTATTTGCGGGCAGACTACCGACTACGATCGCGATCGCGCTCAGCAATACAGCGGGTTTGTTCCAACCATTGATGTTTTTCATTACGTTCAACTCCTCATTTCACCACAATCATTATCGTCAAAATAGCAAAAAAGTGGATGGGTCTTTTACTCTTTCCACATCTAGCTGTGTTTAACATTTTTAGGTTAATACGTCAATATTTGTTCACATAAATTAATTTTAACTCCTTGATGAAAGTCCCGACTTCTTTAACAAATCAGGACTGTGTGTATGTTATTTTTTTTGTGGCTCTAGTTATTTATCAAATTTCGTTCAAAGTTTTAACTAATATTTGATTCTGTGCCTCCGTACCTACAGTAATTCGCAACTTATCTGCTAATCGGGGCTGATTGAAGTATCGAATCAATATTCCTTCTTGTTTCAGTCTTTGATAAATCCTTTCGGCATCGCCCTGGGGCGGACGGACTAACAAAAAGTTGGTTTGGGAGGGCCAAATGTCAAAGCCTAACTCTTGGAGGCTAAGGGCTAATTTTTGTCGTGAAGCTTTAATCTTTTCGGCATTGGCTGTTTTGTAGGTTTGATCTGCGATCGCCTCTGCGGCCACTAGATAAGCTAAAGCATCCACATTATAACTGTCTTTAATTTTATTTAACTCAGCTATCAAGGCAGGATTTGTGATGCCAAAACCTAGCCTCAATCCGGCTAGGGAGTAACCTTTAGAAAGCGTCCTCAAAACTATAACATTATTGTAGGTTTTTGTCAACTCCAAAGCATGATTTTCTGCAAAATCCACATAAGCTTCATCAATCACAAGAATACCCGATAAACCCCTAGCTAATTGCTCTAAATCTGCTAGAGGTATCGCCGTTCCCGATGGACTATTTGGTGAAGCCACAAAAGTGACAGCACCTTGGGCTGCTATTAGTAAATCGACAGGTAACTGATAGTCATCGGGATAGGGAATTTCCACAAATTCCACATCTTGAATTTCTGCCAAAGTGCGATACAATACATAGGTTGGGCAAGGACAAACTACCTGTTTACCAGTTTCGCCCACAGCCCGAACTATCAAGTTTAACAAATCATCGCTACCGTTACCTACCACAATCCAATCATCAGGAACTCCCAAGACTTGACTAGCTGCGATGCGGAATTGTTTACCAGTGGGTTCTGGATAGCGCCGCAGTATCTCCCCGTCTATTTCCTGAAGCACTTTTAAAGCTTGTGGAGAAGGTGGATAGGGATTTTCATTAGAATTGAGTTTAATAATTTTAGTACCTAGTGGTGGTTGTTCCCCTGGTACATAGCCAGACATTTCGTGGATTTTTTGGCGAAAGTAATTCATCTCTTACGATCTGCGTCGATCGGGATTCATTGGTTGTGCAAAAAATTATATCAAACAATTAGTGACAATCCGGGTTATTCCTAAATCAAGTAACTTTTGCAAATCTTCTCGATCGTCCACCGTCCAGGCCACAATGTCAACTCCCTGACTGCGGCTTTGTGCAATCAGTGCAGGATTTGCCAGCAAAACACTATACAAAGTGCTAATCAGACGATCGCCCTTAACTACAGATTGAGCCAATTGAGCTTGGTACGCTTCCAGATTAGCAACAATATGTCCGAGTGGCAAATCATCAGCTATTTGGCGCACTTGTTCGAGAAATCCATCGTTAAAGGAAGTAATCACGCATTTTTCAGTGATTCCACCCTCCTGCAAAGTATTGACAAAATCTGCTACTTCTGAATTAGACCATTCGCAGTGGGGTTTGACATCAAAGTAGAGAAATTGGTCAACTTGTTTGAGGAGAGGTAATGCTGCTGTTAAGGTGGGGATTTTTTGTCCTGAAAATTCATCTCTGAACCATTTACCTGCATCCAGTGACTGCAATTCCCGTAAGTTTTTGTCCCTGACTTTACCAGAAACACCGGTAATCCTATCGAGTGTGGCGTCGTGGAAAATGACTGGTATGCTGTCAGCCGATAGCTGGATGTCAAATTCGATGGAATGAGCGCCACGGGCGATCGCCTGTTCAAAAGCTGCTAAGGTATTCTCAGGGGCGATCGAAGAAAAACCCCGATGGGCAATAATTTCTAAACTCATGATTTTGTTGTATCTAAAAATTCAGCCACAGTCTGATTAAAAGTTGCCGCTTCTACAAAAAAACACCAGTGATTTCCCGGTACTTTCTGTATCGTAAGATTTTTCAAGTATCTCTGATAGGGCTGGATTTGCCAATCCATACGATTCACACCTTTTTCTGGCTGGATCAACAAAGTGGGAATGTCAATATTTTCAGTTAAACCAGCTACTTGCATCACTTCTGTAAATATCTGATTGCGGGCGGGAATCACAAATTTACTACCCCAAGTACCATCGGATTTTTGCTCGATTTGCTGTTGGAATACAATTTGTTGCATCTCACTCCAAGCTGCGTATTCTCCTGAGAGTTTGGCTGCTGTTTCCGCTGCGGATAAAGTCGGAAAGGGGCCCATACATTTGAGACAATCTAATTTGCGGTAAAGAAGTGGTAGGGTGAGTTTCATCACAGCGGGAAGTTTAGTGATGAAGATGGGGTCTACTAAAATCATACTGCAAAAGCGATCGGGATTTTGTCTTGCCCAAATTGGCGCTAGCTTTCCCGTCCAAGAATGTCCGAGAATGTGAGCCTGGGGCCAGTTGAGGTGTGCCATCAAAGCTTCTAAATCGGCGATCGCACTTTCAAAAGTATAACCCATATCTGGTTTGCTACTCTCTCCATGTCCGCGCATATCTGGCGCTACAATATGGTAGCGGTTTGACAAATAATTTCCCAGACTCGTCCAGACAACTGCACTATCGGCTAAACCATGTAACAACAGCAAGCGCGGAACTTGTTGTGATGCTGTTTTTGGTCGCCATTCTAAGTAAGAAATTTCGATTTCTGGCAAAACTAATGTGTGACGAGTTGGCATCTTTGTTAATTAAACTTATTTAAAATTAATAGCTAGTAAAAGACCCACCCCTAGCCCCTCCCAGGAGGGGAACCGGATCGAGAGTCCCAGACCCTCCAGAGAGGGGCTGGGGCTGGGTTGTTTCATTCTCAAAAAAACGACGATGGGGAATAATAGCTGGTAAAAGACCCACCCCTAGCCCCTCCCAGGAGGGGAACCGGATCGAGAGTCCCAGACCCTCCAGAGAGGGGGTGTGTCCGATCCAACTCCCCTCTAGAGAGGGGCTGGGGGTGTGTCCGATCCAACTCCCCTCTAGAGAGGGGCTGGGGGTGTGTCCGATCCAACTCCCCTCTAGAGAGGGGCCGGGGGTGTGTCCGATCCAACTCCCCTCTAGAGAGGGGCCGGGGGTGTGTCAGCTCTACCTCCCCTCTAGAGAGGAGGATAAATACACACCATGCTTTCAAGCGATTGTTGACACTAATAGCTTTCGGTCCTATTCCACAAAGACGGGATTTGATTGTGGAGAAGCGATGATAGCCAGCCCCTATCGCCTAATATTTGGCTTTGAGACTCAACAAAATAAACTGAGTTTTTTGTGCTTCATCAAAACTGTCATCGCTGACTAAAACTAAACTTTGGCTACCATCAGGCAAGCGCGGCCCCAAGGTCATTCCTTCTAAGTTATACAACGGAATTCCTAATTCGCTCAAGTCTAATAGCAATTTTTTCCTCACAGGTTCAACTACAGACGACCCCCCTTTGAAGCTCTTGATTCTCGAAGTATCTGTAGCGGCACCCACTGCAACTTGATAAATCCGCGCGCCGTATCCTGAAAGCCCAAAGGAACGCTCTAAACTCAAAAATTGACCGCCACCAACAGTTACTAATTCTGTTAAACCGTTTAAAATACTTAAAGGAACTTGGTCTAAAGTGTAAAGATTTTCCGAGATTAATTGCGGTGTTTTGTTGACTAGGATATAATGTAGAATCCGAATTTTACCAGGATTTTCGGGGTCTAGGTCTTGCATTAAAGGGGCTTCTGTGGCCACAAACAAACGAAACGGATCGAGACCGCCTGGACTAAAAGTTTCGGGGTCAATTGTCAGAGATTCAAATCCCAAATTATCTAAGACTCCTTGCTGCTGTTTCTCATCACTAGCATCGGGAATATAGCGCTGGGGAATTGGCAATTCCCCCCGCCAATTGCCAGTTTTGAGGTCAAATTCTCCGACAAAGGGAGGAATGCCAACGTGAGTGACACCTTCGCTGGCGACAAAGACGGAATTGCGGGGAGAAAGAGCGATACCTTCAGGATTGATGGCCCCCCAAGAGAATGTTTGGCCATCTGCTTTTTTGAGAGAAGTAACAGCTTCAACATTAACTTTTTTCAGACGAATATTGGTTGCATCTCCTAATTTGAGGTCTAGTCGGAGACTGTAAAATCTGGCTTCTCCGTTTTCGCTGGGGTCGTCGGAAATAGCGTAAAAACGATAAGCTTGGGAAGTCCCTGGGTTTATTCCTTTGGAGTCGTAGGTAATTCCTGATAAGCCACCGACGGGGACTCCTTCAAAATTAATTTTTGGTAATTGGTAGTCTCCCAGAAATTCTAGGGACATTTCCGGGAAAGAGCGGTCTTTTGCTGCTGCGGGAGGCGGTGCACAAGCTGTGCAAATAGTTAACAAAATTAAGGCTAAACTGAATAAGCGTAAAATGCGATCGCCCAGGCTCTTAAAATCCCAATAATTGCTCAGTGCGGTAATTTTTATGGGGCTGTTTTGGTTCAATTCTTGGCTTTTGTGCCATCTTTGTGACATAATATATACCGTTTTGTAGATATGCAAAACTTGATGTTTCGGGAATCGATAGGGGTTCGCTCCCACCAAATTTTGAGGATGGGAATTTCTGTACCCATCGGGTGCTTGCTTTTCTTGTGGCTATGTGCTAGTTCAATTGCTAGCGCTCAAACCACTCCACCAGGTTTGGATCAATTTTCTCCTAATCCGTTAGAGATTACCACACCCGATCCGTTAACTCCCACGAATGAATCTTTGAGTAGCACTCAGCGGGATGAATTGAGCGTAGCTTTAGATGGCTTAAACTTAGAAGCATTGGCTAAACTGCAAGCTGGAGATGGAGTGGGTGCTTTTGATATTTGGTTCCGAGAATTGCGCCTGCGACGCTATCTGGGCCCGGCGGTGGAAATTGCTGCTTTGAGTCGGGTAGGAAGTGTGGCTTGGAGTAACAGTAAAACCATTGAATTACAGTTTATTACTCAACGGCTCCAAGTAATTCAAAAACAAGTCAAATCTCAGGTACCGGTCGATCTTGATTTACTGCGAGTTTTGGCTGCTGCTTTTCAACAAGTGCGTGCTAAGGGCCCGACTACAGAAGTTTATCAACAAATTCTTGACAATGCGCGGCAGCAACAGGATATTTTGGCTGAGGGTCAGACTTTAAAGGCGATGGGGCTAATTCATATCAATTGGTTGAGTTATGAAAAAGCTGCTGCTGTGTATGAGGAATTGGCAAGTTTAATTCAGGAAAATCGCGCTTTGTTTGCTGCAAACTCTGTGGTTTCGACTCCGGCGGTGGTGGCGGGAAATGGTGCGCCTCCTGTGGCTGTAACTCCTCCCACTGAGGTGGATTCTCTGAGACAGTTGGCCTATGTTTACCACCAGTCTAAACAACATCTGAAGGCGATCGCAGCTAGGGAGAAATTGGTATCAGTATATATGAATCTGCAAAATCCTAGCGCTGTACCACCCCTAAAAATTGCGATCGCTGCGGATTACGAAACCCTAGGTCAAATCAATTTAGCTGCTCAATACTATCAGGAAGCATACAATTTAGCTGTCCCCATTCAACAGTATGCCCACGCTAGCGAAGCGTTGGAAAAATTAGCATTGCTTTATCGATCGCAAAAACAGTGGGAACCGACTTTGCGGATTTATCAAATGCAGTTACTGTTAGAAGAACGGGCTTATAACTTGTATGGATTGATGAATGCTTATGATAATCTTGGTCAAGTTTATCAGGAGATGAAAACCTACAACAAAGCTTTAGAAGCTTATCAAAAAGCCTTGGATGTGGCTAAAAGATTGGGACACAGACAAGAGTATTTTGATCGAAAAATTATCAAGGTTAACAAGCAATTGCAAAGGACTTCGTAACATTGGCTGAATTGGTAAGGTGCGTCAGTTCCAGAACCTTAAAAATTGTTTAAAAAACTCTCCTGACGCACCCGACAATTCGATTTTAAGAAGAAGGAAGAAGTCACCCCCCCCCCAAGGGGGGAAATTCAGGAAGAAGGAAGAAGAATGTGAGAGAGCAATCCCATCGGACCTGCAAATAGACACAATGCGAGGGAATGAATCGTCCAAACTCCGGTGCGTTGTCCTTCTAAATAAATCCAACGCCCGACAAATAAGTCCATCACTAAAAAATGTATCCATCCTGTAGCTGCGGCGGTTTCTTCCCCAAGAAATTTGGCGATATCTGCTAGTTTGGGATTGGACAAAGCGGCAGCATTTTCTGGGGTGATGCTGGTAACAAACAAATAGATATACATCAGGGCGAGCACTACAAAGGGGATGAAGGAATTCATCATTTTTCGAGTTATTCCCCAGTTTGGTAGTAAAATCATGATTGCCCAGAAGGGCAAAACGAACAGGTTTCCTACTGTAAAAATTAGTTCTGGTGTCATCTTAAATCACGGCTATATGGTTAGTTAAAATTGGCGTAAAAAGCGCAAATCGCTGGCATAAACCCGACGAATATCATCAATTTCATGCAATACCATTGCGAAGCGCTCGACACCAAAACCGGCGGCAAAACCACTGTATTTTTCCGGGTCTAAACCAACTCCTTTCAGAACATTAGGATCGACCATGCCGCATCCTAAAACTTCTAGCCATTTACCATTCCACTGCAAATCTACTTCGGCAGAAGGTTCTGTAAACGGAAAATAACTGGTGCGAAAACGAATGGGCAAATCTTGTCCGAACATTTGTCGCAAAAATTCTTTGATTGTGCCTTTCAAGTCAGTAAAGGTCAGCCCTTCATCTATGGCCAAAAGTTCTATTTGATGGAAGACGGCGGCGTGAGTAGCATCGACGGTATCGCGGCGGTAAACGCGGCCTGGAGAGACAATCCGAATCGGGGGTTTGTGCTGTTCCATGTAGCGAATTTGCACGGAGGATGTTTGGGTTCGCAGCAGGTTTCCGCCTGGGAGATAAAAGGTATCTTGCATATCCCGCGCTGGGTGGTCTGGCGGGGTGTTTAGTGCTTCAAAATTGTAATAGTCTGTTTCCATTTCTGGGCCGTTGGCTACGGTGTAGCCGAGGCCAACAAAGATATCTAAAGCGCGGTCTATGACGCTGTTTAAGGGGTGTATTCTGCCTTGGGGTCGAAAAATCCCAGGCATGGTGACATCGAGGGTTTCTGAGGCTAGTTTGGCTTGGATTTGGGCGGTTTGGAGGGAGGTGCGTTTGTCTTCTAAATCGGTTTGTAGGGCTTCTTTGACGGTGTTGGCGATCGCACCTAGTTTCGGTCGCTGATCTGGTGGCAGTTTGCCCATCATACCTAAAACTTGAGAGAGTTGGCCTTTTTTACCTAGGTAATTGACGCGCAACTGTTCGAGTTGTTCGAGGGTATTAGTGGTGGCGATCGCACTTTTGGCTTCTTGTCCGAGGGTTTCTAGTTGGGTTTCAATGTCGCTCTTCTGGACAGTCATTTTAGATTTTAGATTTGAGATTTTAGATTGATGGCTGTTGGAGCCAAGTTGAGTTTAGCGCAATTTGAGTGCGAGTGGCTGGTTGATTTTACATTTGAGATTTTAATCGGTAATAGACATCTCCTAAAAAGCTTGTCAAAAACAGGCAGGATGCCTGTTCCACAATAATTATGGGAGATGTCCAATTGGTAATTAGAGACCAAAGCGATCGCCAGACTTGAATTTAGTTTAGTATTGTCATGTGGCCTACAAAACTTTTCATGAAACTTCTAATTAGCAACGACGACGGCATCTTTGCACAAGGCATCCGCAGCCTCGCCAACGCACTCGCCGCCGCTGGTCATGACGTCAGCGTAGTTTGTCCCGACAGAGAACGGTCGGCGACAGGTCACGGCCTCACCCTGCACCAACCCATCCGCGCCGAAATTGTCGAATCTATTTTTGACCCCGCAGTCAAAGCTTGGGCTTGTTCTGGTACTCCCGCTGACTGCGTGAAACTAGCTTTGTGGGCTTTACTTGACAAACCGCCAGATTTTGTTCTGGCAGGTATTAATCACGGCCCGAATTTAGGAACGGATATCATTTGTTCCGGGACGGTTTCGGCCGCCATGGAAGGCATTATGGAAGGGATTCCCAGCATTGCTTTCAGCCTTGCGAGCTATGCTTGCTTGGAATTTGAGCCGGCAGTAAATTTTGCCGTGAGTTTGCTCTCACAGTTGGAAAAACAACCTATGGCAAAACCCATGTTGTGGAATGTGAATATACCAGCGGTTAAACAAGCAGAAATTACCGGAGTTGCGATCGCCCGTCAAGGGATTCGCCGCTATTTCGATATATTTCAAAAGCGTACCGATCCCCGCGGCAAAACTTATTATTGGCTAGCTGGGGAATTGTTAGAAGATGTGGAAGAAACCTTAGAAACCTCTGATTTGCGAGATCTTCCTACGGATGTACAAGCTATTCGCGACCATAAAATTACCATTACTCCTCTTCAATACAACCTCACCTGTGGCCGAGACTTGCACAGTTTACAGGATTGGAAATTTAAAGGTTTTACAATGAATTGAGATCCGATCTGGCGGATATCAGAGGTAAACTAGGAATTAAGGAAAAGTACCTCTTTAGGCAGGGCGGTTTCATTCTCCAAAAAACGAGGGCTTTGTAGGGGTAGTGCCCCCGTGCCTACCCCCCCACCGACCATTTTCCGTCATTTCAGGCATTGGGGCAACCACGGGGGGATTGCCCCTACAAAGAATCAAACCGCCCTGCCTCTTTAGGTCTATGCCCTAGGCATTAGCGCTGGCTCTCTATTAGTTATTGGTTTTTTTACTCAAGAAAAACAGTTATGAACGCTCCCACCTACAACACTCATTCTGTCACTTGTCCGATTTGCAACCGTTCCAGCATCGTCGGGGCTGTGGGGATGGTTAGCGGACTATTCAGTTGTCCTCACTGTCATTCCCATTTGGTAATTAGTTGGAGTGGCCATTTTGTCCGCGATCCTTTTAGCCTGAAACAATTAACGGTGGGGAAGATGCTGAGGCGTGAGAGCAGGCCTCTAGCTCGCATTCAGCGCGATTTGGGGGTTGGGAAGCATTTGCCGTTGTTGGCTCTTTTGGGAAGTGCTGTATTTCTGGGATTTGCGATCGTGACAACGGAACAATCGTTACCGCGACAGCAGCCGTTTCAAGGATTTTTAGAGTGGGTGAGTGGGAGTGGCAATTCCCAGGGTGTCTCTCGTTAACATTTCGTTACTTGAATTTTGACACTCAATGCGTTTAAATTTATCTTGTTTTAGGTATAGATCGCAATATTCTCGGTTGTTTGCAGAGGCGGACGAAAGTTTCTATAGACTGGATTTTCAATCGCCCGGTTTCTCCTGGGAATCACAACCAAGTATTCAAGCATAAAACCTGGTTTTCTGAGCCTAGGTGTCAGCATAAGGAGATTTTTTTGATAATTTAGCCCCCAGATAAATCTGGGGGCAGTGTTTGGATGAGGATTGAATCAAAGGCGATCGATCTACTCTACTACCTGAAAATTAATTTCTACCTACGCCCCACCCTCATCTCAAGCCTGATTGTGTTAAGAAAAATGTGAATCAGCCATGGCTCAAAAAGGGAAGGGGGATGGAAATTTAGGGGTAATAATCCTGAATTGCTTTTACCTCCATTGGGTTAGATTTGAGCGATCGAATTCCCGCCGCCGTCGCTTTCGCACCGGCAATGGTGGTAATAATGGGAATTTTGTAGGTTAATGCTGTGCGACGGATAAAGATACCGTCGGCGCGGGACTCTTCACCAGAAGGTGTGGTGATAATTAGTTGAATTTTCTCGTTCTTGATCGAATCCAACAAATTCGGCCGCCCTTCATGGAGTTTTAAGACCAAATCTACATCTAAACCTTGCTCTTCCAATACTTTGCGAGTACCGTGAGTTGCTACTACTTTGAAACCTAATTCCAAGAATTCCTTGACAACTGGTACAACTGGTAGTTTGTCTCGATCGCGCATGGAAACCAGTACAGTTCCTGACAGGGGCATGACTTGTCCGGCACCCAATTGAGCTTTGGCGAAGGCCTTGCCAAAATCGGTGTCAATCCCCATGACTTCGCCGGTCGATCGCATTTCTGGTCCTAACAAAGTATCGGTTCCAGGGAACTTAGCAAAGGGTAGTACGGCTTCTTTCACTGAAACATGAGTGGGTACAACTTCTTTAGTAAAACCTAAAGCTTCCAGAGTTTGACCAGACATTACCCGTGAGGCCATTTTTGCTAGGGGTACTCCGATCGCCTTGGAGACAAAAGGCACTGTTCTAGAAGCCCGCGGGTTCGCCTCCAAAATGAAAACTTGCTCTCCTTGAACCGCAAATTGAATGTTCATCAACCCGATCACTTTCAGGGCTTTGGCTAATTCCACTGTCTGGCGGCGAATTGTTTCTAAAGCTGCTGGGGTAAGTGTTTGGTAAGGGATGGTACAAGCAGAGTCGCCGGAGTGAATTCCCGCTTCCTCAATGTGTTCCATAATGCCCCCGATGGTGACATTTCCTGTAATATCGGCGATCGCGTCTACATCTACCTCTGTCGCATTTTCCAAGAACTTGTCAATTAAAATCGGATGGTCTGGTTCTACCAGCACCGCATAGGTCATGTAACGTTCCAATTCCGTATCGGAATAAACAATTTCCATGGCTCGGCCGCCTAACACGTAGCTGGGGCGCACCACTACTGGATAACCAATCCGTTGAGCTACGATTAAAGCATCCTCAAAACTGCGCGCCAACCCGTTAGCAGCTTGCTGAATATTCAACTTTCGCAGAATTTTTTCAAACCTTTCCCTGTCTTCAGCAGTATCAATGGAATCCGGCGAAGTTCCCCATATTTTTGTTTGTACGTCTGGATGATTTTCCAGGGCTTTTTGTAAAGGTAGTGCTAATTTCAACGGGGTTTGTCCGCCAAATTGAATTATGACTCCCTCTGGATTTTCCGCCTCGATAATGTTGAGGACATCTTCTTTGGTTAGGGGTTCAAAATACAGGCGATCGCTGGTATCATAATCCGTCGAAACCGTTTCTGGGTTGGAGTTAACCATGATTGTCTCAAACCCGTCTTCTCCTAGGGAATAGGAAGCATGACAGCAACAGTAATCAAACTCAATTCCCTGTCCGATGCGGTTGGGACCACCGCCTAAAATCATTACTTTGCGCTTAGTAGAAGGCAAAACTTCTGACTCTGGGCTGAGACTGTGAGCCACTGGTGAAATCTTCTTTTCTTCATCGCCTAATTCCCAAATTGCTGTTCCCAATTCGTAGGTAGAATAGTAATAAGGCGTGAATGCTTCAAATTCGGCGGCGCAGGTATCAACGGTTTTGTAAATCGGTGTTACGCCTAATTTTTTGCGATAAGTGCGAACTTCATCTTCTGATGTTTTGGTCGCGTAAGCAATTTGGCGATCGCTAAATCCCAACTGCTTGATGGCAAACATTGTGTCTTTGGTCAACTGCTGGAGCTGGGTCCGCTTCATGAACTTTTCAGTTTCCAGCAATTCCTGCATTTTGTCCAAAAACCAAGGGTCAATTGCTGTGAGTTCAAAGATGTCTTCCACCGACATTCCCATCATCATCGCGTGGCGAACTGTGAAAATGCGTTCGGGATTTGGTGTCCGCAATCCGGCGCGAATTTGTTCCAAACTAGGCAACTTTTCGGGTTTGTCGCAACCGAAACCCGCCCGACCAGTTTCTAATCCTCGCAGCGCTTTTTGGAAAGATTCATTGAAGCTACGCCCGATCGCCATTACCTCTCCCACTGACTTCATTTGCGTTGTCAGGGTCGGTTCAGAACCGGGGAACTTTTCAAAAGCAAATCGGGGAATCTTCGTCACCACGTAGTCAATTGTGGGTTCAAAAGAAGCAGGAGTTTTCTTGGTAATATCGTTAGAAATTTCATCCAGGGTGTAGCCCACTGCTAATTTTGCCGCCATTTTCGCAATGGGAAATCCTGTTGCTTTTGAGGCTAAAGCCGAGGAACGGGAAACGCGGGGGTTCATTTCAATGACGATGAAATCTCCATTTACCGGATTCACCGCAAATTGAATGTTAGAACCGCCAGTTTCAACTCCGATTTCCCGAATGATTTTAATCGAAGCATCCCGCAGCCGCTGATATTCTTTGTCTGTTAGGGTTTGAGCCGGCGCGACTGTGATGGAATCTCCGGTATGAACGCCCATCGGGTCTATATTTTCGATCGAGCAAATAATCACCACATTATCTGCTAAATCCCGCATCACTTCTAGTTCGTACTCTTTCCAACCGATTAAAGATTGTTCGATCAGAATTTGGGATACGGGGCTAGCATCAATGCCACCTTGGGCCATTTCTTCAAACTCTTCTTGATTGTAAGAAATGCCTCCTCCCGTGCCGCCCATTGTAAAAGCGGGACGGATAATTAACGGATAAGAACCGATTTGGTGCCCAATTGCTTTGGCTTCATCTAGATTGTTGGCAATTCCCGAAGGACACACAGCTACTCCAATGCGCGCCATCGCTTCTTTAAATAGCAGTCGGTCTTCTGCCATTTCAATTGCTGGTAGCTTAGCGCCAATTAACTCAACGTTGTATTTTTCTAAAACGCCATTCTTAGCGACCGCGACGGCTAAATTTAGGGCTGTTTGACCGCCCATTGTCGGTAAAATTGCTTGTGGTCTTTCTTTGGCGATGATTTGTTCGAGGATGGCTGGCGTTAGAGGTTCGATGTAGATGCGATCGGCTGTTTCTGGATCGGTCATAATGGTAGCTGGGTTGGAATTCACCAGCACTACTTCATAACCTTCTTCTCGCAAAGCTTTGCAAGCCTGGGTCCCCGAATAGTCAAACTCGCACGCTTGACCGATCACAATTGGGCCGGAACCAATTAGCAGAATTTTTTGTAAGTCTTGGCGACGGGGCATAGGTTCGTAATTGGTAGTTGGACAAGATTAACGATCGATTTTACATTTTGCACCATTGCTATCAACAGGCTAGAAAGCCTGTTCTACCCAAAGCTTACTGAAAATGGTGCAGTTATGTGATATTAATTTGAAATTGTGCACCATTCTCAGGAGTTTGAAGGCGCAACCCCCCTACTCTTGGTAATATACATCGCCTGCTAAGGGTGCAGTGTATCGGTAAATCCAGACTATTTTAAGTGCTGTCGCCTAATTTGTGTTGTAAAATACAATTTACCAGGCAAACTGTTGTCAACGTTCTGCCGCTACTGGCTTCACTACCAAGACTTTGATGATAATTTTTATCTAAATATTTTGGCGATCGACTAAACTCCTATAGCCAAGGACGCAAAAACCCGGTTTCTCCACCTAATTGGTTGATTTGAGGTGGAGAAAGACCGGGCTTGAGAGCTAATTTTTCCGTAATTTACCTGGAGCGATTTTTCAAGTAACTCTTGATTTTTTTGATCGGGTGCCTTACCCAAGGCTCCCATCTTGCGTATTTGAGCTTTAAATTCAAAAGCCAATCAGAATTATTTTGAATTTTCGCCAGTTCATCCTTAAACGGGGTTTGAGACAACATCTCCATCCATAATTTATTCGGTTCGGGACTTTCCCAAGGTTTTGGTCTGGATATAAAGTGCATCACTTTAGTAGCAGTGTCTTCAGTATCAGGATTATTCCAGATCTGATCGAGTTGATACCACCGTCCCGCTAAAACCGAATTTGATGTCCCTTGGTCGCAATCAGACCACAGGTTGACTTTAGCATCAGCAATCATTTGCTCTGACAATTTTTCTTCAAGCCAAAGTTTCATATTGAAAACTAATAAGCCTGCATTGAAATAAGGGTTTTTATCTTGATCGTTGTTGGGATTACCCCAGACATTGAGCGCTGCGGCGAGTGGCATTCCTTGAAAATCTAAATTCCACAGTGGCTCTAAGCTGTCCAACACAATCATATCACTGTCGAGCCAGATTAGTCTTTCTGTCGCCTTTGTGTATTTTTCCGGCTCCAATCTAGCGTAAGTTAGTTTAGAACCAGAAAGCGACAGCAAGTCATTGTAATTATCCTTCACTTCTTGCCATTCAATCTTATATTTGCAGCACTGTTGCAACTTTTCCTGTTGCTCTGTATTAAAACCCGTGGAGACAACTGTAATGTTAACGGACTGATTGGGGTCTGTGGTAGCATTCAGTTCTATGGATTTTAGTATTGCTGCTATTCCTAAAATGTAATTACGATCGCCAACAATGGATAAGTACATTTCACTGATTAATGAAAGGGTCTTAATAAATAAACTACCATAATCTGTGGTAGAATCCAAGTCTATAGATTTGACCTTTGAGAAGCGACTCCATAGGCTCGGATAACAACGGTTTTCTGCCTTCCCAGGCTCAAGTCTGGGAAGGAGGATACGCTTCATTTGTTGAGTCTGCTTAGGATGACGAACTGTGAGAATCATCAGACTATGGAACAGGTTAAAGGCTTAAGGCTTGGGTTTCTTCAGGGCATTAATTTTTGCTTTTACGGGGGAAACGCGCCGATAAAACTTAAACTTATTCAGAGCAGCACTGGCAGATTTAGCCACAACGCTGTCTGTATCTCGCAAAGCTTTTTGCAAAAGTGGAATCACTTTTTCTGACTTAATCATTCCTAAAGCTTCCACCGCTGTCTGGCGAACTTCAGGAGCGTAATCTTGAGCTAATTTTCCCAAAGTTTCTATGGCTCGCTGATTATCTATTCTCAAAGGATTCGCAGCCGCAATTTTACCTAAAGCAGATGCTGCTAATTTTCGCGATTCTGTATCCTGACTTTGAACAATTCCCATCCACTGCGCTAGGGAATAATTTGGTGTTTGTCTGACTATTTGAGGCGGTGCTGTAAATTGTGTTTGATTTAACTCTGTTGGCTCTAACTCTGGGAACTGCGAAGGTGGCGCTTCTGTTGGCTCTAATTCCCGAAACTGTGATGGCGGCACTTCTGTTGGCTCTAACTCCCACAACTGTGACGGTGGCACTTCTGTTGGCTCTAATTCCCGAAACTGTGACGGCGGCACTTGTGTTTGATTTAACTGACTTTCATACTGCTCTTGTAAAGACTTGATGGTGAATTGCATCTGGGCTTCGTGAGCTTGTAACTGCTGATTAACTGCTGCTAATTGACTCTCGTATTCTGCTTGCAAAGATTGCAATCTTAACTGCATCTCCACTTCGCGGTTTTGATACTCCTCAGCAGTTTCTCTCAACCTAATTTCATGTTGTTGTTGTAGATTTTGTAGGTTATCATCAATTTGAGCTTGATAGTTGTGATGCAGTTCTTCAGCCAGCTTGAGTAATTCTGATTCGTGTTTTTGTTGCAATGATTGGATACTTTCTTGCAACTGAGAATCATGATTACCAGCTAATTCTGCACTTAAGTTACGGAGATAATTCTCCTGTTGGCTAGTAGCTTGTCTGAGCTGATTGTCCCGGTCTTCAATAATTTTGGTGAGCTGATTTTCGTGTTCGGTAGTAACTTGTTTGAGTAAATTTTCGTGTTCTAGAGTAACTTGTCTGAGTCGCTCATCCTGTTCTACTTGCAGAGATTGGACTGTTTGCTGAATCCGAGACTGGTGAGCTCTTTCTATTTCCTCAGCAATTTGGCGAGTTTGCTCTAAGTTTTCTTGTTTTTGCTTGTTTAACCGTTTTTCCACCAAGGAGTAAGCAACTACGATGCCTACTAAAAAACCGACGATCGCTCCTATGATAGCCACAACTTAAATACCTCGCGACAAAATAGTTGTACTCGACTTTTATATTTAACCATATAGCCTCCTGTAACCGCCCAATAGCAGCAGCCAGACTGTCACCGCCAGCCAGTGAATCAGTACAGCCGGCCATACTGAGCCACTTTGGAGGTATGCAATGCTACACGCGACCCCCAAAACTGCCGCCAGTAGCAAAAACACTGGATTGAGAAAGGTCGATCGCCCCACTGGGTAAAAAGTCAGCCCGTTGAGCGGATGGTAGACTATAAACAGCGCCAAACTCAGACTTACCCAAAGCCCTAGCGTTAACCCAGAAGCATTTTCCTGCTTGTGGGGTAGGATTAAAACGCGGAACCAGATTTCCTCGCTGATGCCGGGACTGAATAAACAGCCCACTGTTACCCCAATAATTGTACGCCTTCTTGTTTGCGGATCTACTTTCAGAAATCCTGACCAAAAACCAATGGGAAGCGCGATCGCACTATAAGCCACCACCACCAGCACAGTAATCAGCCAATCAGTGCGATCGGGCATAGTTGAAACAGCCACGATCACTCGATGTGCAAGTAGTGCTAAGTAATTAGTCATTAGTTATTGGTTATTGGTTATTGGTTATTTGTTATAAATATTCTTCCTGATTCTTTCCCCCCTTGGGGGGGGCAGGGGGGGGTTCTTCTTCCTTCTTAATTCTTCCTGATTCTTTCCCCCCAAGGCGAAGCATGACCGGAGTAAATCTCTGGTTATAACTAATAAATTGTCTGCGGTCATGCTTCGCCCCTACGAATATATTTACAAAACACAGATGCACCCTTCTTCTTCCTTCTTCCTGAATTTCCCCCCTTGGGGGGGCTGGGGGGGGGTGACTTCTTCCTTCTTCCTTCTTCCTTCTTCCTTCTTCCTTCTTCCTAGTCATTAATTGCGTTACTTGTTAATTTTTTTTAGTTGATCGAACAAATCGGCAACTTTTGTCAAATCTTTATCTCCGGGGGCTATTTCTACACCGCTGGAAAGGTCAATACCGCTAAAATTATTACCTGCAAAACTGCCGATCGCATTTAATACATTATCCGGCCTCAAACCCCCAGCCAGCAACCAAGGACAACTTGGTCGAAACTCTGCTAACATTTTCCAGTCGAGGGTTTTGCCAGTACCGCCTAGTTGGTCGGGATGGTAAGCATCCAGCAATAAAGTATCCACATGAATAGCATACATATTCGCCATGTCTAAAGTTTCAGGAGTCTTAACTCTCAGGGCTTTGATAATTTCAATTTTAGGTAATAATTCCCGCAGTCGATCGCCATATTCCGCTGTTTCATCTCCATGCAACTGCACCCCTGTTAAATTAGATTTTGCAACTACTTGACAGATATTTTCAATTGTGGTATTAGCAAACACACCGATGCGATCGACTGTTGCGGGCAAGTGCTCAACCATTAGACGAATAGTTTCGGGGCTGACATAGCGGGGGGAAGCGGGAACGCAAATAAACCCCAAAGCCTGGGCTCCCAAACCGGCGATCGCAATTCCTTGTTCTACTTTAGTGATGCCACAAATTTTAACTCGCACTTCTCCTCCTCACATCATATCAATTCCGGTTGTATCGGAATGATGTTAACAGTTAACAGTTAGTTACCAATGCCCGATGTCCAATGCCCAATGCTCTTCGGCCCCATGCCCCATTCCCCATTCCCCATTCCCTGCAAGAGCGAATTGTTAACTATTAAAACAAATCTTAGTTTAAGGCAAAACACTTTTTATAATTTGATAGCTGAATTTATCTGTGAGACCGGGAGCATAATAACGTGATTTACTCATCTTTGCTGTTAGTAGCACAATCGACCATTCCCTCAACACCGGAGTGGTCGCCAATGGTAGCACTGACAATGATCTTGTGCAACTTACTGGCGATCGCGATCGGCTACTACGGCATAAACAAACAAAACCGAGGCAAAGGCCCAGCTTTACCCCTGGTGATGCCTGGAATGTTCAAAGGCTTCGGGATACCAGAATTGTTAGCAACAACCAGCCTCGGCCACTTACTCGGAGCTGGAGTAATCTTGGGCTTAGGAAACGCCGGAGTTCTCTAAAAAAAAGGGAAAGGGGAACGGAGGATATAATAATAGAAACTCTTCCTTATTCTCCTTTCCCAGGAAAACTTCATGCAGACAGGTTGGCGAGTCGGCTCCTTATTTGGCATCCCGCTGTTTTTAGATTACTCGTGGTTTATAATCTTAGCCCTAGCAACCCGCGCCTATGCTAGCAGTTACAGTTTGTGGGGGCCAGCCTTGGCGTGGAGTGCCGGATTAGCCGTAGCTTTGATGCTGTTTGGTTCCGTACTGCTGCACGAATTGGGACACAGCTTGGCGGCCATGTCCCAAGGTATTAAAGTTAATTCTATTACCCTATTCTTATTTGGTGGAGTTGCCTCCATAGACTCGGAATCAAAAACTCCCGGTCAAGCTTTTCAAGTAGCCATCGCTGGCCCTCTCGTCAGCTTCGGACTGTTTTTAATCCTTGGTTTAGGTTCTCAAGTTCTGCCACGAACAAATTTGTTAGCCATAGTCACAGAAAGGGTAGCAGAAATCAATCTAGTTTTGGGATTATTTAACTTAATTCCTGGTTTGCCGCTAGATGGAGGACAGGTTTTAAAAGCAGCAATTTGGCAAATCACTGGTTCTCGATTTACGGGTGTTCGCTGGGCGGCAAAAATCGGACAAGTTTTAGGTTGGTTAGCCGTGGCTTTTGGGCTAACTTTATGCTTCCTAGCACGGGAGTACGGAGGTTTGTGGATTGCACTAATCGGCGGGTTTGCCATCCGTAATGCGAAGGCTTACAGCCGTTTTGTTTCCTTGCAAGAAGCCTTGGTAAAAACTAAAGCTGCTGAGGTTATGAGTCATGAATTTCGAGTAGTTGATGCAAATTCAACCTTGCGAGAATTTGCCGATCGATATTTGTTAGAAGTAAATCCATTACCATTTTACGTTGCAGCAGCCAATGGACGGGATTTAGGTTTAGTGTCGATCGACGATATCCGCTTCACAGAACGCAGTCAGTGGCAAATGCAGACTCTGCACAAAATTTTGAAACCCCTGGAAAAAAACCCCACAGTCTCCGAAAAGGCATCCCTAGCCGAAGTAATTAGCACTATGGAATGCCGTCAACTGGCCCGAATCATCGTCCTCTCGCCCATCGGTTCAGTGGTGGGGACGATCGATCGCGGTGACGTGATGAAAATTTTGGCAAAACACCTCAAACCCAGCATTTCCGAAGCCGAAATCAAGCGCTGCAAAGCCGAAAATAGCTATCCCCAGGGATTGCAATTAAGTGCGATCGCCAAAACCGCACAGGACAACTAAAAATTGGGCATTAATCAGGGGCATTTATGAAAAATCAAGATGTGGTGCAATTTTTCAATGATAGTTGACAAAAAGAATATTATGCCCCAAATTTTGCAGCAATTTCATCATCAGTTGAAGCAGAGAGATTGGAGTTGGAAAAAGTTAACTAATTCCTGCTCCTTCGCTGACTTCAAACCTCTGATTATTACCTGCATAGCCGTTACAGCAAGCCTAGGGGCAGTCAAGCAATTAGGCTGGTTACAGGCATGGGAATTAAATGCTTTCGACCTCATGGTTCAGTTGCGTCCAGATGCGGGCGCTGACCCAAGGTTGCTGGTAGTAACAATCACCGAACAAGACATTAATAATATTGGTAAATGGCCAATTTCCGACCGCACTTTAGCCAAAGCGATCGCCGAAATTGACCGTTTTGAACCTACAGCTATTGGGATAGATCTAATTCGCAATACTCCCTACGAACCGGGAAATGCCGAATTAGTAACTCAACTGAAAAACCCGAAATTAATCCCCATTACCTTCATAGGTAACTCCAAGTACGATCGAGCACCACCACCTCCTAACATACCCGAAAATCGGGTAGGCTTTAATGATTTAGTTATCGATCCAGACGGTAGAGTGCGTCGTAATTTGATGTTTGCTGGCGATGGTGAAAAAACACTAAATTCATTGTCAATGCAGCTAGCCTTTGCTTATTTTAAAAGTAAAAATATTGAGGGTAAACTCACCGAAAAAAATGAAATACAGGTCGGTAAAACAGTATTTTCCCAGTTAGAAACTAACTCAGGAGGTTATCATAACATTGATGCCCAAGGCTATCAAGTTCTGCTCAATTACCGCTCTGCTGAAAAGATAGCAAATACCGTGACACTAACTGAGGTATTGGCAGGCAAAGTTGACCCCAAATTAGTGACAGGTAAAATAGTCCTTATCGGCGTGACAGCCTTAACCGTAAAAGATATCTTTTACACTCCTTACAGCGCTACTGCCAGTGGAAATCGCCGGATGCCAGGGGTATTAATTCATGCCACGGCGACTAGCCAAATACTCAGTGCAGTTTTAGACGGTAAAGGGCTATTTTGGTATTGGGATGAATGGCAAGAAATATGCTGGATTGTGGGTTGGGGGGCTGTCGGTGGCTGTTTAGCTTGGCGGCTGGAAAATTCCCTGAGTTTGATGGGAAGCGCGATCGCAGCTTGCGGCTCGTTATTCGGATTCACATTTTGGCTATTTATACAACAGGGATGGATACCTCTGGTGGCGCCTAGTCTGGCACTTTTAATCACAGCAGGAGTCATAGTCACCTATAAGTACGAGCAGTCGAAGCAACAGCAAGGGATTGTCATGAAATTATTAGGACAACAAACTTCACCTGCGATCGCCAATGCTCTTTGGAAAGAGCGCGTCCATTTACTAGAATCTGGTTTATTACCAGGCCAAAAAGTTATTGCTACTATCATCCTCACCGACTTACAGGGTTTTAGTACAATCTCGGAAAAACTACCACCAGAAGTGGTAATGAGTTGGTTAAATGAGTATTTATCCGCCATGGCTCAAGAAGTCCAAGCACATCAAGGTGTGATTAATAAATTTACCGGAGATGGAATGCTGGCAGTATTTGGTGTACCGATTCCCCGCACAACTCCCGAAGAAATTGCCAAAGATGCTAGCCTCGCCGTCTCTTGCGCCCTAGCCATCAGTTCTCGTTTACCACAAATGAATCAAAATTGGCTCGATCGGGGTTTACCGTCGGCAAAAATGCGAGTAGGCATCTTTACAGGGCCTGTGATGGTCGGTAGTTTGGGAGGTACAACCCGTTTAGAATATGGAGTGATCGGCGACAGCGTAAATATTGCCTCTCGGCTGGAAAGTTGCGAAAAAGATCGACAAGAAGACACTTGCCGAATATTGATTGCAGAAGAAACCTTGCTGCATCTGGCAGATAAATTTGAAGTAGAATCTTGGGGACCATTACCCTTGAAAGGTAGGGAACAAAAAGTTAATGTATACCGAGTTTTGGGAACAAAAAACAAATAAAAGGACAGCATATATCCATCAACAAATCATGAATCAAATGAAAAGATTTACTAAGTTTCTTCTCAATCTCACATCCGTTAGCTCCATGCTATTGATAGCCACACTTGATGTTTCCCAATTCGCAGTGGTGGGGCAGGTATCTCCAAAGATAGATACGATACCAGGGACTGAACCGGGAGGGCCGCGGGTGGCTCCCTCCACTCCAGGGAAACCAGGGACTGAACCGGGAGGACCGCGGTTCGTTCAACCTACTGACGATGCGGTATCCGGCGATGCACAAAGAGTAACCCGCACAGCAGCTCCATGTGTCAAGGGTAAGATAGACCTCACCGCCTTAGTACCAGAAAATAAAATCACACGAACTGTCTCAGAATATCCTGTATTCTTTTTCTACTTACCTCAAACAGATGCACCACAAGCCGAGTTTGTCCTGCAAGATGAAAACGGGAAGCAGATTTATCAAACTACCCTAAAAATCAACAATTCATCAGGGGTAACAGGTGTGAGTATTCCCGCCAATGGCAATATGTCGCCCTTGCAAGTAGGCAAAAAGTACCGTTGGTTTGTGGCATTGATTTGCGACGCTCAAGACAGATCTGCTGATGTATCCGAAACAGGTATTGTGGGTCGAGTTGAACTCAGTGCAGATATCCGCAGTAAGTTAGAGAAGGCTGATGTGCGAGAAAAAACCTTTATTTATGCTCAGAATGGGATTTGGCAAGATGCTCTGAGCACTTTAGCAGCCGCTCGCCTTGCTAATCCCAATGATGCAAAACTAACTGCCGATTGGGCCAGCTTGTTAGATTCAGTAAAATTGGGCGAAATTGCCACAGAGCCGATCGTGGAAATCTCTCCAGAGCCTAGCGCTCCAGAGCCTAGCGCTCCAATAGAGCCACAGCCTAGCGCTCCAGAGCCTAGCGCTCCACAGCCTAGCGCTCCACAGCCTAGAGCTCCAATGAAACCACAGCCATAGTTTATTGTCCACGGGTGCATCTGCGTTTTGCAAATATATTCGTAGGGGCGAAGCATGACCGCTGTAAATCTCTGGTTATCGCTAATAAATTGTCTGCGGTAATGCTTCGCCTATGCAAAATCGGGATGCTCCCTAGGTCCACTGAGCGGAGTCGAAGTGCTCAGCGGAGTCGAAGTGCTCAGCGGAGTCGAATTGAATACTTCGACTACGCTCAGCGATCGCAAAATTCCTAACCATCTTGGTGGTTGCTATATTGCTATAACAGTGCAACCGGAATCGATCTAATTTCCAACCATTCCCGTTCAGAAAGTGGTTGCACTTCCAAATGTATTTCAAAACAACGACAAGCAGCCACTTTCAAAGCTTCAATAACAGTTTCCATCAAATCATTTCCCTCTTGAGCTAGAGGTAATTTCATGGTAATTAATTCTTCTCCAAAAACTTGATAAAACAAATCAAAATCCGGCTGTAAACGCATAGAACCGTGTTGCAAAATAGCATCGCCCCTGCGTAATTGGGCGCTACCAATTAACTTATAACCATCAGGTGTAACTAAATCTGCACCCGTCGCAGTTCCAAAACAATTAGGATTGTGAATGTAATTTCGTCCGGCTTCCCCGTAGTGCAAATCCACACCCATCGCCTTCCAACCTTCAATCAAAAACTGGCAGATATTCTGATAAGCTTGGAGACGACTCCCCGCTAATCCCGACACCACCACCGCATAAGTTAAATCTCCCTGGTGGAGAACAGCCCGCCCGCCGCTTGGTCTGCGTACTAAGTCTACAGACATTCCGCGCCAAGATAGCTGCTCCCAAAAGTCTGGCCATCGGCGTTGGTGATAGCCCAAAGAAATTGTCGCTGGTGCCCACGTATAAAATCGTAGAGTTGGCGGAATTTTGCCCGCCAGATGCTGTTCCAGGAGCCATTGGTCGATCGCCATCTGCACCGTACCAGAAGCTTCCAGCAGCGGAATTAAACGCCAAACAGAATTAGTCATCGGTTTCCAGTCCTCAGTTTGCGTTCCATAATGGACAGGATGTTTTAAAATTGGTAATAGTCATGGGAAGCTGTGAAAGTAAGTTTGTGTAAATTTCACCGATCCAATGCTGTAGCAATAAATAGGCAAAATAATTCTTTAACCATGAGCAACAGTGTAATTGTCATTAGCGACGAAAAGTTTGAAACGGAAGTCCTGAAAGCAGAGCAGCCAGTGCTTGCATATTTTTGGGCTGCTTGGTGTGGCCCTTGCAAACTGGTATCGCCTTCGATAGACTGGATCGCAGCCAATTACAGCGATCGGCTGAAAGTGGTTAAAATGGAAATTGACCCCAATCCAGCTACTGTCAAACAGTATAAAATAGAAGGAGTCCCTGCTATCAGGCTGTTTAAAAATTCTGAATTAGTGATGTCTCATGAGGGAGCTATTACTAAACAAAAATTGACAAGTTTGTTAGAGGCTAATTTAGAAAGTTTTGAAGGTTGAGATATTTGTCCTTGGATGGGTGCGGGTTTATGAGATGGTCTGTTTTAGGCAATTATTATTGGTCAAACCCGCTCTACCCAAGGCAATATACTCGTTGATGAACTCAGTAGATAAAGGCTATATACAAAACTATAGCCACGGTCCGATCGCACTTGTAAAATCTTATGGTAACACTTCAGCTCAGACAGCTCGATATTCCCCTAGGACAGCGAGTGCTGCTACACGATATTAGTTGGTCAGAATTTGAAGCAATTTTAGTAGAAATGGGCGAAGCTCGATCCGCGCGCTTAGCTTATAGCCAAGGAACATTGGAGATTCGGATGCCTTTACCAGAACATGAGGTAGATAAAGAACTAATTGGTGATATGGTGAAAATATTGCTAGAAGAATTAGAAATAGATTGCGAGTGCTTTGGTTCCACGACTTTTAAACGAGAAACCCAAAAAAGCGGTGTGGAACCAGATCAGTGTTTCTATATTGAAAACCATCAGCAAATGAGAGGGAAACGGCGGGTGGATTTAACAGTAGATCCTCCTCCTGATTTGGCAATTGAAATCGATGTCACTTCCAAAACGCAATTGGATGCTTATCAAGCTTTACAAGTTCCTGAACTGTGGCGGTATGAAAATAATCAATTGCAAATTAATGTACTGCAAGATGGGAGATATGTTGCATTCCCAAGTAGCCCAATTTTTCCAGGATTACCAATTGTTGAAATGATAGCCGAGTTTGTAGCTCAAAGTACAAATCTAGGCAGAAGCGCGAGTTTAAGAAATTTTCGCGATCGCATTAGGCGGTTGGAAAAATTGTTGTAGAGGCTGGTTTCACAAACCATTGATTTTGGAAACAAACAATATAGTAAAATCGAATCTACCGGAACTAAAATTACCAAATTAATTGATAAAAATATGAAATTCGCCGATCGCTTACAACCTCTACAATTTAATGTATTTGCCGATATGGATTGGGCGAAATCTCTAGCGAGAATCGCCGGTAAAAATGTGATTGATTTGTCTCTAGGTTCTTCCGATTTGCCGACTGCTGCTCACATTACAGAGGCGATCGCACTTTCTCTGTCTGACTCCAGCACCCACGGCTATTTGCTGTTTAACGGGACGAAATCTTTTCGGGAAGCAGCGGCGACTTGGTATCAACAAAAATTCGGGATTTCTGTCAATCCAGAAACAGAAGTGCTGCCTTTAATTGGTTCCCAAGAAGGCACGGCCCATTTGCCTTTAGCTATACTCAACCCCGGAGATTTTGCTTTGTTGCTCGATCCGGGTTATCCCTCCCATGCGGGTGGTGTTTATTTGGCTGGCGGGCAAATTTATCCGATGCCGTTGTTGGTAGAAAATCAGTTTTTGCCAGTATTTGATGATATTCCCAAACCTGTTTTAGCTCAGTCGAAGATGATGGTTTTGAGTTATCCTCATAATCCGACAACTGCGATCGCGCCTTTAGCCTTTTTTGAGAAAGCCGTCGCTTTTTGTCTGGAAAACGGGCTGGTTTTGGTGCACGATTTCCCCTATGTGGATTTGGTTTTTGACGATCGCAATTCTAGCATAGAGGCAGAGCCAAAGCAGCAGGCTTACCAGGATATTCCAGGTAACGAGGAGTATCGAAAAGTGATGGCCCCGTCTATTTTTCAGGCAGATCCAGATAAAAGCGTGTCCATCGAGTTTTTTACACTCTCGAAGTCGTACAATATGGGTGGTTTTCGAGTCGGATACGCGATCGGCAATGCCCAAATCATTGAAGCACTGCGACAGGTAAAAGCCACCGTAGATTTCAATCAATACCAAGGAATTTTGAATGGAGCGATCGCTGCATTAACTGGCCCCCAGGACACCATTAAAACCAGTGTAGAAACCTTCCGACAACGACGGGATACCTTCGTCCATGCTTTACAAGACATTGGCTGGGAAGTACCATTACCCCCCGCCACCATGTACGTTTGGGCGAAACTCCCAAAACAAGGGGCTTTAGATTCCGTGAAATTTTGCACTGAGTTAGTAGAAAGCACAGGAGTTGCAGCTTCCCCCGGTGCCGGCTTTGGCAAATCTGGAGAAGGCTATGTGCGATTTGCCTTAGTTGAATCACCGGAAATTTTGGCAGAAGCTGTCAGAAGAATTGCTGAATTTCAAAGTTGAGTTCCTGCTCGCATTGAATAGGATATATCTTATCTATACCAAAAAATTTTACCTAGAGTGGCTATTCATTTCCTGCTGATTCCTGGTATTTTTCCAGGATACCACTTGACAGCATGAGTCTCGGCCAAACTAACAAGAAAAAACCCATCCACGCTAATAATGGTATAGCCACTATAACTGTAATCCAAACAGTTTTAAATAAAAACCAACTGCCAGTAATCAGACTAATTCCTGTTAAAAGAATCGACCAAGGCTGACACCACCAAGGTTTGAAATCCCAAGCACTAATTTTTTTTGGTTCGGAAATATTTTTCATATTAGTTATTGGTAATTGGTAATTGGTAATTGGTGATTGGTAATTGGTGTTAATTCCAATTCCCCATTCCCCATTCCCCATTCCCCATTCCCCATTCCCCATTCCCCATTCCCCATTCCCCCTCACCAGTCAGTAGCAGTGCCCTTCGACTCTACTAGCCCAACTGCGGAGTCGAAGGGTCGAAGGGCTGGATTTACTTTTTTTGACGGCCGATGAACTCGGATGAGGGCCTTTTTGATCTTTGACCTCATATTTCCCACTAATGGTAAAATGCGATCGCCATAGCAATTTCAGTTCCATAGGTTGCTAACTTGCTAGGCTAGAAACTAGCAAACCAAAAAATCCAGCCACTCCAAGGTCAATCGCGAACCATGAGACTAGACGAAGCCGTAGAATTTGCCGAAAACCCTGAGCCGCGTTGTCCCTGCGTCCTCCTGTTGGACACCTCCGGTTCAATGCAAGGTGCTCCTATAGATGCCTTGAATGAAGGGCTGCAAACTTTTAGGGACGATCTGATTAAAGATGAATTGGCAAAAAAGCGAGTCGAAGTCGCGATTATTTCCTTTGACAATCATATCAAAGTTGTGCAGGATTTCGTGACGGCCGACCAATTCGAGACACCGCTGCTGAAAGCCCAAGGACAAACTCACATGGGTGCAGGTATTCAGCAAGCGCTAGATTTAATCGCCGCCCGCAAATCGGAATATCGCAACAACGGAATTACCTATTATCGGCCGTGGGTATTTATGATTACTGATGGAGAACCCCAAGGCGAATCGGACGATATTGTAGACATCGCTTCACGGCGGATTAAAGAGGAAGAAACTAACAAGCGCGTTGCTTTTTTTGCGGTAGGAGTCGAAGGTGCTAATATTGCCCGTCTCGCCGAAATTGTGGAACGGACTCCTGTAAAATTAAAAGGATTGGATTTTAGGGAGATGTTTATTTGGCTTTCAGCTAGTATGCAGCGAGTCTCTCACTCAAAAATTGATGAACAAGTAGCCTTACCACCTCCGGGGTGGGGAACCGTTTTTCTCAAGCGTGGTGAGGTATGCCCTATGCCCTATGCCCTATGCCCTATGCCCTATGCCCTATGCCCATGAGTACCTCATCTTTCTGAGAAAGGCTATAACAATTAACTACTAACAATTAACTACTAACATCTGATAACTGACAAATGACAGAACAAATGACAAAGTGGCAAGTGGTAGCGGCATCGGTGATGGGGACGAGTCACTCCAAGCGATCGCAACCTTGTCAAGATGCCCACTGCTGGCGGCGGTTGCCCAATGGTGTTTTGGCGGCCAGTGTTGCCGATGGTGCGGGTTCGGCAACACTGGCAGAAGTAGGTGCTAAAATTGCCGTGGAAGCAGTTGTCGAAACAATTTGTGGGCAATCAGAAATGCTACCTGAAGATGACAGCCAATGGCAAGTATTCCTGACATCCGCACTTCAAGTCGCACGGGCGGCTGTGGAAACAGAAGCCGCGGCGCGGGGAGTGGGGGCTAGAGATTTAGCTTGCACTTTAATTGCGGTGGTGGCTACACCCGAATTAATCGCCGTTGCTCAAATCGGTGATGGTGCGGCCGTGGCGGGTGATAATCAAGGAAGTGCGATCGCCCTGACAGTACCTCCCTGTGGTGAATATATCAATGAAACCATTTTTTTGATTTCCCCCAACGCCATAGAAACCGCACAATTTCATGTGCGACGGGAAAAAATGGCGCATTTAGCTGTGTTTTCCGACGGTTTGCAAATGCTAGCCCTGAAAATCCCCGAAGGCGTACCCCACGGTCCATTTTTTGCACCCCTGTTTCGATTTTCTGCTCAAGTTCAAGATGAGTCTGATGCACAACAGCAGTTGGAGTCTTTTTTGCGATCGCCGCGCGTTTCCGAACGTACCGATGATGACTTAACATTATTGTTGGCAAGTTGTTTGAGTTCGCAAGCACCAGAAAATTAACAGTAGACATCTTGCAACAGTGAGTCTTGTAAAACTTTATTAAGTTTGTCCGCAGTAGTAAGAAATTATCTGCGTCGGTGGGCGTTCATCTGCGCTAAAAAAGCGATTCTGATTTGGGCAAGAAGTCTCATCTGTTCAACGTAGCGGTTCTATAATAAAATCGACTTGTCAACAATTATGCTCCCGTTTAACAGTAGGTCATCACTTGCAAGCACAAGAGATTAAGGATCAACTCAAATCCCTAATTAGCGAAGCATATCCAATAGATCCGAGTTTGGCGAGAAGATTGGATGAAATTTATCGCTGGGTAAAAGATGTCAAACCCGGTTCGCTAACTGCCAAAAAATTTGTGATGGCTTTTCTGCTACAGCTTGTCAGTGATTCCGAAGTTTGGTTGGCTGTCAAATCTCTACCTTCGGAAGCAGCGCAACAAGCGGCCTTTGAGTTAATGACTTCTGCGGAAAGATATTGGTATAGCTATCTCTTTCCTAAATGGCTGAGTGAAACCGATCGCAAATTTCATATTTGGAAGAAAAAATTAATGGCTGGAGACTTTTATCCGGCTGACGAGCAGATCCTGCAATCGATAATAACTCACATTCAGCAGCGAGAAGATACTTCTTTTATACAGCGTTATATAGCCGATCTTTCGATGGCTACGGATTCCATAGTCAGCAGCCGGGAACATCAGCCTTTATGTATACAAATCACCAGTATTTCGGATGAATTTTCGCAAGAAAAATATGATAATTGGCAAAAAACTCTTCAGGAATGGGGGATTGACAGAGGATTATTTTTAAGTTACAATCCAAGTATTGAAAATTCGGTAGTTCGATTAGTTAACATGGCATTATACAACAGCGATAATTTACAGCCGGGGACTTACCTAAAATTTTCCTAGAATCCAGAAGGGAGCCGCGTAAATGTTGTTAAAAAAAGTTGTGAAAAAATGTGAATATTTCTCTGTCGGCTATTCCTCAGCATTCTCTGCCTTTCCGGGCTCAAAAAATCTAATTTAGACAAAACAAAATAAGATGGCTTTAAGTCCAACCTAGGAACTAGCCGCTGGAAACAGCGATTAGGCACACAGGACTTACGAATTAAACGGGAAAAAAACTAGGTTTCTCGTTCTGCTAATGAATTTCAAATGATGCAATGAGTTTAAGAAACCCGGTTGTTGCGTCCAGGAAAAGAAAATAGCGTCCTAGCAGAGGGTAACTCAGATATTTGCTATGAATGGACGCTTGTGAAGCTCTAGATATTTCCCTAGCCCGATAGTATAGCAACCTTAAAATTCGATCAAAAATAACACCATGACAGCACAAGGCACAACGACTGTTGAAAAAAGTTTACAAAAAGTGTTGGAAAAACTGGAATCTGCCCGAAAAATGCAGGATGACTGGATGAAAAATGGGATAAATTTTGTAGATTTGTATGTGGATGATGCTGGTGGAGATTGGTTGGCAGAATGGGGAAAAGTGGCAGCAGAAGATTTAGAAGTTGACAGGATTACCAGTATAGATGTTGAGGCTATCAAAATAGCGATCGGCTTTTCTAACTTTCAGAAAACACAATTACTGGAAATAGCCTTGACTCACCGTGGCGATACGAAGGATTTGCGAGGCACATCTTTTGACTCGTCAGTGGATCGAGATGTCAAGTACAAAAGGCTGGCTATCCTAGGAAGCGCGATTTTGAGTGCGGTTGTTACCGATTATCTATACCGCCAATATCCTCAGCTCGATCGAGATTGTATCTCAAATTTAAAATCTCAGTTACTAGACAAGAACAAACTATCGGAATTTGCGATTAGTTTGAGTTTGCAGGAACTTAGCTTGCAGAGTGTTCATGGGAAAGAAACAGAAAAAAGTGAGTACAAGAGATTTCTGGGGGAAACTTTTGAGGCTGTTTTTGGGGCGATTTACTTGGAGTGCGATCGCGATTTTTTGCGTGCGGGCGACTGGCTGATTCAGAATTTCATTAGCAAAGCAGTTGTTGAGAAGATTAGTCAAAAAAGCGATCTAATTGAAGGGACAAAAATTTCGCCACAAATAGCTGTGAAACGGAGGCGAATCCTGGGTGGAGAAATTTTAGAGGCGATCGCATTTGACTATTTGTACCACCGTTTTCCCGAAGGGAATGCCAGCGATCTAACTCACTGGAAAAAAATGTTAGTGGCCAAAGAGATTTTCCCCAAAGAATTCAAGACCAAATTAGGCAATCAGTACCTGGAATTGGGCAGTAATTTCTCGCGCACCCGCGACTGGCTAGTTAATAATTTTATCAAAACAGCAGTGGCAGAACTGGTAGAGGAGAGAGAAAATCAATTAAACTAAAACTAGAAAACAAATAATGCAGTATTGTGGAATAGGCCTCAAGAGCCTGTTAATAAATTTATCAGTGGGGTCAGTGCTTCCATCAAAAATCCCAAATCCCAAATCTCAAATCGATAGAATCGATATATATATGGAATTCTATGCAGTTGCAGCGGCAATTTAGCGGACAACTGATCGCGATCGACACTAACACGGCGATCGCCAGTGGAGGTGAAGGTCGCATCTATCCCATCCCCCAAGACCAGTCCCTGGTAGCAAAAATTTATCACAGACCGACAGAAGAAGACGGCGACAAACTCACAGTCATGTTCAGTATGCCACCAGATGCGCCGATCGCCGCACCGGGACACGCTTCAATTGCTTGGCCACTGGATTTACTGCATACTGTGGGCGGGCGAGAAAAAATCGTCGGTTTTGTGATGCCCCGCGTCACCAAGGTATCGCCAGTTCACACTTTTTACACTCCCAAAACCCGTCGCGAACAAAAACCGCTATTTAACTATCTTTACCTGCATCGCACCGCCCGAAATCTGGCAGCCGCCGTCAACGCCCTCCATGTACGGGGTTACGTGATCGGCGATGTGAATGAGTCGAATATCCTCGTCACCGACACAGCTTTAGTAACCTTGGTAGATACGGATTCCTTTCAAGTACGCGATCCCTATACAGGTTACGTTTATCGGTGTCCCGTGGGGAAGCCAGAGTTTACACCACCGGAATTGCAGGGAAAAACTTTTCGGGATATTGACAGAGCCCCAGAACATGATTTGTTCGGCTTAGCGGTGCTGATTTTTCAACTACTGATGGAAGGTACGCACCCGTTTTCGGGGGTTTATCTCGGTACGGATGAACCGCCGCCCTTAGAAGCGAGAATTCGATCGGGCCATTTCCCCTCTGGCACCAAGCGAATTCCCTATCGCCCCATGCCCGCAGCACCAGCTTGGGAAATGCTGCATCCCCGACTGCGACAGATGTTTATCCGCTGTTTTGAGGATGGGCACACCAGTCCTTTGGCGCGCCCGGATGCCAAAACTTGGGTAAATGCGCTGCGGGAAGCGGAAGATGCTCTAATTACTTGCAGCAAAAATAATCAACATAAATACGGCAATCATCTCAATCGCTGTCCTTGGTGCGATCGGGCAAAACTGCTCAGAGGGCGCGATCCATTCCCCTCGCGGGAAGCAGTCCGCAACGGAGTGAACTTGCAGCCTGCGAAAAATCAGCGTCAGAAGCCCAAACCCCCCGCTGTTGTACGGGAGACCGCAAGATCCAGACAACAGCCTTCTACGGGACTGCCACGGTCTCTAGGTCAATACCAGCCGCCACTGTTGCCGATGCCGATGTCTTCTCGGACTCCGCCTGCGACAGTACCTGTTAGCAAGTTGGAACGGGTATTTCAGGATGCAGGTTGGGGTGGTGTTTGGGGCGGTTTGTGTTTGGCGGCGGTGGCGGGGGTATTTTCGGCGATCGCATCAGGTGGTGGGGCGATTTTGGGGGCGATTTTTGTGGGTTCGATTTGGGGCGCTTTTTTTGGGATGATTTGGGGCATTTTGGCTGTACCTCCGAATCAGATTTTGCGGAAGTGGGTGGGTGTTTTGGTGGGGACTTTGTGGGGGGCTTTTGTGTTGGCGGCGATCGGGGGTGTGGTGTTTGGGGCGATTAGTGAGAATCCGGCGATCGGCCGAGGAATTTGGTCTGGTGTGGGGGTGGGTATTGTCTGGGGCTTGGTTTGGACAAGTTTTAAGCCTCCTCTGATAGTGCCGATGGGGAGAGTTTGGGGCCGGCGGGGAGCGTTTTTGGGGGCGGTCTGGGGGGCGTTTTTGGGGACTTTGGCTGGTGTTTGTTTGGGTTCGGGGTTGGTGGTTTGGCAGCAATATAGTGGGACGATGACTCCGGGGAATGAGTTTGCGAATTTGTTGTTGGTGGTGGCGATGGTGGCGGCGGGGGTGGGTTCCCTTGGTGGTACGGTTTCTGGGAGTTTGTTGGGTTTTTGTGGGTTTGCGCCGAAGTTGCCGGTGTCGTTTCAGCCTTCGGGGGTGAGAGGGGGGTTTTTGGGAGGGATTTGGGGCAGTTTCTTGGGGGCGATCGTCGGTATGGTGTTGGGTGGGGGCTTGTCGTTAGTGTTTCCGGCTATCAACCCTGGGGTGGTGGGAGATTTTGCTCCTGTGGCGGGGGCGATCGTTGGTTCGGGTTTGGGGGCGATTTGGGGGGTGGTTTCGGGTATGGTGTGGGGGGCTTTGGGGAAATGGTAATCGGGTTCGATTGTATTTTGGGATTTGTCGAAAGTAATTGGGAGCATCCCGATTTTGCATAGGCGAAGCATGACCGCTGTAAATCTCTGGTTATCACTAATAAATTGTCTGCGGTCATGCTTCGCCCATACCAATATATTTGCAAAATAGAGATGCACCCAAGTAATTTTTACTTGAGATGACAATGACAATTCGGCTTTTCAATCAAAGATTCAACCAAAGCATTCAAAGCCACCGCCGCCAACAATCCACCGCCAAAAGTCCCCACAGTCGTAATATAAGGAACACCCGATCGCACTAAAAGCCGTTTCGCCACTGGAGCATGACTAAAACCGATCGGCAGACCAATCACCAAAGCCGGTTGCAGTTTCCCTAGCTCGATCGCCTCACAGACAGCCATTAACACAGAAGGCGCATATCCTATCACCAATATACATCCTTTTTCCACTTGCAACAACTGTTCAAACCATGCTTTTTTTCGCCAAAATTCTTGTTCCGCTTCCCCAGCAGCATTAATATGTGGATCGTCAATTAAAGTGACAAGACTTGTTCCCAACTGTGCTAACCTAGTAGCATCCAAAGCAGCACAAACTGGCGACACATCAGCCACAATTTGACAGCCCTTTTTTAAAGTTTCCCGTGCCGATTGAATAGCAGTTTCGCTCAACTTCACAAACGGCAATAGGGAACAATCACCACTAGCTAATACCAGTTTTGAAAGCAAGTCTACCTCAATTTCAGAGCGATCGCTCAAATCCGGCAACAAATGCTGCAAAGATTCCTCAAAATTCTCCGGGTGAGAATGCGCCACAGCATCCCAACTCTCCCAAAGTTGTTCCAACTCACCCAGTCCCCCCTCAGTTTCCACCTGCAACAGCCTCATTTCCGCCAATGCTTCCCCTTGCACCGCTTGACAGGAGAGATCCCGCCCCAGCAAACCTTCCAGCGCTAAAGCCGTTTGTCGGAGTCGAACTATCTGCCCAGTAACAGAAAGATACTGTTGCTGTAGAGTCGCCATCAGCGCATCAGGGGAAGCATCCCCATCAGTTTCTAACAATTTGCGGATGTGGGAAAGCTGAAAACCTTGCTGTTTGAGTGCGACAATTTTTTGCAGTTTCTGCACATCGCGGAGGGTGTAGAGTCTGTAGTTAGAGGTCGATCGCACTGCGGTAGAAAGCAGCCCCAAGGAGTGATAATGTCTCACCATCCGGGGGGTGACAGCACCTTGAACTGCTTCTGTAAGTTGTTTGATTGTTAGGTATTTGGGCATTAGTTCAAAGAAGAGGCTGGGTGGTTGAGACTCGGCGGTTGAAACCGCGTCTACACAGACGAAACCTGCCGAAAGCAGGTTGAAATAATCAGGTATCCCAGTCCGCGGAGGCGGACTTTGTTTGTGTAGCCGCGGTTTCTAACCGCCGGGGCCTCTGTTTGTTTGTGTGCCCGCAAACTCTACGGTTTCTAACCGCCGGGGCCTCCGTTTATTCGTGTAGTTATGGAGTTTTGTAATTTTGTTGGGTTTTACTCTTGACATTGACATTAATGTCAAGGTTTAGGCTACAGGAGTCATTCTACCAAATCAAATTTTTCCAATGACTCCTAATTCCATCTCAATTTCTCGCATCTCCCAGTTAGCAGAAGAACATCCCGACGCTTTAACCGCCACCCTCTGCGGAATTCTGGTCATTTTGGGTTCCCTAGCGCTGCAACTAGGCTGGTTGGGCTTGGCTATATTCATCCTCCCGGCTGCTTATGTCATCGGCGGTTATTCCAGCGCCCGCGAAGGATTAACGACGCTTTTTCAAGAACATGAATTAGATGTCGATTTGCTAATGATTGTGGCTGCTTTGGGGGCGGCCGGTTTGGGGCTGTGGCGGCATGAATATCATTTAATTGTTGACGGCGCTGTTTTGATTTTAATCTTTGCGATTAGCGGTGCCCTAGAAGGTTATGCTATGCAGCGGACTGAACGCAGCATCCGCAGTTTGATGAGTTTGACTGCGGATACTGCTAGGGTGGTGCTTGATGGCGATGAACGGGAAATTGCGATCGATAAATTGCAAATTGGCGATCGCATTTTAGTCAAGCCAGGAGAAATAATTCCCACCGATGCGATAATTGTAGAAGGTGCTAGCAGCCTAAATCAAGCCTCAATCACCGGCGAATCTATGCCCGTGGAAAAAACAGCAGGCGATGAAGTTTATGCCGGAACAATTAACGGTTTCGGCGCGATACAAGTGGAAGTTCACAAAACCCCAGAAAGCAGTTTAATTCAGCGAGTAATTATGCTGGTACAACAAGCACAAACCGCAGCGCCTCCTTCTCAAATGTTTGTAGAAAAATTCGAGCGTGGTTATGCTCGATTTATTGTGATTATTGGCTTGCTGTTGGCAACTTTGCCACCATTTATTTTCGGTTGGAATTGGGAAGATACAATCTATCGGGCATTAATTTTCCTAGTAGTGGCTTCCCCCTGCGCGCTGATGGCTTCGATTATGCCCGCCCTACTTTCGGGAATTGCCAATGGGGCGAAACAGGGAATTTTGTTTAAAAGTGGCGCGCAGTTAGAGATAATTGGTAAAGTCAGGGCGATCGCCTTTGATAAAACAGGAACTCTGACTACCGGAAAACCGGAAGTTATCCAAATTATCCCCGCCACCGGATATAGTGAAACTGAAGTGTTGCAATTAGCCGCTGCTTTGGAAACTTACTCAGAACACGCGATCGCACTTGCCATTGTCCAAGCCGCCCAAAAGCAACAATTAGCACTTCCCGTCGCCACCGAAATTCAAGCCAAAGTCGGCCAAGGAATTGTCGGCAAAATCAACAACCAAATCATCTCAATTGGTAAAGCTAATTTTGTCAAAGCAACTGGGGAGTTAACTCAAGTCAGCCAGCAGTTGCAAGCAGCAGGAAAAACCGTGGTTTGGGTGAGTCTGGGCGATAAACTGTTGGGAATCATTGCTGTAGCAGACACCCTCCGCCCCGAAGCAGCCAATACCATCAAACGCTTGACCAAGTTAGGCGTAGAACATATAATTATGCTGACGGGAGACAATCAGCAAACAGCTCAATACATAGCCAGCGAATTAGACATCAAAGAAGTCTATGCCGAACTGTTACCAGAAGATAAAGTAACCGTAATTCAAAAACTGCAAAAACAATATCAAACCGTCGCCATGGTAGGAGACGGCATCAACGATGCCCCCGCCCTCGCTCAAGCCTCTGTGGGAATTGCCATGGGAATTTCGGGCAGCGATGTAGCTTTGGAAACTGCGGATATCGTATTAATGGCGGATCGATTGGAACAGCTAGCAAAAGCAATTATTTTAGGCCGTCGCGCTCAAAATGTTGTCAAACAAAACATTGTTTTTGCACTCAGTTGCATTATGCTGTTACTAGCAGCTAACTTTCTCGGAAATATTACCATGCCTTTAGGTGTCATCGGTCACGAAGGCTCTACAGTAATAGTAACATTAAGCGGCTTGCGATTGCTGAGAAATTAGAGAAATGCGAGGCAGAGGAAGAGCGACATCAAATCCAGCCTAACTAGGAATAATAAGTCCCCCTCTCCGTCTCCTCTGCGCTCTCTGCGCTCTCTGCGGTAAAAAAAATCAAAATAAGAACAAGAGCGACATCAAATCCAGCCTAACTAGGAATAATAAGTCCCCCTCTGCGCTCTCTGCGCTCTCTGCGCTCTCTGCGGTAAAAAAAATCAAAATAAGAACAAGAGCGACATCAAATCCAGCCTAACTAGGAATAATAAGTCCCCTCTCCGCCTCCTCTGCGCTCTCTGTGGTTAAAAAATCAAAATATTAAGAAAAAATACAATTTTTGTTTTGTCACCCAAAACACGCTAGGGTCAAAAGTATTGAATCATACCAAAATCTAAAATTGCTCTAGAGTGCAATCAAAAATTACCTAGAAACAGTCTAGAAGATGAGATTCAATTTAATCCACTCTAGAGCAATTGAAAACTTGTTTTCAGTCGGAGGCAATATGAACCACAAAGTCATTGGGGCCACGCGGAACATTGCAATTGTTGGCCCTTATTTAAGCGGTAAAACCGCACTGCTGGAGAGTTTGCTATCGGTGACGGGGGCAATTACCCGCAAAGGTAATGCCAAAGATGGCAATACAATAGGTGATAGTTCCCCCGAAGCGCGCGATCGCAAAATGAGCACAGAAGTGAACGCCGCGAGCACAGAATACGAAAATGTCCGCTTCACATTTCTTGACTGTCCAGGGTCCATCGAATTTGCTCAAGAAACCCTCAACGCACTCATCGGTGTAGACGCAGCCATAGTAGTTTGCGAACCCGTGACCGATCGAACTCTCACCCTCGCGCCGCTGTTTAAATTCCTCGATGATTGGGAAATTCCCCACCTAGTTTTTGTCAACAAAATAGACCGCGCTTGTACCGACGAAACGACTTGCGGTAGCAACTTTACCAACATCATCAACGCACTCAAATCTATTTCTAGTAGACCGATCGTACCTCACCAATATCCGATCGGACACAACGAAAAAATCATCGGTTTCATCGACTTAGTAACCGAACAAGCTTATCACTACCATCCAGGAGCCCCCGCCGATCCCGTACCGCTACCGGAACACCTCAAAGCCCAAGAAAACGAAGCGCGGCAACAAATGCTGGAGGAATTAGCAAATTTTGATGATAATTTACTTGCAGAATTGCTGGAAGAAATCAACCCCGACGCCGAAGAAATTACCCGCGATTTAAAGATGGAATTGGGTGCCGATTTAATCGTTCCCGTGTTCATCGGTATTGCAGAACAAGATTTCGGGGTGCGCCCATTACTGTCCGCTTTGCTGCGAGAAGCCCCCGCCCCAGAAACAACAGCCCAAAGGCGCGGTGTTATACAAAGTGATGAAAAAGTCACCGTTCAAGTCCTGAAAACCTATTATACACCCCAGGGTGGCAAACTATCATTAGTGAGAATTTGGCAGGGAACCTTAGCAGATGGAGCAACTTTGAACGGTATTCGAGTTAACGGTTTGTACCGTTTAAACGGCTGGCAAACCCAAAGCTTAACCCATGCCAAGGCCGGGGAAATAGTAGCTTTGGGACGGCTAGAAGGCGTAAACACAGGCGATACCCTGACAGTCGATCGCACCAAGTCATTGCCAAAAGCCGAAATATTGTCGCCAGTGTACGCCTTGGCGATCGCGCCTGAAAAACGCAACGACGAAGTAAAAATGACCAGCGCCCTAGCCAAAATCCTGGAAGAAGACCCATCTTTAGTTTGGCAACAGCACGGCGACACCCACGAAATTATACTTTGGGGTCAAGGCGAAATTCACCTAAAAGTATCTTTAGAGAGATTGCGCCGCAAGTATAACTTGCCGATGACAACTCACTTACCACAAGTACCCTACAAAGAAACCATCCGCAAACCCGCATCAGCCATCCACGGGCGCTACAAACACCAAAGCGGTGGCCATGGACAATTTGGTGACGTTTACCTAGACATTCAACCGCAGCCACGAGGAGAAGGCTTCAATTTCTGCGATCGCATCGTCGGTGGAGTCGTCCCCAAACAGTACATTCCCGGTGTAGAAATTGGGGTGCGCGAATATCTCGATCGCGGCCCCCTCGGTTTCCCTGTGGTAGACGTAGCTGTGACACTGACAAACGGTTCCTATCACAGCGTGGATAGTTCCGAACAAGCTTTCAAGCAGGCGGCGCGTTTGGCGATGCAGGAGGGGATGGCGAAGTGTGAATCGGTGTTGCTAGAGCCGATCGCCAAAGTGGAGATTCACGCTCCCAAGGAGTTTACCTCAAAAGTGCTGCAATTAGTGAGCGGTCGCCGCGGTCAAATTCTCGGCTACGAAAGCAAATCAAACTGGAAAGGATGGGATACAGTTACAGCTTATGTGCCGCTAGCAGAAATGCAGGATTCTATCGTCGAATTGCGATCGCAAACCATGGGAGTCGGCTTTTTCCACTGGGAATTCGATCGGTTGCAGGAAGTACCAGAACCTTTAGCAAAGCGGGTTTTGTTAACTACCGGAAACGGTAAAAATTAAACCCTAGGGGCGGGTTTGACCTGTTGGCGTATAATTTGGTTCAGTATCCAATTGAAAATCTAATTTAGTAGACAAAGATTATGGGCGAATCTAAACGTCGCAAACAGGCGATCGGCGACAAGTATGGTGAAGAAGAACGTATCTATCCCTGGCTGCCGATCACGAAAACCCAAAGCGCAGATTTTTTGAAGTGGACAAGTCGCGGAAGCTGGATCGGGATTAGTTTACTGGTTGCTTGGTGGGTTGTAGTACGATTTGTCGGCCCAGCGGCGGGCTGGTGGTTGGTTGATTGATGCTAGGCTCGACTAATGCCTGTGCGTGCGATCGGGCATTTTGTCGAGTGCCACTAAATTTTTCGGGAAATTGTGCTTGCAAATCTGGACATAGTATGATAGATTAGTTATCTACGGGCAATTAGCACAGTGGTAGCGCACTTCCTTCACACGGAAGGGGTCACAGGTTCAAATCCTGTATTGCCCATTTGATTTAATCCTTACAAACAACATTTAAAACTTACTACCATTACTTTGGGCTAAATGCAAAGTTTTATAACAGTTGCCAAGGGGCTATTGTGCTCAATCTGGAGAGCAGTAGCTTGGGGAGTTTTGGGCGATCGCCCAAAACCCATCTTTTATACTACACATATGCTACAATAACATTGTAACTCGCGCCCCCGCCGGAGGTTCCCTCATGGCAAATGCCAATATTTCCCAAAATTTCAACTTAATCATCCCCGCAGGAACCCAGATTGTCACCAAAATTGAAGTCAAAAACCCCGCCACTAATCAATCTTGGAAACCAGGAGCAGTAGGTGTCATCGTTCAATCGCCTACGGATAATTCTCACGCATATTTAGTCAAACTCCCAGACGGCACAGAAATCAGTTTACGGCGACATGAATTCAGTATTCGCAAGCAGTTTCAGAGCGAAGGATTGCAGTCAGGAGGAGATTTTTTAGCAGAATATAACCTTTATGATTCTGTCATTTACCGCTGCATTGTTGGTTCCAGAGCTTATGGGCTGGATAACGAGCAATCTGATACAGACAGACGCGGGATTTATCAGCCACCGGCAATGCTTCATTGGTCGCTTTATGGAATTCCAGAACAGTTGGAAAACAAGCAAAATGATGAATGTTACTGGGAACTGCAAAAGTTTTTGATTGTGGCACTAAAAGCTAACCCAAATGTGCTGGAATGTTTGTATACGCCTTTGGTGGAAACGGTTTCTCCCATAGCACAAGAATTGCTGGACATTCGGGAAATCTTTCTGTCCAAACTGGTTTATCAAACTTACAATGGCTATGTTTTGTCTCAATTTAAAAAAATGGAGCAAGACTTGCGGAATACAGGAGAAGTTCGCTCGAAGCACGCGATGCACTTGATTCGGTTGTTGTTGTCGGGAATTACGGTATTGAAGGAGGGTTTTGTGCCGGTTCGAGTGGATGATTATCGATCGCAACTTTTATCGATTCGCAATCAGGAAGTACCCTGGGATGAGGTGAATCGGTGGCGGCTGGATTTGCATCGAGAGTTCGATCGCGCTTTTGGCTCAACTCGCTTACCCGAACGCCCTGATTATGAAAAGGCTAATCAGTTTTTGATTAAAGCGCGCCGAAGTGCGATCGAGGATTAAGGTGACAGTGAAACTTGAGCAACTGCGGATTTAAGATGGTTAAAATGATATTAATACTTTTCCCGATCGCCCCCCACAAGAATCTATGCCCACTTTCTCCGCCGATCCCAACAACTTTGGTGAGTTTTTAACAATTGTGAAAGATGGATATGAGATCGCTTTAAAAGCAGGGGAATATCAGGGGCCATTTACCATTGAAAGAGCTATCGTGCTGCGGGGGGAAGGAGAAAACACCATCATTTTTGCCACTGACGAACCTGTTTTGAAAATCGCAGTCCCCGGCGTGAAACTCGAAAACTTGAGCATCGAGCGGAATGTCGGCGGGAATACGGGAGAAATTGCGATCGAAGCCGCACCGCATACCGCGCCAGTTTTAGACAGAGTAAGATGTCTAGGAAGCGCTCCCAACGTCCAGTGGCTGGGAGTAAGCTGGGATATCCCCGCCGCCGTCGGCTTCGGCGAAATCCAAACCAACCGATACTTGCAGCAAACCGAGCAACTGCAACTCGGCGGCGACTGCAAAGTTTCCTGCTCTCAACCTTGGTTAAAAGTACAGCAGCCTTACCTTTCTTGCGGGTTACAGAAACTAGATATCGTCCTTAATTCCCAAGATATTCCCGCCGGAACAAACCTATCTGGCTCTATTATTTTGCAAGCATCTAACCAGCAATTTTTAATAGAAGTTTCGGCAATTGTTACAGCATCTCAAATCAGCAACCCTCAATTTCTTTTGCCATCGCTAACTGCAACAGAACCTCTCAATAATCATGAAGAAAATTGGGGCTATCGGTTTTTAGGAGATGCTGAATTTAGCGATCGCCGCGATCGCGCCGAAGACTTGCTTTCAGATATTCTCGGAGACGAACCCAGGCTTTTCTATGTCCGCCGGAAAGGGCCGGGAGAAGCACCGGGCGAAGAAAAATGGGAACTGGCGATCGCCACAGATATCGAAGCAGCAAAATTACCAGAAATCCTGGAAAAACGGCAAAAAACATTAAGTTTATTAGCTCTTGTCACAGAAGGCAGATCCGATGGCTTGCGCTTACTTTCTGCTCGTTTAGTTGCTTCAGAACGGGGACGTAGTGATGGTTTTTCCGTTCTTTTCTCCCTAAGTCTGCACCTCAATCACCAGTCTCGAACGGGAGTGCCAATTTCAGCTTTAGATCTCATGCAAACCGTTCCATTTTGCGGGGATTGCGTGCCAACAGAAGAACAGTTAAAAGGTTGGAAAGCCTTTTTAAAGATTGAAGAGCGGATTGCTAAGACGCGAGAATTTTTCGTAGATTTTTCCGGTCATAACTACGGCTCTGCTACCCGTAAAATTACTTTTGAGGTAACTGCATCTGAGGCAAAACTAGACAGATCATCAGGAATTTATCTCAAACAAGATGACTTCTGGACAAGAGCAGCTAAGGCGAGAAATGAGGATATAAAACTTGTAGTTCGAGTTGAAGAAAGCCGTGAGGAAGATGATAACCAATCTGAGCGAGAATCTGTCCCGCAGCCTGCAAAGTGGAATGCAATTTTATTAGGATCTATTGAAGAGATTGACAAAGCAAAGGGATTTATCCGGGTGAGACTGGATGCTGAGTTAGTAGAAAAAATAGGAGAAGGAAACTATCAATTGCCGAAAACAGGCTTTTTGTCTTTCGAGGCTGCGGGAGATTTAACTCAAATTAAGCGACAGAAAAAAGCTTTAGACGATTTGCAAAAGGGAATTGCTCAGAATCCCTATGTAGGCGAGTTTTTCTTCGATGCTTCTCAGGCAAGAAACCCGCAAAAAACTGTTAAACTGAAACCAGAAGATTTGTTGTTATCTGGGGCAAATGATGACCAAATTGCAGCCGTAGAAGCCGTTTTATCTGCACCCGATTTAGTGCTAATTCAAGGGCCACCAGGAACGGGAAAAACGACTGTAATCGCTGAAATTTCCTATCAAGTTGCGCTGCGGGGTGGGAGGACTTTAATTGCTTCTCAAGCAAATTTAGCTGTTGATAATGCGTTGAGTCGCTTAATTCATAGTCCTGTTATCCGCGCTTTGCGAAAGGGCCGTGCGGAGCGCGTTGAAGAGGAAGGCTTGCCATTTTTGGAAGATAAAGTAATTGGCAATTGGCTGAGAAATACGGCTGATGACTGCGAGAAGCGGTTGGCAAAACAGCGGGAAAATATAGAGTTTTTTAATGACTTATTAGCAAATTCCGAGCGGTTTGATGCGTATTTGCGAACCGAGAAAAAGTTACAAGAAAGTCATAAGGAGTTGGAGTTTCGATCGCGCAAGGCAGAGTTAGAGGAAAATTGTAGACTTAAGGAAAGTCTCTATGAAGAAGCGGAAGCTAAACAACGCGAAATTGTTGAATATATCCTGCCCGGTTTAGAATTGCTCATATCTCAATCTTCAATTAATTGGGAAGATGTGGGAGTAATTAATTTATTTGAGAGTCTAAAACCCTACATAATTTTAGAGGAGTCAGTGCGAGGTTTTAAGGCAAAGATTAAAGAAATAGTTAAGCTGACTTCTGAACTTGGTTTAGTTCCTCCTCAACGGGAGACATTTGGTTTAGCTGCTTGGTTACAGGATAATCTGCCTCAATGGATTGACGATGCTCGGATTGTATTGTCTTATGGAAATGATGCGATCGCACCCATGTTTGAAGCTGAGTCAGCCAAGGGAACGTTGGAACAGATAGAACGCTATGGCAATCAACAACAAATAGACAGCTATCGTAGCCAAGCTGACATGAAGTGTAAAAAAGCGATCGTTCTCTGGCAAAACTTTGCTCAATTACCAGAAGTGCCAGAAGAATTAGGTATTTTAGCAAATTTAATCCAAACCCCTTCAGATATGCTAGCTATAGCACCAGAAATAGCAGAAAAGGTACGCTCTTGGGAAAATCGTATTAATCAAATTGAGATTTTGAGTTCTGCTATCGATATTCTAGGTGTACTCTCGAATGTCCGAGAAAGCATTATCAGAAACTCATCTAACCGCAAAAGTGGTGTAAAAGTTGCCAAAAGAAACCTGTCAAAATCCCAAAGTCAACTTCGCGAAATAGATGCTCAAATGCAACTACCACCCACTTTAATTTCCGAGCGAAAATGGTGGGATTCAGCATGGCAAAATATGCCCGATCGCCTAAAGCCACCAATCCCCACCAACGGCTTATTCGATCTCAACTTTTTGCACGAAATCAAAACACAATTCGATGCTTGGCACCAACAACTCATTCAAGAAGAATCCCATCTTAAAGGCTATGAGAAACTAACTCAAGATTGGATCGCAAAACTCCGCAGCCCCTCCGAACAAGATCAGAGCGAATTGAGGCAAGTTTACATCGAAAATGCCAACGTCATCGGCATTACTTGCAGCCAAGTAGCGGGCTACGGTTTCAAAGAATTTACCAATTTTGATGTAGTCATCATTGACGAAGTAAGTAAATGTACGCCTCCAGAAATTCTGATTCCTGCACTCAAAGGCAAAAAATTAGTATTGATTGGCGACTATCGCCAGTTACCGCCAATGCTACATGAAAAGAGTTTAGAAGAAATCGCGACAGAAATGGGAATCGAACCAGAAGATATCAGCTTTCTGGAAGAATCTCTATTTAAGAAACAATTTGAAGCTGCATCAGAAAGCATCAAGCGGCGGCTGACTGTTCAGTATCGGATGCACCCCTATATTATGGGAGCAATTAATCAATTTTACGACCATAGCTTGCGTTGTGGGATTATGGAGCCTGAGAAAGTGCGATCGCACAATGTAGCAGGCGACATCATCCGAGCAGAACATCACCTAATCTGGGTAAAAATGCCACAAGAACATAGTTTTGCAGAGCAGTTAGAGGGAACGTCAAGGTATAATCTTAAGGAAGTCGAAGCCATTGACATTCTCTGCGAACAAATGGAGGATGTTTGGAGCCTGAAAGTTGCGGAAGGACAACCCAAAAAAGAAATTGGCATCATTACCTTTTATGGTGCTCAATTGAGGCGAATTGAGGAAATGCTTAGCGATCGCAAATTCCCCTCCCTTGCCATTAGAACGGGTACTGTTGACCGATTTCAGGGCATGGAACGGCCGATTATTATTGTCAGCATGGTGAGGAACAATCCTGATGGAGATATTGGCTTTGCTAAAAAGCCAGAACGGGTAAACGTTGCCTTTTCCCGCGCTCAGGAATTGCTGGTAATTGTAGGATGCCATTCACTATTTACCAAGCACAAAGGCAAAGTCGGAAGTATGTATTCAGAAGTAGCAAATATTGTGCGCCGCAATGGAGGACTGATTGATGTTTCTAGCGTTTTGGGTTAAAATGGGTAGGAGTCCATTAAAACAACCCAGGAAATATTGCATAAACTCAAGGAAGCGTGAAGGAGAATCAAACCATGAATGACCAGAAAGAAATGATTCATTTCAACTTAGATTTATCGCCAGAACTCAACGATACTTTAGAACAAATGGCTAAGAAGATAGGAGGGAGTAAAACAGATGTACTCCGTCAGGCGATCGCTTTGATGCAAATTGTAGTGACAGCAAAAGAACAGGGTAGGAAATTCGGAATTGCTGAGGAAAATCAACCTTTAGCAACTGAAATACTTATTCCTTAAAATCTGCAATTCACTAAATCTTTATGAGTCAATCCGATAACCCCAAGGAAATTTTACAAGCAAATTCTGTTAATTTATCAGCATTAACAGAAAAGCTAGTTACAACAGGAGCTCTGAATTTTACATCTACTGAAGAGGTTGAATTCGATCTAAAAAATCGCGACAAAGATAAACAATTTGAACGCGAACAAAAATGGATCTCTTTCTGGGTGAAGGACATAGGTGTATTTTTAGCGGCACTCCTCTTAGTTTTGCTGATAGACGTTTACGCTTTGACGATTCTTGTATCCGAAACTGCATCTGAGGGGAAAATCAGATTTGCCATAGCGGCTCTAACTTCTAGCGTAACCAGCCTTCTTAGCTACTTAGTGGGGAGATCGGGAAAATAATTTTAATTGTAAAATATTAATTATATAGGAATAATTATTGATGTTTTTAGTATCCTCCCCTAAACCAATTGACCCCCAATTACAGGAATTTGTCCAACAAATTGAAAAGCAAAGTCCCGCTGGCATCTCCGTGCTGGCTGGCCGCCAATTCCGCTATTGTTTAGAACAGATATCAGTAGAAGTTACTATTAGCGAACCCCGCAAATTTAACATCCTCGAAGAGTTTATTCTCCGCGCTGGGATGGAGATGGAATTGACAACAACTGAAAATGAATTAGCACAAGCTTTAGGTCTTGACCCTATATTCGTGCAAAATACTGCTAATACTCTGCGGAGTTTAGAAACTTTAGCTTGGACACCGGATGCCAGAATTATTCTAACTCCTCAAGGGAAACAATTTTACTTAGAAGGCTCTGTCCCGCAACCGCCACAAACAAAACAAATTTATGCGATTTCTGACCCCTTGCAAGGAAATCTATTTTTTCTATCTTCCGCTTTAGAAGAAGTACAAATCGAGCTACCAATTTTTGAAGACTTTATCACAATAGAAAATCGGTGTCAAGAAATATCTGAGTTAGGACTTGAGGAACTTCAAGGAATTATTCAGGCTTCTGGTTTAGGGTTGCACGTTCCTGAAGATGGTAAAATCATTACTGCTGCTAATTTCACCAAGGAGACTCAAGCTATCTGGCAATCTGTGGCAATTTTTGTGATTTTTGATGCCCTTGAAGATGCAGTTAAGCTGCAAGTGAGACGAGGAAAGCAAATTTTACATTATGCTTCTGATTTACTTGACATTCTGCAAACTGAAGGCAAAGTTTCTTTACAAACTTTGCTGGATCTGAGTGATGAAACAATTGCTGCGGAACGCGAAGAACTCCTCGATCGGCGAAATCAAGAAGTTGAAGCCAGAATTAAGAAGATTGAACAGCAGGCGATTGAAACAGTTAAAGAATTGAGGGAAACGGGGGAGCAAGTTGCGTCTAAGGGAAGTCAGGAAAAAGACCAAGTAATTTTGCTACGAGATAGTCAGATTCGGCAGTCTTTTTTGGAAACCTTGAGGAAAGGGAATCATCAAGTCTTAATTTATTCTCCTTGGGTGAGCAAGGAAGTGGTAGATAATGAGTTTATTCAATTACTTCAAAATTTAGCTAATAGGGGAGTGTGGATTTTAATTGGTCACGGCATTTCCCGGCGACAACAGGATGAAACTCGACCAATTCCGCCACAAGTTGAGCAAAAGCTGAGAGAAATTAAAACGCGGGAAGGTTTATCAGC
>RDXH01000234.1 GCA_004292745.1 Oscillatoriales cyanobacterium | reverse complement strand
TCGCCGATCGCAAGTGACACTCAGATCGGGATAGGTATAGTTGCGAGTATTGAGGATATTTACGCGGCAGTCAGAATTGTATGTTTTACAACCACTACCCCGCAGATGGGGCTTGATCGTCACTAAAAAGTTTCCCGCGATCGCACTATGATTTTGCGTGCCCCCACTCATCGCACATACGCGACCATCGATTAGCTCGTGCCTTTCTAATTGTTGCTCCTCCCAAGCAAAATACTCTTCAGGCGTAAAGTACCGCTCCTGCTCTCTAGCTGCAATCATAACAATCTCCTAATTTAAAAGTAGTAATACCAACACGCTCACCGGACGTAAATCACCTTAGTTTTATGATATATGTCAACTTTTAAGGTGTTGTTTCTGGGGTGAGGTCGAGGTTGCGATAGACTTGTTCGATCGCAAAACTAAGTTGTTCGATCGCAAAACTAAGATTGATGCTTTTTAGTTCGATAGTGTCACCTTCTTTGTAGTTAATAATGATCCATTCACCAGCATCATTTTTATGATACAAATCCATTTCGATACTGGTGGAACTAACCAATAGATAATCTTGTAAGATAGGGTTGCGGCGGTACATTCTAAATTTGCCACCGCGATCGTATGCCTCAGTGCTGGGAGAGAGAACTTCAACGATTAAGCAGGGGTAGGTAATGTATTGAGTTGTGGTTTTATCGCGATCGTCGCACGTTACACTTGCATCGGGATGGGTGTAGTTTTTGGTTCCGGCGATGTTGACTCTCAGATCGGAGTTTCCGGTTTCGCAACTGCTGTTTTCTAGATGATTGGAGAAGAGAGTTGTGAGTCTGACGGCAATGCGGCTATGATTGACGCTGCCGCCGCTCATGGCGTACACTTGACCATCGATATACTCATGCTTTTCTAGCTGCTTTTCTTCCCAACCAAAGTATTCTTCTGGGGTTATGTGAGGAAAGTTTTCTTTTGCGGCAATCATGGTTGGTTGGCTCCTTGTGAAATCGTTTAACGCTTATGATTCTTCCGTTTTACTCTTCTTCATCATTATCCAAAAGCTGTTTTAAAGAATCAAAATTTTGTTGAGAACTGTGACGAACGCGGTGAATTTTAACCATTCTAGTATTTTCATCTTCTACGATACTAAATAAAATACGATATTTCTTCTCATATAAAAGTTGACGTATTTCCAGATCCAAATACTCACTTTCTAATGCTAAGGGACAACGACTAGGAAAGCTTTCCAGTTTGAGTATTATTTCATAACAGCCCCTAACCCAACGATAGGATTTTTCAGGAGCATTGAGCTTGAGCCACAAAAATATATTTTCTATGTCATTAATAGCAGTAGGAGATATCTCAACTCGGTAGGTCATATTTTTTTTGAAGCTCTTCAAAAGCTTGATGAATAGAAACCCCTTCGCCTCGATCGAATTCCCCTAAGCTTTGACGAATACCTGCAATAGTTTCAAGAAATTCTAACCGATTAAGTAGTTTTTCATAACTTTCCGCATCCTGAAGCACAGCAACCGCTTTACCATTAATGGTAATTACGATTGGTGTTTTATCTGTTTCAAACTGATGAAGCAACTCAGGAGCTTCCTGTTGAAATTGATTCAGGGGACGGCTATGGGAGAGGTTAAGCATGGTGTTCACTTTTTTTGAGTGTTGTTAACAATTTAGCAAAAGATTATTTTTTATTGCCTAAGTTATAAAGGCACCTCAATCCCCAACTCCTCACAAAACCCACTAATCAGGCGATCGCTACCACCAGCCGCCACTTTATAATCGCGAACATCCCGCAAACCGCCAAAGTTTTACTCTTCCACTCGATAGCCCAATTCCGCCAAACGAGTCCGAGACTGTCGCCATTTCGGTTGCACCTTGACAAATAGCTCCAAATATACCTTACCCTCGATCAACTTTTGAATCTGTTCGCGGGCCGCACTGCCGATCGACTTGAGCATAGTGCCGCTCTTACCGATTAAAATACCTTTTTGGGAATCCCGTTCGACGTGAATTGAAGCGAGAATGCGAGTGATTTTTGGTTCTTCTTCCACAACTTCGATCGCGATTGCTACAGAATGTGGCACTTCTTCCCGTGTCAACAGCAAAATCTGTTCCCGAATCAACTCACCCATAATAAAACGTTCCGGCTGGTCAGTCACCAAATCTGGCGGATAGTAATAAGGTCCAACATCCAAATGTTCAACTAACAACTTTTGCAGCGACTCCACACCCTCGCCAGTTAGAGCCGAAAACTTGACCACAGGCCACTGAGGATTGACAATTTGCTCATAAGTGCGATCGATTAACACACAATCAGGCGGTTGTTCATCCAACTTATTCAGCCCCAAAATCACCGGCACCTCCGTATTGCTGAGGATTTCGACAATATATCGATCGCCCCCACCAGACTCCACCGAGCCATCCACCACAAATAGCACTAAATCGACCGATCGAATCGCCGTTCGAGCATTCTGCACCAAAACCTTACCCAATTGGTGGTGAGGCTTATGAATTCCGGGAGTATCCACAAAAATTATCTGCGCCTCATCCGTCGTCAGGATACCGCGCAGTCGATTCCGAGTCGTCTGAGAAACCGGCGAAGTAATCGCAATTTTCTGCCCCACCAACAGATTCATCAGGGTTGACTTCCCCACATTCGGACGCCCGACAATCGCCACAAACCCCGATTTGTAACCCGCCGGAGCCACGGGAACACTCATAATTTCTGATAAGTCTATAATCTTGCTATCTTCCACTAAAATCACCAATATTCAATCAAGCCCCTTCTCCACCCATTCTCCCCTGAAAATGGTAAAACGACAATTCGATCGAGAAGGAAACAGCAACAGCGAAGATTTTCTTGACATCCACAGCATCTCGCCATCTCGGCATCTCGCCATCTCCTCATCCCAAAGCTTGATATCTGAGACAAAATTTGATAAAGTTCCCACAGGCATCGCTCAAAAATCAAGAACTATGCTCAAACCCAGTTCCCCAACCTGTCAAAAATTCAGACCAGTAAAAATCTAACTGAACTGAAACCATTTTACAGTTGGTCTGGGAAGGCAGTTTGAAAATTTTTGGGGATGTGTGGTAATCAATTAGGCGGCTGAAACTAACACAAAAAGCTCATGATTAACAGCTTGTTTTTAATGAGAAACTAAGGTTTGTGGAGTCCACCTAATTAGTGTTCCTATAAAGTTGAGGAGATGAATCTAATGAAATCGAAATTATTTTGGAGTATCTGCACCGTTTTAGTAGCCAGCTTGCCGATGCCCAGCTTCGCTCAAACCAAAACAGAAGTAGGTTTTGACTACAAAGGTGGCTCAATGAAATATCAAATGCTACCGGGCGCAATCCCTGACAGAAGCTTGCCCAAAGCCTTTGATTTTCCAATTATTACCAATGTTGCTACGGATACTAGCATCACCACCGATTATTTAATTACCGATCAGTTTCGCGCTCCAGCGACTCGCTCTGAATACACTTCGGCTCTCAACACCTGGTCTGAAGCAGTGAAAGAATGTCTTCGCAAGCAGCCTCGATTGATCAGAGCCAGTACCAAAAACCCAGTTCAAATTAATGGCAAAGTAGGCACGATTGTCAGAAACGCAAATAACCGTGCTGTTTGCAAATAAGCTAGTAGACTCTGCTGCTTAGCAACTACAAATCAAGGGCATTTTTAAACAAAAAGAGCAGTAGAAAAGCTATGGCTCTTTTTGTTTGCTAAATTTTCCTAAATAAATAGTGAGCAAGCGGTTGAAATCGGAACCAGTAGCTCATCTATCTGCAAAAGGCTCTATTCAAGTCCCTATCAAGTAGCGCAAAATTCATTGGTACTGAGCAAAATTTCGCCATAATCAGGAATCCAAGCCAGCCATTTTTGTTCGGAACACTCACACAAAAGCCATGCTTCGTCAAAGCTGAAGGCTGTTGGGGGATTGAATAATCTCACCCAGGTAGAAGCGGCAAATTTGGGTGGCGGTGTTGAGGGGCGCGAACCAAATTTTTCCCACTCCCGCCCACTCGCGACCCTTGCTTGGGTTGATTGAGGTAGGCCAGTACAAATATCGGTTTCTAGTTTCATCTCAAACCTCCTGTCGAGGGAAGAGTCTGCACCAGGGCTTGCCATAGAGCAAAACGACAGCGCAGAAATTGGTTTATGTAGTTTATGCTACAGATTTTTATAGTCGATTGTGATTTTTTGTAGTAAAAATTAACAGTCTGGAGTCAAAATCGGATCGAAGCTACAAAAATCCTGTGGCTATGGTGCGGCCAAGAATCGATTACCATCACAAAAACCTCTAATCTTCTGACCAAAAATTACAACATGAATTCAGAGACCAAACCCCACTGGAAAACCCTAGACCGGTTTATAGAAATCAACTCCGATTGGGTAAAACTAATCGGCGAACATCTGGAAACATCCGAAGGGAAAACCCTCGAATATTGGCGGGTAGAAAGGGCAGATTCAGTGGTAATTTTGACAGTTCAAGATGAGAAATTGCTGTTTCCAGTACCAATGTATCGCCCCGGTGTGGGAGAAGCAACCCTGGATTTTCCCGGTGGTCGCGTACCTGCTGGAGTAACAGCAGCAGACGCAGTTCCAGCTATAATCAAAAGGGAATTAGGAGTGTCAGAAAGTGCGATCGCCAAGCTACAACCCATTAATGCGATGGGATGGGCAATTAACAGTTCATTCTCCAATCAAAAACTCTACGGTTTTGTAGCAGAATTGCACCCTCAAGCAACAGTAAATTCCGCAAATATCGGTGCTGCATATTCAATCAAACCAGCAGGAATTAGGGATTTACTAAAATATTTAACTTGTCTCCAATGTCGAGCATTATTGTTAGAATGGCAACAGCAATGAATCAATTTTAGATTTTAGATTAAGACTTACGCACTTCGATCGAAGAAACCGGGTTTTTACCTAATCTTCGGGCTTCAACCTGTGTATTTTCGTAAAAAACCCGGTTTCTGCCACCCACAATCAAATTAACTGGGAGCATCCCGATTCTGCATAGGCGAAGCATGACCGCAGACAATTTATTAGTAATAACCAGAGATTTACAGCGGTCATGCTTCGCCCCTACGAATATATTTGCCAAACACAGATGCACCCAATTAACTCTTTGTGGAACAGGCGGTAAAGCCTGTTCTTAACTAATGGTACAAACCAATATCACTGAAATTACCTATGCCTTCCAACAATGAAACTGCTGTCCAATGCTTCGATGTCACCTATCGCATCAACCGCCGAAACTTAGTAGAAAACCTCAATTTCAAAGTCCTGCAAGGAGAAGTTTTGGTCTTGCTAGGACGCAGCGGTAGCGGCAAAACTACTACCATGAAATTGATTAACAATCTGCTGACACCAAGCAGCGGCGAAATTACTGTCATGGGAAAACCGACAACTCAGTGGAACTCCATTCAACTGCGGCGAAAAATTGGCTATGTAATTCAAGAAATCGGTTTGTTTCCCCATTTTACAGTTGAGCAAAATATCGGTTTAGTCCCAAAGTTGGAAGGCTGGGAGAGCGATCGCATTCAATCTCGCGTCCACCAACTGCTAGAATTAGTCAACCTGGACCCCCAGCACTTCGCCAAACGCTATCCCAGCCAATTATCCGGCGGACAGCGACAGCGAGTGGGGGTTGCTAGGGCGCTAGCGGCGGACCCTCCCGTGCTATTAATGGATGAACCGTTTGGTGCTTTAGACCCCATTACTCGCCTGGAATTGCAGCGGGAATTCAATCAATTGCAGCAGCAACTGGGCAAAACTGTGATTTTGGTGACTCACAGTATTCAAGAAGCTTTTTTGTTAGCTTCGCGAATTGGTTTGATGCAAGATGGAAGGTTGGTTGAGTTGGCTTCTGCCGATGATTTTATGAAATCTCAGCAACCAGAGGCGATCGCTTTTTTGGAATGTTTGCAATTACCTGGAACTGGATAATTAATAATAACGGCTGTAGGGACACGGCTGTAGGGACACGGCACTGCCGTGTCCGGCAAAGTGGATTAGGACACTCCAAGAGCCCATTGGTGTCAACTTAATGTTCATTCCACAGTCCGACAGGGGTTAAAACCCCTGTCTCAAAGCTAAAGTCCTCTAAAAGAGGACTGAAGAACTGATTAGTCCTCTTGAGAGGACTTTCGCTATTAGACAGGGGTTTTAACCCCTGGCGGACTTACGGGCCCACAGGCGGACTTGGCGGGCTGACAGCTTAAGTTGACACCTATGGGCATTGCCGTGTCCCTACACAATTCCAATTACCAAATACCAATGATACAATTTATAAATCGTTATGGCTCGGAAATTATTCATCGTGCGATCGAACACTTATATTTAGTCACAATTGCCATTGCGATCGCGATTGCTTTGGGTATTCCCCTCGGAATTTTAATTACTAGAAAACCGCAGTTAAAAAAGACTATTTTGGGTTTTGCCAATATCATGCAAACTATTCCCAGCTTAGCATTATTTGGCTTACTAATTCCAGTACCCATTATAGGCGGAATAGGCGATCGCACAGCCATCATTGCGCTGACTCTGTATTCTTTGCTACCAATTATCCGCAACACTTATACTGGTATTATCGGTGTAGATCCTGCGATTCGCGAAGCCGGAAAAGGCATGGGTATGACGGATTGGCAATTGCTGTTTCAAGTGGAAATTCCGTTGTCAATGGGGGTGATTTTGGCGGGGGTGCGAGTTGCTGCGGTAATTGCGATCGGGCTAGCAACGATTGCCGCTGCGATCGGTGCCGGCGGTTTGGGAGTATTTATTTTTCGGGGTGTGGCGACAGTGAATAATCAGTTGCTTTTTGCTGGGGCAATTCCAGCGGCTTTGATGGCGCTAGCTGCTGATTTTGGGTTGGGTTTGATTGAACAACGGCTGTCGAAAAGTGAGATGAAAACTATCAATTAAGTAGATGTACCAAGTTAGGTGAGTGGAGATTTTGCA
>RDXH01000384.1 GCA_004292745.1 Oscillatoriales cyanobacterium | reverse complement strand
TCTGGGTGCTGCTAATGCTCCTAATGAGGGTATTGGTACTGGTTGGTTCTATTCTGTTCTTGGAGGTGGTTTGACTAAAGATCCGAATACGGGTGCGATTACTAATTTACGACCGACTAATAATGTGGAGCGCGTGCCTCTTTCTTTTGACAATACAGCAGAAAGTCGGATGCGGGGGGATTTTGCGGTTCCTACTCTTTTTGGTGGCAATTTTGATGCTGTTTTTAATCCGCGTAGTTTGTTCCGAAATGCGATTAGTAATGCGATTCCTGGTTGGTCTTTGTTGATTGGAGAGATATTCCCGCACTTAACATACCTCGTAACATCAGGAATCAGAATAGAAACATATCACTAAATTACCTGGAACAGGTGGGCATTACTGAACCTAACTATGCCTTGAAATTAACATCGGGAGATAGCATCACACACAATCGCTTTGTCGTGCCTGACTGGGGAACTTTGCGATTTAATCTTCATGTACCTGAACTCAGCGGCGGGCAGTTAAACGTTTCTATCCAAGGCGATGCACCTGGTTATGAAAATTATCAACCCATAGGTAACATTGACCTAAGAGTAGCCGATGGTCGAGTTAATCCAGGTGATTTAGCAGAAAACGCTTATCCTATAGGCTATGCTGATACTGACACTAACCGCATTGGTTCTGGTAATTTAGGGTTTGAAACTTTCCACGTTGATGTACCTGAAGTGCTGCGAGGCAAGTCAGCTAAGCTTAAGTTTGAGTTGGAAGGGAATGATACAGTTTATCTTGATGATGTTTTCTTTAAGAGCACTCATCTCATGTTTGGTAATCCTACTTTAAACGGACAAGAAGCTAGACCTGATGCTGCGAACAATGCCAACAATTATCTGATTGAAAAGCCACAGTATTCGCTCTCTTATAATGAGAGTAACAAAGGTTCTAATTGGGTGAGTTGGCAGCTCAACAAAACGTGGTTGGGCGATCTTGGAGCACCAAATAATGATAGTCTAGATCCTTACGATTCTTTCCCTTGGAGGTCAGATAGCGCACTTCCCAGTGAATTAGATACAACCGAGGGAGGGGAATACGGACGTAGTGGTTTTGACCGAGGTCACTTGACTGCTAGAGAACAGCGTAACAGAACTCAGAAAGATCAGCTTGCTACCTTCTTGACAACGAACTTACTGCCACAAGAACCAGGGCAGAATCAAAGAGGAGCATGGCGACAGCTAGAAGCCTTTAGTAGGACAATTGTTTTGAATCGTGGTTGGGAATTGTATAACATTGCGGGTGGATATGGATCGTTAAATGGCGAATTGCCATTCGATCACCCCTTCAATAATTTCTTCAATAATCAAAAGTACATTAATGTTCCTGAATTGATGTGGAAAGTGATTGTACCTCTAAAACCTGGACAAGGTATAGCAGATGTAACAGCAAATACACCTGTAATAGCTGTCACGCTACCTAATTTTCCACCTTATCCCGGTACAAACACGCGAATACAGTGGTTTGATATGGAAAACATAACTACTGTTGACAGGATTGAAGAACTTA
>RDXH01000383.1 GCA_004292745.1 Oscillatoriales cyanobacterium | reverse complement strand
TAAGGGAGTCGCGGACAAATAAAATACCAGTCAAAATGGGATAATCGTGATATCCCATTTTGGTAAAGTTTCAGAACGTTGCCATGAGGGCAAATACTGTTTTAACTCATGAGGTAAGACTTTTACGCCTTTCTCATAAGTTGTCTCAATTAAGTTGACAATGGGATTAATTCCTTTCCATGTCATGCTAGATGCCCAGTGTACGGCAGTTTCAACTGAATCTAAAATAGCACCATTCCAATAGTGCTCAAGTGCCGCCCAGCAGCGTTCAATTGGGTTATACTTACTATGATATGGTGGATAGTAAATTAGTCGGATTCTTAAGCCAATTGCCTGAGATAACTCGATGATGCGTTTGATGAATTGTGTGCGATTGCTTCTGATTGCCGGACCACCATCAAGGTCAATCACTAATTCTTCGAGTTCGGTGTAATCAGATTGATTATTGTGCCACCAATCTGTTAGACAATCAACAATAAAATCTGTAGTTTCAGCGGACTGTCCCATATAAATCGATAGTTGATCGCTTTGAGTGTTAAGAATGCCAAAGGGGACTAATACAGCTTGCCACTCGGTATCATGATCGTCGGCCGATTTCGGTTCGATGGTTCTGGCTTTACCTTCCCGTGACAGGTTGCCAATTTTTACTTTCGCTTTGGTATCTATTGATATTCGCAGAGACTTGACATCTAGATTGGAGGCTTCATTCTCCTTCAATACATTTTCAAAAATCGCATCTGTTTCGGGAATTTTTTTCAAGGGCTTGGTTTTTTGTGTTTTTTTAGGCGATACCCCATTCGATTTAAAATCGCGCCAATTGTCTGACGAGAAGGTAATTGCTCACTGTCGTAGTTTTTCTGACTCACTAATGCCGCTCGTACCGCCAGGGCCGTGATCCGGGCCTACAAAAATATCGATTGAAACTTGGGGTCTGCCTGGGACTCTGGATCTACTAGAGAACGAATATCGGCTTCTAAGTTGGGCAGCAAAATTTCACTTTTATGTCGCCCTCGTGCCCGGTAATTATCCACACAAATCAACCCGGTTCGTCGTTCATGTAAGCCCAGTTGAACACTGTCTCGGTTCCACCCCATAAATGTTTCTACTTTGCGGGCCCAACCATTAAAGTAGTCTTCAGCCACTTTTGCCATAAAGTCTCGACGGCGATAGCCTGTCAGTTTTTTTGCCGCATCTTTGAATGTTAATTTCACTGGCTCACTCAAGATCATTTCTAGCATCCCAATTACAGAAGTAACAACCGCT
>RDXH01000233.1 GCA_004292745.1 Oscillatoriales cyanobacterium | reverse complement strand
AGTGGTTAGTAGACAGTGGTTAGTAGACAGTGGTTAATTGTTAGTATTGTTGGGAGATAGCATATGTCACAAACAAACTTTCAGAAGTTAGATGTTTATAAATTAGCCGAAAAATTAGCTGATGAAATTTGGAATATTGTTATAAAATGGGACGCACTAGCCAAAGATACGGTCGGCAAGCAAATTATTCGATCTGCTGATAGTATTGGTGCTAATATTGCGGAAGGAGATGGTCGAGGTAGCTATCAGGATCATCGGAGATTTATCAAGATTGCCAGAGGTTCTTTATATGAAACGAAGCACTGGTTGAGACGGGCTTATACTAGGGAACTACTAACAACTACGCAAGTAGAAACACTCAAGCCAATTATTGACGAACTGTCGCCCAGGCTAAACGCCTATCTAAAATCCATAGGCAACACATCCAAAAAAGATTAAAAACCATCAACTATCAACCATCAACTGCCAACTATCAACTGCCAACTGCCAACTATCAACTGCCAACTGCCAACCATCAACTGCCAACTGCCAACTATCAACTGCCAACTGCCAACCATCAACTGCCAACTGCCAACCATCAACTGCCAACTGCCAACTGCCAACCATCAACTGCCAACTGCCAACTGCCAACCATCAACTGCCAACTGCCAACCATCAACTGCCAACCATCAACTGCCAACTGCCAACCATCAACTGCCAACTGCCAACCATCAACTGCCAACCATCAACCATCAACCATCAACTGCCAACCATCAACCATCAACCATCAACCATCAACTGCCAACTGCCAACTGCCAACCATCAACTGCCAACCATCAACCATCAACCATCAACCATCAACTGCCAACTATCAACCATCAACTGCCAACTGCCAAAGGAGAAAATATGCGATCGCGAACTGTTAGAGAAGGTTCTGTCGGGTTTTTAATTTTAGTAGGAATCGGCTTATTTGGAGGCTTAGTCCTCTGGCTGCGAGGGGTACAGCTAGGGAACCGCAGCTATAAATTTGTCGTTGAATTTGCCAGTGCCCAAGGGATGCAAATCGGCACACCAGTCAGGTATCGCGGGGTTAGTGTCGGTAAAATTAGTACCCTCAAAGCTGGCCCCAATGGAGTAGACGTCAGCGTGGAAATTTCCCCTGGTAATTTAGTCATTCCCCGCGATGTGGCGATCGAAGCAAATAAATCTGGTTTAATTGGGGAAGCATCGATCGACATTACACCCAATTCAATTTTACCCGAATCTTTCATTAGCGCCAATCCTTTGAGTACCGAATGTCCGGATGCAATTATCTGCAAAAATTCGCGCTTAAAAGGTCAAGCTGGAGTCAGCCTCGATGAACTAATTCGCTCCACCGTTCGCCTAGCTAACTTATACACTGATCCCGCCCTATTTAATAATATCAAAGCCCTCACTGAAAATACATCTAATACAGCCAAAGGTGCTGCCAAATTAACTCAAGAATTATCAAGTTTGACCATCTCTGCTAAAGGAGAAATTCAAAATTTAAGTCAGTCTGTCAAAGGAGATGTTAACAAATTAACTCAATCAGTCAAAGGAGAATTGGGAACTTTTAATCAGTCAATAAAAGGAGAAGTTGACAGCTTAAATCAATCACTGAAGGGAGAAGCGAGCAGTTTAAATCAATCACTGAAAGGAGAATTATCAGGAGTAGCAGCCGATGTATCTAAAGTAGCAAAGACGGCGGACAGTTCCACAAAAGCGGTATCTGCCGCTGCGATAAATTCAGCTAACTCAGTCACTAAAGCTGCTAATCAAATTACTTTAACAGCTAACGAACTCAATTCCCTAGTTATCAGCAACCGATCGAGTTTAGTTTCAACTCTGAATAATCTCAATCAAGCCAGTCAAGAAATCCGTGTCACCGTCAGCAGTTTGAGTCCGACTATCAATCGAATTAACCAAGGACAATTACTGAACAACCTGGAAGTTTTATCAGCAAATGCGGCACAAGCTGCTGCTAACTTGCGAGATTTATCCGGCAATGTGAATAATCCAGCAACATTCCTGTTATTACAGCAAACTTTAGATGCGGCGCGCGCGACACTTCAGAATGTCCATAAAATCACTGCCGATGTAGACGAAGTTACAGGAGATCCAGCTTTTCGCAACAATATTCGCAAGTTATTAAACGGACTAGGAGGTTTGTTCAGTTCCACGGAACAATTGCAACAGCAAGTGAAAGTAGCTCAAACATTGGCTCCACTTTCTAGTCAATTGAATACCAATTTGAATCCTAGTGCAACGGCGGTAGTTCCATCTGCTAAACCGAGCGTTCTGATTTTACAAAACAAACCAAAATCCCCGGTTGTACCATCGGAAACTGCCAAAAAAATAGAATCTGTTGGCTCTGACAATAATCCTTGAATTATTGTATCATTGAAAATAGAAAATAAACATTTTTTCAAGCAAACTAAACCTATGACACAAACATTATCAAACCCGATCGCAATCAAGACCAAATATGCTGTAACTTGGGAAAAGTTACCAGATGACTTTAAATTACCCGACGATCCAGTGGAAAACATCGACCAACCACTTTTAGCCGCCGCCCTCAGAGAAGCCTTGGAACTAGCAGGATTTATCATAGCAGAAATGCTGATAGCTTCTAACTTTGGACTCTGTGCCAAAGTCAATGACAAAACAGTAGTAAAAGCACCGGATTGGGTATATATTCCCTCTGTATTGCCCGCAGCCGCAGGACAAATTCGCGGCAGTTATACTCCGAATGCGGAGGGGGAATTCCCGGCGGTAGTTATGGAATTTTTATCGGATACTAACGAGGTTGAATATTCCATGAAGCCGACATATCCTTATGGGAAGTGGCGGTTTTACGAGCAAATTTTGCAAGTACCAGTTTATGTAATTTTTGAGCCTAAATCGGGAGTATTGGAAGTGTACCGACTCTCGCTCTCTGGAGAGTACGAGCAGCAAGAACCCGATGCTAATCAGAGATTCTGGATAGAATCAATGGGATTATTTCTGGGGGTTTGGGAAGGCGAAAAATCCCAGAGAAGCGGTTATTGGCTGCGCTGGTGGGATGAGAATGGCAATTTGTTGCTGTGGGGTGCGGAACGGGTGGAACAGGAACGTTTGCGGGGCGATCGACTTGCAGCATACTTGAGAAGTCAGGGCATTGATCCCGATGGAATTTGAAGCAGTGCCTTCGCTAGTTAGACATTGCTTTGTTAGTGAGATATGTAACTTACTGTGACCAATATGATGCAGTGTATCAATTGGTTGACGGGGAGTATGAGTTGATGCAGTTCCGGGGAGACGATATAATTGAATCGGGTGCTTTTCCAGAGTTGAACTTGACTGCTCAACAGGTGTTTGAAGCAGGAATTGTGAATGAATAAGGAGCGAGTTCGCCATGAATACAATAACATTAGAACAAAAGTTAGATCACGCCTTGCTATTTCCAGGATTAACCTGGGAACAATTCAAGATTTTAGAATCGATGCTGGATATTCCAGGTGTTCGATTGTCATTTTTAGATGGAGTGCTGGAGATAGAGAAAATGCCTGGAAGAAAACACGAAACTGCTAAGGAACGAATTGGTGCTTTGCTGGAAATCTATTTGCTGAAAGCAGACATAGATTACACTCCAACAGGTTCAGTGACTTTGGAAAGCAAAGAAGGTTTAGTTAGACGGGAAGCAGATAAATCTTACGAATTGGGTGCTGATAGAGAACGTCCAGATTTGGCGCTCGAAGTTGTCATCACTAGCGGTGGTATTGATAAACTGGAGGCTTATAAACGCCTGAAAATCCGTGAAGTTTGGTTTTGGGAAAAAAGCCAATTGTCTCTGTATGCTCTCAGAGAGGAAGGATACGAAAAGATTGCTAGTTCGGAATTGCTACCAGAACTTAATATTGCTTTGTTTGTGAGGTGTATGAATATTGCGAATCATGTTGAGGCCATCAAAGAATTTCGCAGTGGGTGCGATCGGGATTTGTAGTCAACAATAGATAATACTAGAACCTACATAATTGCTGCAAAAAAGTTTATAATAGATATACAACTCACAGGAAACACGACCATGACAGCAGTCGTTACCACCCTCAAAACTTCTGAAATCGTATACCCTAGCGCTGATGGAGAACCAGTGGCAGAAACTTACGATCATGTTTATGCAATCTTCACCACTTTAATAGTATTAAAACAATACCTTGCAGGTCGTCGAGCTACTGTGTTAGCAAACCAATTTTTATACTACGCTCAAGGTTTCCCAAAATTGCGTGTAGCACCTGATGTGATGGTGATTTTTGATGTAGAACCTGGTGGCCGAGATAATTACAAAATCTGGGAAGAAGGCCAAGTGCCAAAAGTGATTTTTGAAATGACATCACCGGGTACAAAGTCGGAAGATCAAGATCAAAAAAAAGACTTGTACGAAAAGTTAGAGGTTCAGGAATACTGGTTATTTGACCCGAAAGGTGAATGGATTCCTGAAAAATTGCAGGGGTATCGGCTGCGTGGAGATAGTTACGAATTAATTACAGACAGTCGCAGCGAAGTGTTGCAACTACGTTTAGTGGTAGACAAAAAACTGATTGGGTTTTATCGGGAAGATAAGGTCGAGAAATTATTGAATGTCGATGAAATAGCCTCTGCTCTAAAAGTATTAATTCAGAAGCGTTTAGAAGCAGAAGCACAATTGGATAAAAAACGTCAACGTGCAGATACGGAAAGTCAACGTGTTGCTGAACTCGAATCTTTGCTAGCGCGTTATCGATCGCAGTTTGGAGAATTACCATAGAAGTAATATTAATTCCGGTTTCACTCCTTATGATATAGAGGACACGATGATATAGAGGACACGGCAGTGCCGTGTCCCTACCCCGATTCATGGTAGGGACACGGCACTGCCGTGTCCTCTGCTGGAACTCCTAAACTTCAGTGTATTCTTTGCTTTTTTGAGACTCTAACCAACGTTCATAAGCTTCCTTGTCGCCTCTAAAGGAATCGATAGAAACTTGACGTTCTGGCATGGGTTTGAGGGGAGCATTAATCGGGGAATATTGGCAATAGCAGATTACTACTATATCAAATTCACCGATCGGAATATCGGGAGTATAAGTTTCAACCCGCGCCACTTCCCAATCGCTGGTGCGGTAATGAGTATTGTAACCGTGCCTATCTGGATCGTGTTCTGCTTCTACACGAACAAACTCTGGAGGACGATAGCCAACTTCAGGAATTTGGTCATTAGAAGAGTCAAAGTGTTCGGCTAAAATGCGAGTCAATGATTGAGTGTGCTGGAATTTTCTATCTTTCCACCCAGGAGTTCTCGGTTCGGCTCTGAAAATAATGTATTTATGCATCGTCGTCCTCTCTTGCAGTGTCGTAGAATGATTTGGGAAACTCTGTTTTGCCTCGGAAAACACAATCAACTTCTAGACCGTTTGTATTAATTTCCTCAATGTCAAGTAGTTTCCAACCATATTTTCTTTGCATCTCATAGCAACAAGCTTCGTCGGCTGCTGCGTGTCGAGACTTGTCTTCCTGTGGATCGTAACGCAACCAGTTTGGATTTTTTGGCATAATTGATATTGCTCCCTGTGTTGGCTTGACAACATTGGAGAAGTCGTCTGGATGCAGTATTTGCGTTACTGCGTCCGGGCGCGTCTTTGTACAATTATAGGATAATTCAGTCCTGACGCACTCCGACCAGAGCACTGAGCGAAGTCGAATGTGTTTACCGAATCTGAGGGTCACAACCAACTATTTTAGTGAAAAAACCCGGTTTCTAGGCCCCTATGCGTCCAGGACTAATATCTGTCAGAATAGATTTATCGCTTGCTAATTGATAAAGGAGGATAGATCGCCCTGATGCAGACACAAGAATTACCAACGGACCAGCGCTTAGTTTGCTCCGGGACTAGCTGGCAACAATTTAAGTCGATCCAGGCAGGGTTTTCTGACTCTCCCGGTATCAGGTTGTTTTACTATAGAGGAACTTTAGAAATTGTGTCAACCAGCCCAGAATACGAAATTTTTAAATCTATTATTGGGTATTTAATTACAACTTTCTTGATTCGCAAAGGAATTAAGTTTTTTCCCACAGGATCGATGACTCAAGAAGGAGAGGAAGTATCTGCTCAGGCGGATGAGTCTTATTGCTTGGAAAAGTTGAAGTCTATTCCTGATATATCGGTAGAAATCGTGTTTACTTCTGGTGGAAAAAGCAAGTTAAGCCGCTACCGGGCATTAGGAGTGCAGGAGGTGTGGTTTTGGGAAGATGGGCTGTTTACTTTGTACAATTTGGGTGCTGAGGGTTACGATCGCATCAACCGCAGCGAGTTAGTACCTGAGTTGGATTTCGATTTGCTAACGCGGTGTGTGTTGATGAATTCGATCGGTGATGCGGCTTTCGAGTTTGAACGCGCGATTGGGCAAAGTTAAAGTTAAGGGGCGATTAGCACGACCATGACAGCAGTCGTTACCACCCTCAAAACTTCTGAAATCATATACCCTAGCGCTGATGGAGAACCAGTGGCAGAAACTTACGACCATCTTGACGCAATGATAACTACTTTAGTGGTCTTAAAACAATACTTAGCCGATCGTCGAGCTACTGTTTTAGCAAACCAATTTTTATACTACGCTCAAGGTTTCCCAAAATTGCGCGTAGCACCTGATGTGATGGTGATTTTTGATGTAGAACCGGGTGGCAGAGATAATTACAAAATCTGGGAAGAAGGGCAAGTGCCGAAAGTGATTTTTGAAATGACATCACCAGGTACAAAGTCGGAAGATCAGAATAATAAAAAAGAATTGTATGAAAGGATAGAAGTTCAGGAATACTGGTTGTTTGACCCTAGAGGTGAATGGATTTCCGAAAAATTGCGCGGGTATCGGCTGGGCGAAAATGGGTATCAATTAATTACAGACAGTCGCAGCGAAATATTGCAACTGAAGTTAGAAATAGAAGGAAAAGTGATTGGGTTTTATCGGGAAGATAATGGAGAGAAATTATTGATACCCGATGAATGGGCTCCAGCTTTGAAAGCTGAACGGCAACGTGCAGAGGCTGAAAGTCAACGGGCAGAAGCTGAAAGTCAACGGGCAGAAGCCGAAAGTCAACGGGCAGAAGCCGAAAGTCAACGGGCAGAAGCCGAAAGTCAACGGGCAGAAGCCGAAAGCCAACGGGCAGAAGCTGAAAGTCAACGGGCAGAAGCTGAAAGTCAACGTGCGAATGAACTCGAATCTTTGCTAGCTAGTTATCGATCGCAGTTTGGAGAATTACCACAGGATAATGGCTAAAGATACAGGGTGCGATCGCACATCACCAATTCGATCGCACTAATTCTCGGTTAAATAGTGTTGACAAATCTCAATTTTTGTGTTAACCGAATCTGGGATTTTACAACTGATCGTTTTGCGATCGAACTTGGGCATTCTAGATATAGGTACTTTGTGAGTGCCTGGAAACCTTCTAGGCCAAGGATTGACGATGGAAAGTACGCAGAAAAAATCTGGTGATGGTCTGGTTAATAAGCGCGATCGAATTAAGAAGATTTTTGCGTTAGTATCAATGGTTTCGTTTGGTGGTTCGGCAATTTTTGGTATTGTAAGTCTGGTTGGCAAATGTGCGGTTGGAGATGAATAATAAGGTGGGGGCGATCGAGCCTTTGGAGAAGTTGGTGAAGTTGCATGGCGATCGGGCTGATTATAAGGTATTGTTGGGGCAGGTGCGACAGCAAATGGAAGGAAAAAAATAGAGCTAATAGTGACAATTCAAGGTGAGAGTAGAGTTTAATAGATGACCGAAAAATTAGAGGATTCCAGGCAGAAAGTAAGCGATGGGAAGGCTGTGGTTCAAACCTCAAATGAGAGTTATTCACAAAATATTGTGCAATTAGGTATGGGATTGTCGTCTCCAACAGAAACCCTTTGTGTTTGCATGATGGTGCAAAACTCAGAAAAAACTCTAGCTATAGCATTGGAATCTCTGGGAAAAGTTTATGATGAATTAATAATAGTTGATGGCGGCAGCACAGACTCAACTTGTGAAATAGCTACCTCTTATGGAGCTAGAATTATACATTCACAGTGGCCAGGAAATCACTCTCAGCAGCGAAATATTTACCTACAAGAAGTTAAAACAGACTGGGTATTTGTAATTGATTCCGATGAATTTATAGATCAAAAAACTTTAGACTTCCTACGAGAATTAAAATTAAATGGTAGTACCGCCAAAACAGATAACTTTTGGATTGCTCGTAAATGGATTAGCCCCTTTAGCAAAAATAATTATATATCAAGCGCTCCCCATTATCCTGACTGGCAGCGCCGGATATTTAGATATAACCAGTATCTAGCTTATAGCGGTCAGATTCACGAGAGCATTCACGGACTAACGAAACCGGGCGAAACATTGTTAGACTTGTGCGTGTATCATTTAGACTTATTAATTAAAAGTGAATCGCAGAGACGAGAAAAGGTTCGCATCTATAGCTCAGTAAATGAGAAAGATGGAATGCCCCACTATTATTTGCCAGATATTAGACAGCTAACTATACACCGATGGAATCATCAATCTCTACTTCCTCAAGTTAGGAATTTACTAGATTATATGCCGCTTAAATGCAAAGTTTGCGAATCCGATTCCCATCATTTTACCGTTGCTAAGGTACTGTGTAAATACGAAGTAGACTATTTTAAATGTTCAAACTGCGGATTTGTTCAAACCGAAGAACCATACTGGCTAGAAGAGGCTTATTCTCAGCCAATAGCGAGCAGTGATGTTGGCTTAGCGTTCAGAAATTTGTCATTTTCACAAATCACCCAAAATTTATTATTTAACTTCTTTAATCATCAAGCACAATTTCTCGACTACGGCGGTGGCTACGGTCTATTTGTCAGGCTGATGAGAGACGCGGGATTTGATTTTTACTGGCTCGACAAGTTTTGTCAAAATATATTTGCTCAAGGATTTGAGATTGATGCAGCCGCCAATAACCAATTTGAATTAGTCACGGCATTTGAAGTATTTGAGCATCTGGTTCACCCCATAAATGACCTGGAAGAATTGTTAAAAATTTCCCGCAATATTTTATTGAGCACAGAATTGCTGCCAGAAAGCAATCCTAAACCTGATGAGTGGTGGTACTACGTGCTGCACGAAGGTCAGCACGTTTCTCTCTACACAACTAAATCTCTTTCAATCCTTGCGGCCAAGTTTAATCTCAATTTATACTCCAATGGTTCGTCTCTGCATTTACTAACAGAAAAAGAATTGCCAGATGATTTATTTAAACAATTGGCAAAAAGAGGATTAGCAGCGGTTAATAAGGTGTCGCTTTTACAAAATGACTTCTTAAAAGCGGTTAGCAAAATTACTAATATTCAACAAGAAGCAAAGATACAACCTGCTGAAATAGAAGAGGAAGGCGACTCGCAAAGTGCGTTAACAATACTGGTTGACGGTGTATTCTTTCAAATGTACAGAACAGGAATTGCCCGTGTTTGGAGGTCCCTGCTAGAAGAATGGGCGGAAAATGGTTTTGCCAAGCATATAATTGTATTGGATAGAGTGGGAACATCGCCCAAAGTTCCGGGGATTAGGTATTGCACCGTGCCTGCTTATGACTACAGTAAAACTGATGCCGATCGGGAAATGTTACAGCAAGTATGTGATGAAACTGGTGCGGACTTATTTATATCTACTTACTACACAACACCTCTATCAACTCCCTCTGTATTCATGGCATATGACATGATTCCCGAAGTGGTGGGAGCAAATTTGAATGAACCAATGTGGAAGGAAAAACATCATGCTATCCGCCATGCTTCTGCTTATATTACTATTTCTGAAAATACAGCCAAAGATTTAACTAAGTTTTTCCCAGAAGTTGCTTCTAAGTCTGTCACTGTAGCTCAGTGTGGAGTTCAAAGTCTTTTCTCACCGGCTAGTCAAGAAGATATTAAGGGTTTTAAAAATAAATATGGTATCTCCAAACCCTACTTTATTTCAGTAGGTGGAGGCGCTGATTATAAGAATAGTATCTTGTTTTTTAAAGCTTTTGCTCAACTGGCCAGCAAACAAGGTTTTGAGATTGTCTGTACGGGGAGTGGAGTTTTATTAGAAGGAGAGTTGAGAAATTATACTTTAGGTACTGTAGTTCACAAGCTGCAACTGGATGATGAGGAGTTGAGATTAGCCTATGCTGGTGCTGTTGCACTGGTTTATCCATCCAAGTATGAAGGATTTGGCTTACCTGTACTCGAAGCTATTTCTTGCGGTTGTCCCGTCATCGCTTGTCCTAATTCTTCTCTTCCAGAAGTGGCGGGGGAAGCCGCATTATATGTGAAGGATGATGATATTGATGGATTGGCTAATGCACTTTGCGAGGTACAAAAACCGAAGATTCGCAACTCATTAATTGCGACTGGGTTGGAACAAGCTAAAAATTTCTCTTGGTCAAAAATGGCGAAAACGGTTAGTTCAGCGCTGATTGACGCAACTCTAGTGGGTTTAAACTTGAAAGAGATTAATCTAATTGTTTTTCCAGATTGGTCGCAGCCAGAAGAGTCTCTTGGTTTAGAATTGGAAGGAGTGGTGAGGGCGATCGCAACTCACCCAGACAAAAGCAAGATGACTCTGTTAGTAGACAGCAGCAATATTTCTGACGAAGATGCTAATCTTGCTTTATCCAGCGTGGCGATGAATCTTTTAATGGAAGAAGATTTAGATGTTTCTGATGGACCGGAAATTTCACTGATTGGAAGTTTGAGTGAGATTCAATGGAAAGGTCTTATACCGCATATTCATGGTCTAATTGTGTTAGAAAATGAAAATAAAGAAACAAAAAATTGCTTTGCAATACATTTTACTGAATTCCAAGTAGGAGTCAGCGATATTCCTAATTATGAAATAGATAGCTTCGATTCAGTCATATTTAATCAGTACAAAGATTAGGAAAAGGAAATAATGTATGTCTCTACCTATTGTAATAATTCATGTCAATAATAGTGAATATTTATCATATAGTTTAGCTCAAGCAAAAAAATCAAATCCTGAATCAAACATAGTTTTGTTAGGAGACTCTAGTAATGATTGTTACAAGTTTATAGAACATGAAAATATATTCAACTATTATAGAAATGCTCAAGAGTTTGGTGATATATATCGACACAATAGTGTCAATTCATACAACTATGAGTTATTTTGTTTTCAAAGGTGGTTTTTTCTGAAAAATTTCATGGCTGCTAACGGCATAAATAAGTGCCTCCACATAGATTCTGATGTTATGCTGTATGCAAATGTTACAGAAGAACAGAAAAAATTTGCCAATTATGATTTAAGTTTACCTCATGGTATTAGTCCCCATTGTCTTTTTATCAATAATCTAAACGTTTTAGAAAGATTCTGTGATTTTCTTGTTGAAATTTACACAGATAGCTCAGTTTATGAGCGCATTAAAAATAACTCACTTGTTTCTATATCTGATATGACAGCGTTTGGGGAGTTTAGCAATCGAACAGAATTTAGAATCGGGGACATATCTAATATTATTGATAATTCTAAATATGACCTCAATATCAATTGTTCAGAAGGATTTGAGATTAAAGATGGAAGAAAGAATATTTATTTGTTAGAAGAACAGCCATTTTGTAAATATCTAGACTTGGCTAAAGATATTAAGTTTAATATCATTCACTTTCAAGGCCATGCCACCAAAAAACACATGAAAGATTACTTTACTGGAGACAATATTATTAATAATAATCACATATATCTAGTTCAAAATAATCCCAATAATCTAAATAATTCTGATTCTCCAATAAAGCATAACCCTTCTTCAAATATTAGCAAAAATCTTAAAGATAATTACATTGTTTTAGATTTACCTCTGAACGATATCAATTTAATGATTTTCCCAGATTGGTCTGTACAAGAAGAGTCTCTTGGCCGGGAATTGCAGGAAGTAATTATGGCGATCGCCACTCACCACGACAGAAGTCAAATGACTCTCCTGATAGATTGCGGCAAGATTTCCGAAGAAGATGCAGGTATGCTTGTCTCAAGTGTCATTATGAATCTTTTTATGGAAGAAGATTTAGATGTTGCCCAATTGCCACAAATTTCCATAGTGGGGGAAACAGGAAAAATGAATAGAATGGAATGGGAAGCTCTGTTATCGCGCGTTCACTTTCGTATAGTTTTAAAGCACGAAAACAAACAAACAATCGCAATCCTAAATCATTTGTGAATTTCTTACTCCCTCCCCTTAATAAGGGGAGGGTTGGGGTGGGGTAAAAAACTTTACGACTCCTGCAAGGATTGCTATAGTAATTACAGGCGTTACACATGGTTCTATAACTTGTGACATCAGTTAGTAATTTATCTCAAGATATTTTGACCACATTTGTTGATAAGCTTTTTCCATCTCTCGCGTAAACTGCTTACCATTCCACAGCGGAGCCGTTTGTCGTGACTGCCGCAGTTTCCACGATATTTGTTGTCGCAAAACAGGGTCTTTTCCTAAGCGAATTCCCCATTCGACATATTCTTCATCAGTCCAAGAAATGCCCTCAGTCACGCCCGCATTCATCATCATTGTGTAGCTGTTACGGCTAGCAAATTGCTCACCCACGCGGGTGACTAAAGGAACACACATCCACAATGTTTCCATTGTGGTTGTGGCTCCGTTGTAGGGGTAAGTATCGAGTACCACGTCAGCAATCCCTAAATTAGCGCGGTGAATTTGCTCAGAAGGAGCTAATGGTAAAAATTGCAGGCGATCGCCCGACACCCCCTCTGATTCGGCAACTTGGATAAAGAAGTTTTTCAGTGATTCTTGATCCGCCAAACCTTTAATTAAGAAATAGCTATTCGGTACAGCTTTGATAATTTGCATTTGCAGCCGTGCTGTATTCGGGTTATATTTATACCCTCTCTGAGTGCTGAGATAGATGACTGCATCGCCAGAGATACCTAATTCATCCCGCCGGAGAGTTGGTACCCCCACCTCAAAACCATCTACTGCTATGTAAGTTTGAGGTAAGCGCCAAATTTTTTCCGTGTAGTATTCCTGAGCAGACTCCGGTAAGACATAAGGATCGGCAATATAGTAATCAATAGTTGGCACACTCGACGCATCCCAACCTAGCCAACCTACTTGAACTGGTGCTGGCTTAATCGCCATCGTTTCGCAGGAAACAGTAAGAGTAATGCTATCGAGATCGACCAAAATATCAATCTCATCTTCAAAGATTTTCTGAGCGGCTTCTTGACCGTCTAATCCTAATTTATAAGCTTTATCAACTTTGCTAATGTACCATTCCTGTAACTGGTTTTGGCTCATTTCTGCACCAATCATATAAGCGTTGATTTCAAAATGTTCCCGGTCATGGTACTGAAAAACCCACCGTGCTAACCAACCCACAGAATGACTGCGGAAACAATGGGAAATATATCCAATCTTCAAACGTTTAGTAGGAGCATCTGTTGTCAAAAGTCGCCCCCGCCATTGGCGACATTGTTCTACCTTTTCTTGGGCATAAATTTCAATATTTAATTGACACAATTGAGCTAATTGAATGCGAATTAGTGCATTTTCCTTGGCTTTATCCTGAAAATATGGGAAGAAAAATACCGCAGCAAATAAGCGAATTGTGGCACTTGAATCCAGGCAATTTGATTGTTCTTCAAGCAACGATGCTAACAATGACCTCTGGAACTCCAATGCTGAACAAAATTCTTCCCAATACCCACCTGCACTCATCAATGACCGCATGATTAACATATTTGCATAAATTTTATCAGCCAAACTTTCCATGACTGAATAACAAAATTTAGCAGACTCTATTCCTTTAGTAAATTCACTATTGTCTTGATAAAAAGCAGACAAAGAACGCAGTAATTCTGGATGGAGAGGCTCCAAACGCAAGCCTAGCTCAGTGAAGCGTATTGCTAGTTGATATTGCTTAGCCGAGTAAGCTATTTTATAAATAAACGGAATCAAAACCTCCATCAAATCTCTCGATTCTTTGACATACAATATACAGGCTTCTGTTAAGTCATAGGATGAGGGGTCGAAAGGAGCCTGAGTTAAAACATTGTTCAATACTTGTAGTAATAGTTCAGAATCTACTGCGATACCCGATTCAGACTTGAGAAGCTCTAACACGCCTAAATCTTTTAGTTCCTCTCCTGTGTAGGCTCTTTGCAAAGTGGACAGTCCAATCAAATGCAGCAGATTATTAACATTATGAGGATTGATTTCCCGTATGTGCTGCCGAATTGCCCAAGCTACTGCATAATCGCCCACTTCCCATCTGCGTCGCTCTGCTTCTGAGTCCAGAATCTGTATCAATTCTTCTGTCCAGAAATCTATTTCTTCTGGCTCTCCCTCGGTCATTCCCAACAGCCAAGTAGTCTGAGCTTCCGCTTCTTGTTCTTGCAACAGCAACATCAATCCCAAGTGCCAGTAGTGAGACTTAACACTGGGTTCTGCTACAATCGCTTGTTCATAAAGCAATGCCGCCTTAATGTAATTTCCTTGAAGTAAACATTGGTGTGCTTGCTGCTGCCAATCAGGAGCAAGACCTAATAAATCATTAGAAATCATAGGGCAAATTCATACAAGAATTTGATAGAACGCGATAAAGCGGGCAGCACACGCGACACCACCCGCTTTTTGTTTTTTCTCAACAAGCTATACTTGTTGAATTCAACAATTACTTAGTAACTTCCGTCATACCGGTGCAGGTAGGCGCTGCTGAACCATCGGGTGTAAGAGCCGCCGGAGCTGCTCCCGCAGCACCCTCACAAAGTATACTCGATGTAGTTTTTGCTTCTCCGGCTGAAACTAACCCCACAGCCCCAGCATAAGATTTCAGAGGGCTGCCAGTAGCTGGGCTTGCAGCCCCGGTAGCTCCGCCTCCAGCCAATCCTATACTGTATGTATAGTTGCTGGTTTGAGTTTTCAGCCCAATACCCAATGTCGTAACTGAGTCTGAAAACTTGGTGTTCTCCGCAAAGTAAGCTTGCTGAGCTTTGTTAATTGATGAAACGTACTGCTTACCTTCAGATTGCTTGGCTTTGTTTGCTTGGCTGAGGAAGGAAGGCAAAGCGATCGCAGACAAAATACCAATAATGATGATAACAACCAGCAGTTCAATCAGGGTGAAACCT
>RDXH01000382.1 GCA_004292745.1 Oscillatoriales cyanobacterium | reverse complement strand
ATTCTTTGTAGGGGCAAACCCCCCGTGGTTGCCCTGATGGCCCAAACACGCATTCGATGGTTGGTGGTGGGGTAGGCACGGGGGCACCGCCCCTACAAAACCCTCGTTCGACTCTGAAAATCATTCAAATTGAGGAATACAAAGTGGTTGCTTCTCCCGAAAAAATTGAATTCAAAACATCTGCTGCACCGGCAAACAGCGATCGCGTAGCTGTCTTGCTGATGGGTTACGGCGAAGTTGAAAGCTACGACGATTTTGCCAACTACAACGAACAAGCTTTAAACTTGCTGACAGCCAAGTTTGCGCCGGTACCGAATTGGATTTATCCGCCGCTAGCGAAGATTTTGGCAATTTTTGACTTGCATGAATGGAGTCACCAACACGGTCAATTTGTGTCGCCGCACAATGCCATTTTTGAACAGCAACGGGCGGGGATTGAACAGAATTTGCAGGAAAAATGGGGCGACAAAGTAAAAGTGTTCAAAGCTTTTAACTTTTGCGCGCCGTTTTTGCCGGAACAAGTAATTCCTCAAATTAAAGCAGAAGGATTTGATAAAATTCTGATTTATCCGCTGTTGGTTGTTGATTCTGTTTTCACTAGCGGCATTGCTGTAGAACAGGTTAATAAGGCTTTAGCACAAACCTTTGATGGTAAGGAACATTGGGTAAAAGGACAGCGCTACATTCCTTCTTTTTACGATGAACCTGCTTACATTGATTTGATGGCGCATTTAGTTGAAGAGGAAATTAAGCATGATTTAGCTGTAGCACATTTGCCTTCTCAGATTGGAATCGTGCTGATGAATCACGGTTGTCCGCACAAGGCGAAGGGCTTTACTTCGGGGATTGTGGAAAGTCAAGCTTTGTACGATCGCGTGCGGGAACGTTTGATGTATCGCTATCCTTTGATTTCGGTGGGCTGGCTGAACCATGACACACCGCTGATTGAATGGACGCAGCCGGATGCGACGTTGGCTGCGAAGAATTTGATTGATTTGGGTGCAACTGCGATCGTGTTTATGCCGATCGGATTCGCGACAGAAAACCACGAAACATTGTTAGATGTAGATCATGTGATTGAGTCTTTGCAGAAGCAGCGTCAAGGAGTTACTTACCGCAAATTGCCTTGCGTAAACGACCATCCTGAGTTTCTGAAAATGGCGGCGGACTGGGCTAATCCTCAAATTGAAGCGTTGTTGAGTGAAAGTGCGATCGCGGTGAATCCGAATTTGGTTGTCCGGGATCACGTACATTCTCATGGAGATCA
>RDXH01000232.1 GCA_004292745.1 Oscillatoriales cyanobacterium | reverse complement strand
TTGGTCAAGGGCGCTCTGGATGCACGCGGTTCTAAGCTGATGCCGGACAAAAAAGACTTCGGTTATGCTTTCCCTTGCGACGGCCCCGGCCGTGGCGGTACCTGCGATGTCTCTGCTTGGGACGCGATGTACCTGTCTGTCTTCTGGATGTTGAACACCCTAGCTTGGGTAACGTTCTACTGGCACTGGAAGCACCTAGGCATCTGGCAAGGTAACGTGGCTCAGTTCAATGAGTCTTCTACCTACCTGATGGGCTGGTTCCGCGATTACCTCTGGCTGTATTCTTCTCAGTTGATCAACGGTTACAACCCGTATGGTACTAACAACCTGTCTATCTGGGCCTGGATATTCTTATTCGGACACCTAGTTTGGGCAACTGGTTTCATGTTCCTGATCTCTTGGAGAGGTTACTGGCAAGAGTTGATCGAAACCTTGGTTTGGGCTCACGAGCGCACTCCTTTGGCCAACTTGGTTCGCTGGAAAGACAAGCCTGTTGCTTTGTCGATCGTCCAAGGTCGTTTGGTTGGCTTAGTTCACTTTACGGTGGGTCACTTACGCGGCCTTTGTAATTGCCTCGACGGCCGGGAAATTCGGGTAATTCTGAACTCTGGTTTCTAGGTAATTAAATGAAATCCCCTGCCTTCGGGCGGGGGATTTTTTGAATTTTATTATCGAATTTTGTACAATAAGAGTAGACTGAATCGCGTTAACATTCATAAGTGTTCTATGGAATCATTGAGTTTAATAGCTATTAACCTTGTCTTATGGGCTTTCCCGTCTGCTGCTGAAGTTGCTGTGGATGAACTCACCGAAAGCCAAAACCTTACGATAAATCAGTTGCATCAAAGGATTACCGATAAGTTAAAAGAAAATCCAAAAGCACGAAGTGCTATATTTGCTGCTGAACATGGTTCAAAGTCTGATTTAGAGCAAGTTGCTGTATATTTACAAGTGGCAATGTATGAAGATGCAGAATTTGCAGCAGAAATGCAAGCGATTTGTCAAGAATTAGGGACTATTCCAGATGATAAAGCAGAATTTGCAGCAGAAATGCAAGCGATTTGTCAAGAATTAGGGACTATTCCAGATGATAAAAGGGAGAACAAACAACAACTTATTGAGAAAATTGGGAATCAGATGATTGTTGGGGCATCAGGTGGTGCTTTAATCGGAAATATGGTGGTTGGAGTACCTGGTGCTGTACCTGGTGCTGTAGCTGGTGCTGTCCTTGGATGGTGGTACGGTAGAAATTCCAGATCGTCGGATCGGACAGAAGACAGTAGGGACGTTAAATGAGTCAGACCCAAATTAGTTTCTAGCTGGGCTTGTTTAACTTTTGTGACTATACTTTCAGGTATGGGATCATTATATGTTCGCGGTAGACCTATTGTTTTAAAGTTGGCAGACTTTATGAATTTAGCTTTGGCTACAACAGCGATTGTATCAAGTTGTAGCTTGATATATCGAGCGGCGACTTTGAAGGAATTAGAAATCCTTTTAGGTTTTGACATTGTGACATTATACTTGGGAGCGATCGCTGTAATTTGGTTGTCAACACAGCAGATATGGCAAATCTTTAGATGATTTTCTTCTGCTACCCCAAATTTACTAACTGAAATGATTGAGCAAGCAGAAGCTGACGCCGATGCGATCGAAGCCACTATCCAGGAAGCGAAAAGAGATTTTAACCTGCCATGAGTGAAACACCCAAACTCCCCGATCCAGAGAAAGTTAAGCAAACTGTCGCCATGCTTCGAGACAGCAATCGAATGCTGGAAGCTTGGACTCAAACACTAGATGAACTAATTGCAATGGTAGAAGCTGATATTCGCAATAGTCTGATTAATGTTCATCGGCGGGAGAATGCGAAGCGGTTGGCTGAGTCTGTCAAGCAGGAATAAAAGTGCGATCGCATTCCCTCTCTTTAACATGAGCTTGTAGGTATAGCAATCCTAAATCATTTGCGTAATTATTGTAGGGGCTCTTGGCCCCGTGGTTGCCCCGATAGATCAGGGGTAGGCACGCACCATCCACTACCCCTACAAATTTTGCGAATCATTTAGGATCGCTATAGTTCACATACTGATATGCACCCAGAGACAGAGCAACTTATCAACAAGTTCAAACACTATGAGAAAAGTTTGAACCCATTTTGGTGGGATACAGAGCGTAGAGGAAGCCTGAATGCCTGGAATCTGTTAGTCTCAGAAGGCTTTGTTCAGCTTGCAGATATAGAGCGAGCCATTACAGCATGGAAACTCATCGAGCGACGTGGATTGCCCATTGACGCCAAGGAATATCCGGGCTATGAATACGCACCACCTCGACGCAAACGTAAAGATAAATCCTGGAATCCATATTTACAGTCACAGCATTTCCAGTATTACAATGCTTTAGCATACTTCTTAAAAAATAGTTTGCAGAATCTTAAAGTTTACAGTTTGAGGAGTATTCAAAGTAGCCTCAACTATCGTCGGGGGTCGGGCCAATTTAAGATTTATATAATTGTTGGTCAAACTCCAGATTCGGACTGGATTTGTCTTGCTCCTACCGTTCCGGATCAAGTTTGGAATCGATACGAGTTATCATATCATCCAGCTTTCGCATCACTAACTTCCTGTGACTCACCAAGCTTGGTAACACAAGATTTACATGATAAAATTTGCAAAATTATTGCCAAATTTAAACCTATTCAAGTAACTGGTTACTACAACGAATACAGCCACCATCATCAGATTTTTTGCACAGCAGCTTCTGAGGAAGCTACAGCAATTAAAAAAGCTCTGAAGGTGGGAAAGTTTTTGGAGGATGACATTTACTATTTCAATATAAATTATCTTGACTTTTCTGAGGAGGAACCTACTAATCAGTTAGTGCATGAATACCTGCAAGACCAAAAACAATATATGTTTTGCTTCTGGGATGTAGGATGCGGATACAAGTTTGGCTGTACCGCACGCGGTGATTGGATTGGCTTGAAATATTTGAGCTTAATGGACTACAATCCTTGACAGCGACACAACTATTCTGTCTGTAGGAGCGGACTGAATCGCATTCCCCTCTTTTCACCAAAAGCCCGATCGCCCTCATCCCCTCAAATCTCACCATTAACCTGCATCTGATGGACCTGATCGGCCAATTCTTGCAGGCGCTTTTCGTCCAACTCGTCGATCGCCAGCATTCCGACATATATAATTTCCTTCAGCGTTAGTCTGGTTGCTAGCGCCTTTTTCTGCACTATATCCTTGATAATTGGGCTAACCCCAATGGCGGTACTGGCTCTAGTCACAAAAATAACGGGAGATTAACAACTTTGACTGAATCTTAGCACCTTTAAGCTGAGTTTTTAGCTGCGACGCAAAGTGTTTAAGCGCGTCTCGACAAGACGATGCGAGTGGTTTATAGTGGAAGTGTGGAAAAGGCGATCGCCCTCAACCCGTCAAATCTCGCCATTCATCTGCATTTGGTGCACCTTGTCAGCCAACTCTTGGCGGCTTTCCTTGTCGAGTGCATCAATTGCCAGCATTCCCAAATACACGACTTCCTTCTGGGTTAGTCTGGTCGCTAGGGCTTGTTTTTGAATGACTTCCTTAATCACGGAACTGACCGCGATCGCAGTATTAGTTTTTGCCACGAAGAATAATCAACTATTAATAACTTTCCTTGATGTTAGCATTCTAGGTTAGATTAAGTACAATAATGTTCGACAAGCCACAGTCAATCATGCTATAGTGTAAAAAATACAGAAAAGCGATCGCCCCCCGTCTAGACAACTTAAGGGCGATCGGCCTATTCCTCAATAATCTCCACCAAGTCCTCAATCATCACATCAAACGCCCGCGCTAACTTATACAGGGCCGTAAAGTCAACCATTGATATTTCGGAACGACGAGCATAGCTGGTTATGGTGCTGTAGATCACGCCCGATCGCTCAGCCACCTCCTTAAATGTCCAGCCCCTCTCAGCCGCTAGCTCTCGTACTTTAACTCTGACTAAACCCATGCTTGACAAATAATGCAGTTGCGTTTTAAAATAATTGCATCTGAAAAAGCGATCGCCCCCCCGTCTAGACAACTTAAGGTCGATCGCCCTATTCCTCTAAAATCTCCACCAAATCTTCAATCATAATATCAAAAATGCGAGCCAACCTGTGTAAGTAGGCGAAATTAACGGTTGTCATGCCTTGACATTGAGCATAGTTTCTGATGGTACTGTAACCAATGCCCGATCGATCTGAAACTTCCTTAAGTGTCCAGCCATTCTGGTCTGCAAACTCCCGAATCCGCAACCTAACTAAGCCTTTGCTCATATTTACTTGACAAATGACAATCTGCTGTCGTCTAATATTAGATATCTAAAAAAGCGATCGGCTCACGTCTGGAGAACTAAGGGCGATCGACCTATTCTTCCAAAACCTCAACCAAATCCTCAATCATCACGTCAAAAGTTCGAGCTAATTTCCGTAACAGAGTGAAGTCAACCGTTGTCAGCCCTGGACAACGAGCATAATGCTTCACCGTGTTGTAGACAACCCCAGAACGTTCTGAAACTTCCTTAAATGTCCAGCCTTTCTCTTCTGCTAGTTCTCTGACTTTAATTCTTACTAAACCCATGCTTGACAATTGGTGTCACGACACCTTATAGTTATTTTATCTAAAAAGCCGATCGCCCCCGGTCTCGAAAACTAAAAGGCGATCGTCTGTAAAACTTAAATAGACAGTTACTAGCTGTCTGACTTACCATGATATCAGAAACTCCGGCAAAATCACGAACGATCGCAGAATCCAAAATAATTCATAAATCTCCCATCCTGCATCCCCTGGCGAGATTTGTCACAGAAGAAACTGTCGCACTGCTGTTCAATATCTCAGTAGACGACATTTACCGCATCGAATGCTGTCGCTACATGGTTTACGTGCACGCCAAACACATCAGCCGGTTTGTCAGCTACGCCGATTTTCCGCCAATTGTGGGAGTAAATGAGCCCGCAATTCAAGATTTTGGCAGATGGTACAAACGCTGGAAAAGCAAGCTAGCACCGGTATTTTGGACTAAATTCTACACGCACAAGTTCAAAGAGGCTGTTTCTGTTGACAGCTTACTGGAGTGGGGACTGTTGGTAGCTAAAGTTAAATCGGCAATTTCTGGGGCGGGACTACAACAGCTACGGGATGTTTATGCCGCAGAAAAAGATTTGATGGAGAAATTTTGAAGGGCGATCGGCTAACCAATCCCTTCCATCCAATTGTGCAGCGCATTCAGCAAATCATCTGCATCCACCGCAAAACCTGTTAACGGCAATTCCAGCGGTGTATCGGTAATCCAGGCGATATGAATTCCCATTTGAGTGTCGGCGAGTTTGCGGGTGAAAGATGAAAGCGTATCTTCGCAGGGACTGGAGTGCAAAATTAAGGCGATGTGCTGTTTTTGGAGGCGGTTTTTGAGTTGGGGAATTAATCGCTTGAATTCGGGGGCGTTGCGAATGGCGGGGATGTCTGTATCTGCGGGGAAGATGGTTTGATATAGTTGGGTACAGATTTCTTGGGCGATCGCGCTTGTATCGGTTTCGCCTTCTAGGGCGCGAATGTTGAGGGGAACGGGGCAGGTTTTATCGGTGGGTTGGAGTTGTTTGAGGAGTGTGGGGATGTCTGTATTTTGTCGGTGGTTGTCGGGTATTGGGGAATTGGTGGGTTGAGTGTGCCATGCTTGATGAAATTCTGGGTAAGTCATATTTTCGGCGCAGTCCCAGATGACTTGATAGCAGATTTTATATAGATTATAATCGTTTTCGTGGACTTCGGAAGTTAGGCAATCTTTCAATCCTGAGACTGCGGTGGCGAAGTGTTTACCTTTCATAATTTTCCTTAATTTATATGCCGCCTCTCTCTGGGCAGATACATTACCTGAATTGCGGATTAACTCGACTAAAGCTGCGATCTCCTCTGGGTTTGAGTTATTTTCCCTTATTTCCCCTACGATCTTTGTCACCCTACTCCGAATAATCTTAATATTTAAATTGCGAATTAACTCGGCTAACTTGGCGAACACTTCTCGGTTGTATTTGCCGATTTTTAGTAAGCTTGCTGCCGCTAGTTTCCTGGTAACTTTATTGCTTGAATAGCGGAGCAACTCGAAAAAAACAGCAATCCCTTCAGGGTTATTTGTGTCTATTTCTCCTAAGCTATATACTGCTAGACTCTGGATGTTTTCATCACCAGAATTGCAGATTAACTCGACTAAAGTGGAAAGAGCCACTGAGTTATCTTTATCTATTTTCCCTAAGCTAGCTGCCGCTTCCCACCGTGTATATTCATCACCAGAATTGCGGATTAACTCGACTAAAGCAGCAATCGCTTCTGGATTATTTTTGCCTATTTTCCCTAAGCTAGATGCCGCTTCACGCCGGGTATATCCATCACTTGAATTGCGGATTAACTCGACTAAAGCGGCGCTCGCCACTGAGTTATCTTTGTCTATTTCACCTAAGCTAGATGCCGCTCGCATCCGGATAGATTGATTAATTGAATTGCGGATTAAGTCAGCTAAAGTGGCGATTGCAACTGGGTGATGTTTCTCTATTTTTCCTAAGTCTTGTGCCGCTTCCAACCGGGTAAATTCATCACTCGAATTATGGATTAACTCAACTAAAGTGGCGCTCACAACTGGGTTATCTTTGCCTATTCCCCCTAAGTTTTCTGCCGCTACCCGCCGGGTAAGTTCATCACTTGAATTACGGATTAACTTGGCTAAAGCGGCGACCGCCCTTTTCCGATCTATCTCTTTCAGTATCTCCTTTGCTGTCCGGGAAACAATTTTATTGACGTTCACCCACTGCTGTATTTCCTCATCAAAATAACCAAATCCCCACTTAATAACCTGCGACACAATCTCATCAGCAAGACTACAATCCTTAAACTCAGCAATCCCCGCAGCCGCTAGAAAATATGCCCGATATCCATAAAAATCATCACACCCAGGCGGTGTCCCCGTGCCCGCCCTCTGGGGGAATATGATTCAAGAAAAAGTGCCAATCCTCAACCGCCAACGCCGCAAAATATTCCTGAAACGTCGGATGGTAAAAAGCATAAATCCCTTCCAGCGTCTCCCCATCCCTCGCCACTAAATTCAGCCAACCCAAACGACAAGCTAACTCAAACTGCGATGCACCCATCACCCGATATCCCACACTTTCTCGCAACTGAAAGCGCGACGTTTCATTTAACATCCCAGAAAGTGCCAACTTCCCCAAAGCCGCATTCAATTCCTGCTGCTGACTCCAATTCAGGTGCGGTTTTTTCCACTGATACAAAGTTGTCACAAACCGCTGATAAAGTTTAGCCTTAGTATCTGGCAAATCACCATCCAAAGATTGCCAAGTGCCGCACAATAGGGAACATCTCAGGGGATTTTTTACTAAATCTCGAATTCGCTCTTTTCCTGATGCTGCTAATGCTTCCCGTAGCTGTTGAGAAAGCACCCCCCCAGCCCCCCTTGCTAAGGGGGGAGCAAGAGTTTCTCCGGCTTCTGGTAATTGTTGAGAAAGCACCCCCCCAGCCCCCCTTGCTAAGGGGGGAGTAAGAGTTTCTCCGGCTTCTGGTAATTGTTG
>RDXH01000030.1 GCA_004292745.1 Oscillatoriales cyanobacterium | reverse complement strand
AAAGTTTTTGGGGAATCCACAGGTATCGGCTGCGAGTTAGACAAACGGCAAACTCCCCAACCCAAATGCACCGGATCGAACCACTTAGAAATTCGCTGCAAACACAGCCCGCAAGTTAAACCGGCACAATCGGAATTTGCCAACTGCGAATTAACAGAAAATTTAGAATTCGGAATATTTTCTCCCCTGGCTTCTGTTGCAGATTCCCAAACAATTTCCACATAATTGCCAGCATCCAACTTAGCATTAACCAGCCAGTCCCAACTCGATAAATAAATACCGCGCGGACGTTCTAAATAATTGCTTTCTGAGGATATAAAAGTCTGTTTCTCCCACTGTTTGGGGTCTCCATACCCGTGCAATTGCAACTCTAAAACCTGTTGATAATAATCGATCGCCCTTTCCAAGCGTCCCTGTTTTTCCAGCAGTTTCGCCAACTCAAAATAAACATGAGGTAAAGCTGGTTGAATTTTCAAAGCCATGCGGTAAACGACAATTGCCGGGCCGAATCGGTGCTGCTGGGCCAAGCAATTTCCCAGCCGCCAGTAAAGCTCTGCATTTTTGGGCTGAATTTGCAAAGCTTTTTGATAATAAGCAGCGGCTGATTCATAGCCGCCGTACTCTGTTAAAGCATTCCCCAAATGCAGGTAAATTTCTGCTAAATAATCGCAAATTTCAGCAATCGGGAATTGGGCATCGGGAATTGGGAATTGGGAATCGGGAATTGGGAATTGGGAATTGGGAATTGGGAATTGGGAATTGGGAATTGGGAATTGGGAATTGGGAATTGGTAATTGGGAATTGGGAATGGGGAATTGGGAATTGGGAATTGGGAATGGGGAATTGGGAATTGGGAATTGGGAATTGGTAATTGGGAATGGGGAATTGGGAATTGGGAATTGGGAATTGGGAATTGGGAATTGGGAGCGGGATGCTCCCAACAACCAACAACCAATAACTAAGGAGTAACCACTACGGACTCATCCACCTTTTTTGGCTTACCAAAATAAGCTTGAAACACCTCTTTGGCGATCGGGGCTGCCGCTATAGAACCAAAACCACCATTTTCCACAACCACGGCGATCGCAATTTCTGGTTTCTCCGCAGGTCCATAGGCCACATACAATGAGTGATCCTTCTGTCCGATTACCTCCGAAGTCCCGGTTTTGCCCGCAGTCAGCGGAATGGAGCCATCATTTAGTCCCCGTCCAGTACCCTCCGTCACCACCGCCGCCAGTCCTTCCTTAATCACCTGAACCGTCCCAGGTTTCATCCCCGTAGGGACCGGTTTCGTCTCAGGTGTGCCAGTCATAGAAGCCAAAAGATGGGGCTTGACCCGATCGCCCCCATTGGCGATCGAACTCACCATCACCGCGGCTTCCAAAGGAGTCACCAACACCAAACCCTGGCCGATAGACATCGTTACCGTATCTCCCGCATACCAAGGTTCCTTATAAATTTGCTCCTTCTCCTCCGGCGTCGGCATTTGACCATGATCTCCGCCACCCAGGCCCAAAAGCTTCAAATCCGTATCCTTACCAATTCCCAAGCGGTGTCCCCACTTAGCAATTGCTTCTGGTCCAGCACTCATCCCGATTTGATAAAAAAACGTATTGCTGCTAAAAGCCAAAGCGTCCCGAAAGCCGATATCGCCGTAACCACCACTGTGTTCGTTAAAATCAATTCCCCCCACCGTAATGTAAGACGAAGTACCAATAATTGAGTCCGGTGAAAACTTACCCGATTCCATACCAGCGACGGAAGTCACAATTTTAAAAGTGCTGCCGGGGGGATAGCCTTGCATAGCTCGATTCAAAAAGGGATTTTCCAAATCTTGCAGATTTTGCCACTCTTCCTTGGTGATTTTTCGCGTAAACAGATTGGGGTCAAAAGTAGGGTGGCTGGCTAACACTAATACTGCACCAGTTTTCACGTCCAGGGCTACTACTGCCCCCCTTCGATTCCCCAGGGCCTCTTCAGCCGCTTTTTGCATCTTCAAATCTATAGTTAGCTGCACTGTTTCACCTGGTTTCGGAGGTGTCTCTCCGATCAGGCGCAGTTCTTGATTTTGGGCATTCGTCTCGATCAGTCGATAGCCCCAAACTCCGGCAATCTTGCTGTTAGAACTCGCTTCTATGCCCATTTGACCCACAATCATTCCCATCGGATATTCTGGATGAGTTTTCAAGTCTGCTTCGGTAGCTTCGCCAATATATCCGAGAACGTGAGCAGCTAAACTGCCTTCTGGATAGAAGCGTCTGGCTTCGGGGCGCACTTCCACTCCTCGCATTTGTCCCACCAGTTCTGCTAGTGGCACAAATATCTCTGGTGGCATTGCTTGTCTCAGTCGTACCGGTCTGTAGGATGAAGGATCGACCTGTTTTATTTTTTGGAGAATTTCCTGGGCTGGGATTTTCAGCAGCGGACTTAACTTGTCTGCTGTTACTTTCCACTGTTCCGGCGTTTGTTCTTTGGGCCACAAATAGATCGATCGAGCTAAATTGTTCGCAGCTAGCAGTTTACCTTGGCGATCGACTATATGTCCGCGATTGGCTGGTTTTGGCACTTCCCGAACCCGATTGTTTTCGGCTCGTTCCCGGTTTTGTTTCCCTTCCACCAGTTGCAATTGCACCAGCCTACCGACGTGCAGACTCAGCAAACCTGTTGCAATCAACATCAAGACGATCGCCCGCTGTATCGGACGGGACTGTTTCCTAGGAGTTTCCCCCAGGGTTAGGTCAGAAGCGCGAAATCCAGATATGGCAGAAATTTGTCGTTGCATCATTACTATACGTAGATGTCACATCCTAGATGTTAGATGACTAATTATTAACTATGAAATATCAGGCATGGGGAATTTGACTACTGACTGCGGGTTCCTGACAAATGAATAACTTCCCAAATAGCCAGAAATAGCCAGGAAAATTAACAGCGGGGTTTCACCCTTGGGGGTTCAAGCCCTCTCGTGCCACCCATAAGTAATAATACCAAAAGTTGTGTTAATCAGGAACTCAGCACTCAAAACAAGCCCAAAAGTATCCAAAGCAGGATCTTTGGTGCACTGTTAACTGTTGAATGGTCAAATATTTGGTGATTCGGTTTACACGATCGGCTGCTATCTTCCCCCATCCGGTAAAATAAAATGGCGTGTTTAACCAAAATTGGTAACTCCGAAAGTGCTAAAGACTCTTAGAGCTGACTTCAGTATTATTTTCGATCGAGACCCTGCTGCTCGCAACTGGCTGGAAGTTTTGTTTTGCTACCCTGGTCTTCAGGCCCTGGTATTCCACCGCATCGCACACTGGCTGTACTTGGTCGGAATTCCCTTCATCCCCCGCTTGATGTCCCACATCGCTCGCTTTTTTACCGGAATTGAAATTCACCCAGGAGCAACCATCGGTAAAAGCGTTTTCATTGACCACGGTATGGGAGTTGTCATCGGCGAAACCGCGATAGTCGGCGATTTTGCCCTCATTTACCAAGGTGTCACCCTCGGTGGTACTGGCAAAGAAAGTGGCAAGCGTCACCCTACTGTCGGCGAAAACGTCGTTATCGGTGCTGGTGCTAAGGTACTGGGCAATCTTCAAATTGGCAATAACGTCCGCATTGGCGCAGGTTCCGTCGTGCTCCGGGACGTACCATCTGATTGTACAGTGGTAGGGATTCCCGGCCGCATAGTTTATCGATCGGGAGTACGAGTCAATCCCCTAGAACACGGCAGTTTACCAGATTCCGAAGCTGTGGTGATTCGCTCTTTAGTCGATCGCATCGAATCCCTCGAACAGCAACTTAAAAGTTTGCAAACTCAACAGCCTGTTTCCTTCACATCCGAACCAAATTCTCACAATTTCCATTCAACATTCTCAACTTTACATCAAGCCACTAATTTAGCCCTAGCCGAAACAACTAAATTAGCTGTTGCTAGCACTTGTCAGTTAAAAGATAAAGCAATTCAAGAATTTTTCGACGGCAGTGGCATCTAACCATTGGGCATTGGGCATTGGGCATTGGGAATTGGGAATTGGGAATTGGGAATTGGGAATTGGGCAACCTCCCCCCAAGGGGGGAAGAGAATTAGGCATTGGAAGCAACCAATAACCAATCACCAATCACCAATAACCAATAACCAATAACCAATTCTTTCAAGGATTAACCTCGCGCGCCGACCAATTTCCCTCCCCATCCCGCCGATAAAGCAACCTATTCTGGGGGGCACCTCGCAACTCCAACAAATCCACAGTTTCCGGTTCCAACAACAGCAAACAAAAATTAGACAGAGGCTCGATCGCATCTGGGACAGTAGGTTCAAAAGCGCTGGAAACAGCCCTATTTGCCCCTGGATGCGGCCAAGCAAATTGCACCCGCGCCGCCTCAGAAATTTCCTGCCAAGCCCTTCTACGCGACGCACAAAGTGCAGAATCTGGATGTTCTGCACTTACCAACACAAGCTTTCCAGCAATCCGAAATTGTTCGCGAGTTTGGGGGAAATACCAACAAATCTCCCCCCAAGGATAGAAATTAATTTCTTCTACCTTTTGACTCCGAATATCTGTAATAAACTGTAACTGGTTGGTATCTTCCAAAAACCCTCTAAACACAACCGTGCGGTTGGCCGGACGCCCGTCAGCCCGGACTGTTGCTAGTTGTAAGTACCGGGAAACAGGAAGAATCCGATTGCGATGGAGAGTACCAGCAAGATGCGATCGCCAAGGTGCTAAAGTCATAACAAAAGGAAGAAGGAAGAAGGAAGAAGGAAGAAGGAAGAAGGAAGAAGTCACCCCCCTTGGGGGGAAATTCAGGAACAAGGAATCAAGCCCTTGAGCAAAGGTGAATCCATAAGAATAAAAAATAACAAGACAGTTTTTGTAAATTTACCATCATCCTATTCATAATTTTATGTCAAATTCACTCTCAAAATACAAAAGTATTCAAACTCCCCACAGCGGCTATCACTGGGACGGTAGTTACCGTCGCTTTTTTGAAGGTTGGTACTATCGCATCACCTTACCAATCCACCAACAATCCTTTGCATTCATGTACTCCATCGAAGACCCCAGAGGCGGTCAACCTTACAGCGGCGGTGTCGCTCAAATTCTCGGCCCTAAAGACCAATATTTGTGTCGCACTTTCCCCGATGTAAACAAATTTTGGGCAGATAGAAACAAACTGGGATTAGGACATTGGGGCAAAACAGATTTACAAATCAAACCCGAATATTTAGCACCAGAAGCATTTGATAACCACATCGAAGAAGGCTATCAAGCTACAGCTACCTTGCACCAAGGCTATTTACACGACCCCGGAAGTGGCAAACACTGTTATTGGCAATATGAAATTCAACCAATTTACGGCTGGGGAAACTCCGATTCCATCCAGAAATCTACCGCAGGAATGCTATCTTTTCTGCCCATATTTGAACCCGGTTGGCAAATTTTAATGTCCCACGGTTTAGCCACAGGCTGGATCGATTGGAACGACCAACGCTATGACTTTACAGAAGTTCCAGCTTACACCGAAAAAAATTGGGGCGGTGCTTTCCCTCAAAAATGGTTTTGGATTAATTGCAATTGTTTTCAAGGCGAGTCAGATTTAGCTTTAACTGCCGGTGGTGGCAAACGAGGCGTTTTGTGGTGGATGGAATCGGTGGCAATGATTGGTATCCATTATCGAGGAAAATTCTATGAATTTGCACCTTGGAATTCCCAAGTTACTTGGCATATTGAACCTTGGGGATACTGGAAAATGCAGGCAAAAAATAGTCAATTTGAAGTAGAGTTAATTGGCACTACTAACACTCCGGGTACCTATGTCCGAACTCCCACAGCCAAGGGGATGGCTTTTTGCTGCCGGGATACGACGCACGGTGAATTGCGGCTACAACTGCGAGAATTTTTGGGGGTAAATATTGACAAAAGTGGCAAACAGCGTTCTAGAATTATTTTAGAGGCTGAAAGTTCTTTGTGTGGTTTGGAAGTTGGGGGTGGCCCTTGGGATGAAGTTTGGCAATTTTAGATTTGAGATTGCATAATTTATCCTCTTTTCTCCCAGTGCGCGTAGGCGCACTTCGTTTGTATAGTAGCGACTTACAGTCGCCATAATTTAGTAAGAGTTACCTGATAATTAAATCTCATGCTCAAATCAAATCGATCGCAATTAGTGCAATTCTACCGCAGCCAGCGGTTCCCACAAACCTTAAAGCTAATTTTAGGGTTAATTCTCTGTTTTGGCACTCTATTAATTCCTGCGACAATTGCCAATGCAGGAGATTTATCACGCCAACCCATCACCGAAATTACTGTTAGTTTGGGTACCGAAACTGGGGAACTGAAATTTTCCCCCAATCAGCTACAATTTGCATCGGGAAAACGTTATAAATTAGTGCTGACCAACCCCAGTCCGCAAAAACATTATTTTACTGCTAAAGACTTTGCGGATGCGATTTGGACACAAAAAGTAGAAGCTGGGAAAGTGGAAATTAAAGGAGCTATTCACGAGTTGGAACTTAAACCCGGAGCTATGGCAGAATGGGTATTTATCCCCATGAAGTCGGGAACTTACAACCTTCGATGTACGGTAGCCGGACATACAGAGGCGGGAATGATTGGCAAAATTGCGATCAACTCAAATCCCACTTAACTCAATAATATATTCTGTTGGTTATGCCAATCAAATCCACTTAAGCGGACTCTAACGGTGCCATCGTCAGTCCAGCGCGGCTCAATTGCATATGATAAAGTTCTGCTTGCTCTTGTGGGCCAACCCACACAGTAGCTTGTCCTTCGTGATGGATTTGATTAGCAAGTTCCCAGGCTCGATCGCTTGTCATCCCTGGAATATATTTGGTCAAACATTCAACAACGTGCTGGAATGTATTGAAATCATCGTTGAGAACAATTACCCGATAATTTGGATAAGGCTTGCGGGTAACTTGACTCGATCGAACTGGAGCTATGGTCGGTGAAGAAGTCATCGCGCGAACAGCCACTGAAACTACAAAAAGCATAAAAAATTTATCCTTACTATGCTAACACGATCTCAGCCGATTTTAAATTTTAAATTTGAGATTGGACAATTATTCCCACGGCTCAATCTGCGTGGCTGTGAAGTTGACAAAAAGGCAGTCACTTTTCACAGAGTGACTGCCTCTAGGACTATTTTAGACTTTTGCCAACAGCGCGATCGCCGAGGGCAAAACCTCTATTAAGCCGCAGCCAAATTGGCTGCTGCAAAATCCCAATTAGCCAAGTTATCCAAGAAATTAGCAATGTAGTCAGGACGGCGGTTTTGGAAGTCCAAATAGTAAGCGTGTTCCCACACATCCAAAGTCAGCAATGGGATTTGACCATGGGCCAAAGGAGTATCGGCGTTGGCAGTTTTGGTAACTTTCAAAGTGCCATTGTCTAAAACCAGCCAAGCCCAGCCACTACCGAACTGAGTTGTAGCAGCAGCCTTGAATTCTTCTTTGAATTTATCGAAGCTGCCGAAGTCAGCGGTGATTTTGTCAGCTAAAGCTCCTGTCGGAGTGCCACCACCACCTGGTTTGAGAGAATTCCAGAAAAAATTGTGGTTCCAAACTTGACCTGCATTGTTAAAAATGCCTGCTTTGGATGAGTCTTTGGCAGATTCCTTGACAATCTCTTCGAGAGATTTGCTGGCAAGTTCAGTGCCTTCAATCAGTTTGTTGAGGTTGGTCACGTAAGCAGCGTGGTGCTTGTCGTGATGGAACGAAAAGGTATTGGCCGACATATGGCCTGACTCTAGAGCGTCAGCGGCGAAGGGTAATGGTGCAAGTTCAAATGCCATTGTGTTCAATCCTCTCTGGATTACTTTTAGTTTTTGGGTTGACTCTCAGGCTTTTGTGTGATTAGAGCCTTTAGTCCCTAGCCTGAGTCGATCGAGCTATTTGACACTCCCCTGCCTAAAGGCGAGGGGATTCTTAATTCAGCGACTGACCTTTAAGTGTTACGTCCTTTCGGCAATACTCAAACCTTTTAACCGTGGGAATTCCACCAATTAACGAGCCTGATTCGCAGCCACCCCAGAGGGTCTATCTCCAAAAGCTTACTAGGATACTGACCTAGAGTTTGGGTGTGCCCCACCCTACTTAACAAGACTAGAATAGTTTGTTTTTCTGGTTTTGAGACTGTGTTAAGCCTCTAGCTGTTTAAAGAGTTTTCGCCGCTCTTTGCCCCCCCGTTTATGCCTAAAAGTGTGTCTCATGTCCTGTTTCACGAGGGCATTGCGAGTTTAACCTCGACTATTGCAGTATACTACGATTACTGGAATTGGCAGAAGTTTTAGGAATAAATTAAAGCCGTCCTAAAAGGACGGGGTTTTAGACCCGACTCCTTTGATAACAATTACAGCATTTAAGCATTTTCAGTTCTAGCTTTTACCTGTAAAAACTTTCAAACGCCAGCCTTTAATACCATAAAGCTTGGCAGAATGTCAACCCACCTGCGATGTACCTAAAAGTTTGTGTAAATTTTTAATGTGACGCAAGTTTTATCATGGTTATAAATAAATTAAACCATTGTATTGTCAAATATCAGCTCTATTTAACTTAAGCTGTAAACAAGTCAAACAAGTCGCAGGAGCCATCAATGCAAAAGCCTTTAAACAACTCCACGAGCCATGCCTCACCATGGTTAAATCTGAAACTAATTGTTAGCGCTCTGGAAACAGTCCAAGACTTAATTGTAATTTCCTTATGTATCGGTTTGTTCTGCTTCATGGTGCTGGAACTTCGAGAAATGTTTTTCTCGCTGTTGCCTCCGTTGAATTTCAAGCAAGTGACGGCTGATATTCTATTTTTATTAGTTTTAGTTGAACTATTTCGATTATTAATTATTTACTTGCAAGAGCAGCGAGTTTCCATTGGTGTTGCTGTGGAAGTTTGTATTGTATCAGTTTTACGAGAAGTAATCGTGCGGGGAGTGCTGGAGACTCCCTGGGTTCAGATATTATCTACAGGTGGATTTTTGCTAGTTTTAGGAATGTTGCTGGTAATCCGAGTCTGGTTGCCGCCAACCTTTGAGGGAATTGACCCAGAACGCCGGATGTCTAGGATCAATAGAAATCTTTACGACGAGGAATAAAATCCTGACTACGCACCTATTTGTCCTGGATGCGATCGCTTTGCTAGTCAGGGATTGAGTCTCGAATGCTCAATTTTTGACTAGCAACCTATTTAATTCGTATGATTCCAGGTAATACAATATTATCTCTGAGCTTGCAACTCACCCAACTTTGCCAGGACTTCTTGAGAGTGAATTGCCGGATTAATCTTCACAAAAGTTGCCCGCAAAATGCCCTTTGGATCGATAATAAAACTGTGTCGTGCCGAGATAAAATTCATCCAAGAACCGTAAGCTTTACTCACTTTTCCGTCCGTATCAGCTAACAGGGGAAATTTCAAACCTTCCGAATCACAAAATTCGGCGTGGGAATTGACATCATCAGCGCTAATGCCGATAATGCGAGCATTTTTCGCCAAGTATTTGGGCAAGTCTTGCTGGAATCGGCGCGCTTCGATCGTACAACCGGATGTAAAATCTTTGGGATAGAAATAAACTACCAGCCACTTACCGCGATAATCGGAGAGAGAGACTTGTCCGCCACCGCTATTAGTCGGTAAAGTAAACTCCGGTGCTGGTTGATTTACCTGGGGAAGCTTGCCACCGAGGGCGGCAGCGGGGGCTGCAAAATTAAAACTTAAAACAACTAGACAAATTGCCACGAAAGTGCTAAAAAAGTAGCGGCGGGAGAGCATAAATTTAGAACGAGAACTGTACTTAACACAAGTTTACAGTTTTCTGATTAAATACGTAGGGGCAATTTGTGGATTATTCGTAGATTGTTCCCAAAATCTAAATATCACTCACTAAAATAGCAATTTACTTATGGCCACTGCACTCCCGTTATCAGGCAAAGCTACTGTAGTCCAGGTAATTAACGGTCAACCCGTTGCGATCGAAGTTGACGGCACTAATGCCCCAATTACCGCAGGCAATTTTGTAGACTTAGTTGAGCGTGGCATCTACGACGGGGTGATGTTTCACCGAGTTGTGCGTCAACCCACTCCTTTTGTGGTGCAAGGTGGCGATCCGCGCAGCAAAGATACCACAATTCCGGCAAGTCAATTAGGAACGGGTAATTTTATTGACCCGGATACCAATCAGGCCCGTTTTATTCCTTTGGAAATTAAACCCCAAGGAGCTACGGAACCTGTTTACAACCAACTTGTTACCCAAACTCCGCAGTTACAGCACACTGTCGGGGCTGTGGCAATGGCTCGTGCTAATGCTTTGAATACGGCTTCTTCCCAGTTTTATTTTGCTTTGGATGATTTGCAGTTTTTAGATGGTAATTATGCTGTTTTTGGCTATGTTACTCAAGGTTTTAATACGGTCAATGCGGTGCAGCAGGGCGATCGCATTTCCAGCGCTAAAGTTGTTCAAGGAATCGTCCCCAGTCGGGTTTCTAGTATCATTAGCGATGTTACTTTACTGAACAATTTCGTTAATACTACCAATCTGGTCAATCTGCCTTTGCGATCGCTCAAATTGGCCAACACCCCTAATAACTATCAAGTCACTTCCCAAGATTCTCAGCAAAATCCCAGCGGTGTACTAGGAGGTAGTGCCAGCGATCGCATAACTGGTTCACCAACCAATGATGCAATTAATGGTAGCCAAGGCAATGATACCATCAGTGGTGAAGTTGGTGACGACTTTTTGCGAGGTGGCAAAGGTAACGACTTAATTAGCGGTGGTATTGGCAACGATATTTTGATTGGAAATCTCGGTGACGATAATCTCAATGGAGATGCTGGTAACGACTTTTTGCGAGGTGGCAAAGGTAACGATGTTTTAGTTGGTGGTGAAGGCAACGATATTTTAATTGGAGATGCTGGTGCTGATACTCTGACCGGTGGTGCAGGTGCTGATAGTTTTGTTCTAATTACTGGTAACAATATACCTGTGGATAATACGAGCGATCTAATTCTTGATTTTGTACCAGGAGAAGATCGCATTGGCATTACCGGCAGTTTATCCAGCATTGCATTTACTGCCTCTGGAAGCAACACTCTGATTCAATTGGGAGGGGCAACTTTGGCAACAGTTCAAAATGCCACCCCTACCGCAGTTCAAAACGCGGCGTTTGCTATTAACTTTGCTACTATTTCTCGTCCCAATGACTTGCCAGTCGGTGATGCAGCTTTTAGAATTGGCTAAGTTGGCGATCGATCTGAGAACCCCGGCTTTTTTTAAGAAGTCGGGGATGTAGGTAAATCTAGTACCATAATTCTGTAAGTTTAGCAACAGCTTCGTGATAATCTTCTATTTTATCCTGAGCCTTAAACAGCTCTGCTGATTTCTGAAAATCCTCAAATCCTCCGGGAATATCTTTCAACTTATATTTAGCTATTCCTCGGTTAAAATAAGCTTTACCAAAGTCAGGTGCAATGCAAATTGCTGAATCAAAATCTGCAATTGCTGCCCCATAATCATTTATTTTTAAGTAGATAGTGCCACGTCGGAAGTAACTTTTGCCTGCATAGGGATTAATTAGCACAGCTAAACTATAATCGGCGATCGCTCCCGGATAATCTTCTAAGCGAGTTAGCACAAATCCCCGATTGTTGTAATACTTATATCGTTCTGGATTAATCAGAATGGCTGTGTTTAAATCTTCTAAAGCTAATAGTTTATAACCTAATTTGTAACGGGTTATTCCTCGGTCATTGTAAGCAGGAGCGAAGTCCGGATTGATTTCAATTGCGCAGCTAAAATTTTTGACCGCACTCTGCAAGTCAGCGTCTTCTAAATTTTTCAAACCATGAATGTAAAATTTTCTAGTCTTGGCATTTAAGATTTCTGACTGTCGGGCATCAGAGGTAGAGTCAGACAATAATTTGTCAGCCAAATTAGTTATTCCTAAAAAATCCATCGAATTTATAATACTTGTGACAATTAATCTGCTGGGAAGGATGGCGATAGTAGGCATAGGAAAGCGATGATTTAACTGTACTCTTTTATTTTCTGCGATTTTCTAGCTCTAGGCAGTGATATCAATACAGTCAGGAAGGTGATTATGTTGATGAGATGGGGTGATGGTTGGGTATTCACTTGTGTGAGGAGATTTGGCCTTAGTGAGTGAGGCAGATCACAAGTCAGGGCAATTTCCCCCAGAGACTATCTAGTCTAGCCTTTGCAGGTAATTGGTCCGATCGACCAACAGAATACCCAGATATCCTAGTGCTTACAGAAGTCTGGTATCTAACAGCAGAATTACTTTTCAGTAAAATTTCTGATGAAAGTGGCCGATTATTTGCTATGATTTAATTATTCATTAAGAATCTATTGCTCAACTTAGTGTCAATGAAAATAGTTCTGAAGTTAAAAAAAATCGTGGTGACAATAGGAGCGCTCGCCCTGTTCACTCTTGGTTTAACTCTTCCAGTGATGGCAGCTAACGATCGAGATATTAGTCAAATTAAAAAAGATAATTGGTGCGTCAGCTTTTTGTGGAAGCAGTGCGATTTAAGCGGTGCTGATTTAAGCGGTGCTAATCTCCAAGATGCTAACCTCAGTAGGGCTAATTTAAGCGGAGCTAATTTGTCCGGCGCTAACTTGAAAAATGCCGACCTTTCTGATGCCGATCTCAGTGGTGCAAACTTAGCAGATTGTGATATTTTTGGCACAGACCTCAGTAAAGCTAACTTGACCGCAGCTAATTTCAATCATAGTCGATTGTGGAATGCTAATTTGACTTTAGCAAATTTGAGTAGGGCAAATTTAAAAAATGCTAATGTTTTAGATTCTCGACTCTGGGGGACAAATCTCACCAAAGCTAATTTAACTGATGCTACGCTACATGGCGCTGATTTACAATATGCCAATTTGGCTGACAGTAATTTAACTGGTGCGGACTTGCAAAGCTTCTTTTTCAGAGGTTATAAACAACTAACTAACCTCAGTAATGCTAATTTAGAAGGTGCTGTTTTAACGAAAGCTAATCTAGAAGGTGTCTTACTGTCGGGGGCGGTGATGCCGGACGGTTCTATTAATGACGAAGTTGCGATTAAATTAAAGTCTAGCTCCTTGAATTAATGTCGATCATAACCAAGCTAAGTAAGTCCACTTAATTAAACCTAAGATACAGGTGGCTAAAAAGCTTGCTGTATGAGCATTCTTCACATCGATCTTCTACTTACCAGTGCTACTTTTTTAGTGTACGGTCTACTTTTTTTCTGTTAGGTAGTCAATCAATTTAAATAATAATTATTTTTTTAAACCGAAGTACACCGTATCTGTTACAATTTTAAATACAGCCATAACAGCACCAAACACTCGTAATGGAAACCCTGCAAAACAAAATTTACGAACTAGCACAATTTGCTAATACTTTAGTCAACTCTCAACTTACACACCTCAGTTTCGTTAGCGTCGGAGTCATCTTTTTGGCTGGGTTGCTAACTAGCTTAACTCCCTGTATGCTTTCCATGTTGCCGATTACTATCGGCTATATCGGCGGCTACGAAGCTAAAAGTCGTCTCCAAGCTGCTACTCAGTCGGCTTGGTTTTCCCTAGGATTGGCGACAACTCTTGCTGGTTTGGGTATTTTAGCTTCCTTTGCTGGCCAGGTTTATGGCAAAATAGGCATAGGTTTGCCGATCGTTGTTAGCATTATTGCTATTTTAATGGGGCTGAATTTACTGGAAGCTTTACCTTTGCAAATGCCCTCTTTTGATGCTGTGGCTTTGGTGCCGAAGAATTTGCCCGCTGGAGTGCGATCGTACTTATTGGGCTTAAGTTTTGGTTTGGTGGCCTCTCCGTGCAGCACTCCTGTTTTGGCTACCCTCTTAGCTTGGGTTTCCAAGACTGGAGATACGTTTTTAGGTGGTGTTTTGTTACTGTTTTATGCTGCGGGCTATGTGGCTCCTTTGATTATAGCAGGGACTTTTACTGCGAGTATTAAAAAGTTGTTGGAATTGCGCCGTTGGTCTAGTTGGATTACGCCTGTTAGTGGTATTTTGTTGGTAGGATTTGGCGTTTTTTCTCTGCTTTCTCGCTTACTTCCTGCTTGAGTTTTGTAGTCAGGACTTGACCTAGGGTTTCAACATATACCGATCGCGGCGGTGTTGGTGATTTTTTTACGAACCGCGAAGGCGCGAAGAACACGAAGGAAGAAAGGAAAGAGAAGGGAGTCTAAGTTGATAGAGTTGTCTGAGCAACATGATCTAGCGGTTCTCAAGTAGTTGAGGTGCGTTAGCTAAAAATTACCTATTACCAATTACCAATGACATCTAAAGAATTATTTCTATCTAAGTTATCGGAATGGGCGACTGCTCCTCAAAGGTTTTTTAAGCGAGAAGTTTTGCCGGTGCTGGCTGATTTGCGGTTGGCAATTATTTTGCTGTTGGCGATCGCCTTTTTTAGTATTTCTGGTACTGTGGTCGAGCAAGGTCAATCTGTGGCTTTTTATCAGTCGAATTATCCAGAACATCCGGCTCTTTTTGGATTCCTCAGTTGGAAAGTTTTATTAATTGCAGGATTAGATCATGTATACCGCACTTGGTGGTTTTTGTCCATCCTTATTTTGTTCGGAAGCAGCTTGACGGCTTGTACTTTTACTCGACAGTTTCCGGCGCTAAAAGCTGCCCGTCGCTGGAAGTTTTATGAAGAACCGAAGCAGTTTGAAAAGTTAGCCCTGAGTGCGGAGTTGGGAACTGGTTCTTTAACTTGTTTAGAAGAACTTTTGCAGCAAAAAAAATATCTGGTGTTTCGAGAAGGAGAGAAAGTTTATGCTCGTAAGGGCATAATTGGTAAAATTGGCCCGATTATTGTTCACGCTAGTATGCTGATTATTTTAGCTGGGGCGATTTGGGGTACGATGACTGGTTTTATGGCTCAAGAAATGGTTCCGAGTGGTGAAAATTTTCAGGTGCAGAATATCACGGATACGGGACCTTGGGCGGGGCCGCAAATACCGAAGGATTGGTCGATGCGTGTCAATCGGTTCTGGATCGATTATACTCCTAGCGGTGCGATCGACCAGTTTTATTCTGATTTATCAGTTTTGGATAAAGCAGGCCAAGAGGTCGATCGCCAAACTATTCATGTTAACAAGCCTCTGAGATACCGAGGAGTGACTTTTTATCAAGCAGATTGGTCGATCGCTGCTGTGCGGGTTCGCCTCAACAAAAGCCCGGTTTTGCAACTACCAATGGCTCAGTTAGATACTCAAGGTAAAGGCCGGATTTGGGGTGCTTGGATTCCTACTAAACCTGATTTGAGTGCTGGTGTTTCTCTGTTAGCTAAAGACTTGCAAGGAACTATGTTAGTTTATGGTATGGATGGCAAGTTGTTAACTACTGTTCGCGCTGGTAGTGCTATAGAAGTTAATGGAGTGATGCTGACAATTGCTGAAGTTGTTGGTAGCACGGGATTACAAATTAAAGCAGATCCGGGAATTCCGATTGTTTATACTGGCTTTGGGTTGCTGATGTTGAGCGTGCTGATGAGCTATCTGTCTCACTCCCAGATTTGGGCTTTGGAAACAGAGGGCAAACTTTATGTTGGTGGCCGGACTAATCGCGCTCAGGTGACTTTTGAAAGAGAGGTTGTGGAGATTTTGGATAAGTTAGCTGCATCGAAACAACAGGTTGAACAAAGTGCGATCGCCCCGACTTCTTTAGCTAATCAAAACTAATTTTAGGGCGGCTAATGCTCATTTTCTTGTTTTTTCAGGACTTACCCACGGGGACCAAAAACCCGGTTTCAGCATCAACATCTATGGAAAAAGGGACGATTTAGGCAAGAAACCGGGTTTTTTGCCTAAATCCTCTTTTTTAGATTCTATTGCTGAACTAGCTTGGGAAGTAGTTTAGGGCGGGTATCCGATGTTACCGGGGGCGATCGCTCTCCGGTAATTTACCTTAATATCTAGAGATATAGGCGATCGATACTACAATCCCATTCAATGTCCCACAGTGGCTGCTAGAATCCCAAAAAAATTGAACTTAATGTTCCATCCGTGGCAATATTAAGGAATTGTTAAGTTATGCGACGGTTTCGCAAACAAAACTTCCCGCACAAATAGTCCGGCAAATCCACCGTTCCCATTAGGAGCCAACCCATCTATGATTCCCAACCATTCCTTCGCGGCTGACGAGCATTCTAGCAAACCTGACAAGCCCGAGGAAGCTTGCGGCGTTTTCGGTATCTACGCACCTGGTGAAGATGTCGCCAAGTTGACCTATTTTGGTTTGTATGCGTTGCAGCACCGGGGCCAGGAATCCGCAGGTATTGCCACCTTTGATGGCGATCGAGTATACCTGCACAAAGATATGGGACTGGTTTCCCAAGTCTTCAATGAATCTAGTTTAGGTCACTTGCCCGGTAATTTAGCCGTAGGTCACACTCGCTACTCTACTACGGGCTCGTCGCGGGTTGTCAACGCTCAACCTGTGGTCGTCGAAACTCGTTTGGGAAGTCTGGCTCTAGCACATAACGGGAATCTTGTCAATACAAAAGAATTGCGGGAAGAATTGTTGTCTCGGAACTGCGAGTTTGTGAGCACGACGGATTCAGAGGCGATCGCCGTGGCGATCGGTTCGGAGGTAGACAAGGGTAAAGATTGGCTCGAAGCAGCCATCAGTGCCTTTGGGATCTGCCAAGGAGCCTTTAGTTTGACCATCGCCACCCCCAAGGGTGTCATGGGAGTCCGCGACCCCCACGGAGTCCGCCCCTTGGTAATTGGCACTCTCCCCACAAATCCGGTACGGTATGTTTTGGCATCGGAAACTTGCGGCTTGGATATTATCGGTGCTGAATTTTTGCGCGACGTAGAACCGGGAGAATTAGTTTGGATTACAGAGGCTGGGATGGCTTCCTTTCACTGGAGTCAGCAACAAAAGCGCAAACTTTGCATCTTTGAAATGATCTATTTTGCTCGACCAGATAGCATGATGGAAGGTGAAAGTTTGTACAGCTATCGACTACGAATCGGGCGTTTATTAGCCGCAGAATCTCCGGCTGATGCTGATATAGTCATTGGCGTTCCCGATTCTGGAATCCCGGCGGCGATCGGTTTTTCTCAAGCTTCCGGCATTCCCTACGCGGAAGGATTGATTAAAAATCGCTACGTCGGACGCACTTTTATTCAGCCGACTCAAACTATGCGGGAGTCAGGAATCCGCATGAAACTAAACCCTCTGCGAGATGTGTTGGAAGGGAAACGGGTAATCATTATCGATGATTCGATCGTCCGCGGTACTACCAGTCGCAAAATAGTCAAAGCCTTGCGGGATGCTGGTGCTACCGCAGTTCACATGAGAATTTCTTCCCCCCCTGTGACTCATCCTTGTTTCTATGGCATTGACACCGACAATCAAGATCAGTTGATTGCTGCTACTAAGTCTGTCCCTGAAATCGCCGCTCAAATTGAGGTGGACTCTTTGGCTTTCTTGAGTTGGGAAGGAATGCTCAAGGCGACTAATGAAGATACGAACAGTTTCTGTTCTGCGTGTTTTACCGGAGATTATCCGATCGAAGTGCCAGAACTCGTGAAACGAGCCAAGCTAATATTAGAAAAAGCTGCAACTTAGAAGAAGTCATTAGTCATTAGTCATTAGTCATTAGTCATTAAGTAGAAGGAAGAAGGAAGAAGGAAGAAGGAAGTTCGGCAACGGATTCTGTAACGGATTTAACGGATGTAACGGAGGTCAGCAAGAAGGAAGTTCGGCAACGGATTCTGTAACGGATTTAACGGATGTAACGGAGGTCAGCAAGAAGGAAGAAGGAAGAAGGAAGAAAAAGAAACTATTCCCAATGCCCGATGCCCTGTTTGGCCAATGCCCTGTTTGCCCTGTTTGGCCGATGCCCTGTTTGGCCAATGCCCTGTTTGGCCAATGCCCGATGCCCGATGCCCAATGCCATAACTCGTTGCCAGACTGTGTGTAGAAATGTTAAATTAAATTAGCTTTGCCATTGGCAGGCAGGAAGCAAAGCTTCCAAAACCTCACTCTCAGATCGAAGTCGCATTTCGCACTTCCAACGGGCACAGGAGATTTTTTCAGATAACAGGGTCGATCGCACAAATTTTCCCCCTACCAGCATTCCCCAAGCCACTGGGCTGGAGAATCGCCGACGGATGATTTCCTGCGAACTAAATAACAGAAACCCTTACTGAGTATAAATTATGGCTCCTTGGAGCCACAGTGACTGAATAAGTAACGAAATGCGGTTTCTCAAGTCAGCTTAAATCGGAAACTTCGTGCAATCAAATACTGTTCTCAATCAGCCGAGCGATAAAAGCTCATCATCTCGTACAACAGAGTTACCTTTTACTCTTGCTGATATCAAATCAGCCATTCCAGCCCATTGTTTTGAACCCTCGGCTGGGAAATCCCTTGCTTACTTCTTCTTGGATCTTGGAATCATCGCAGGTTTATATGCGATCGCCTATACCCTTGATTCGTGGTTCTTTTATCCCATATTCTGGTTAATGCAGGGAACCATGTTTTGGGCATTGTTTGTAGTCGGCCACGACTGTGGACACGGTTCATTCTCCAAGAGCAAATGGCTCAACAACCTGATCGGACACCTTTCCCACGCTCCAATTCTCGTGCCCTTCCACGGTTGGCGGATCAGCCACAGAACCCACCACGCCAATACAGGTAGCTTAGATACTGACGAAAGCTGGTATCCGGTATCCGAAAGCAAATACAATCAAATGCCCTGGTATGAAAAGCTGGGACGCTTCTATTTGATGTTATTTGCCTATCCAATTTATCTATTTCGTCGATCGCCCGATCGGGTAGGTTCTCACTTCATGCCCGGTAGCCCCATTTTCCGTCCTTCCGAAAAATGGGATGTATTAACCAGCACAGCATCCTTAATAGTAATGGTCGGATTTTTGGGTGCGTTAACCTATCAATTTGGTTGGCTGTTTTTACTCAAATTCTACTTGGTTCCCTATGTAATTTTCGTGATGTGGTTGGATTTGGTAACATTCCTGCACCACACAGAGCCAGATATCCCCTGGTATCGTGGAGACGACTGGTACTTCTTGAAAGGTGCCTTATCAACGATCGATCGGGATTATGGCATCATCAACCCTATCCATCACGACATCGGCACTCACGTAGCCCACCATATTTTCTCCACAATGCCACACTATCACTTGAAGGAAGCAACAGAAGCCATCAAGCCAGTGTTAGGCGATTATTATCGCAAATCAAGCGAGCCAATTTGGAAAAGCTTTATTCGCTCTTACTGGGATTGTCATTTTGTTTCCGATACAGGATCTAAAGTGTACTACGAATCGCCTAACAGTCGGAGTTCTACCCAAGTGAAGTAAATCCACTAGGACTTACCAAAAACCCCGGTTTCTGAACCTAAATTTGTCATTTCAAATTGATAAAAATGTGAAGAAACCGGGCTTTTTATATCAAATCCGTTGACATCGTAATTATTATTTCTCTCTTCTCTTTCTCTGTGTCCTCTGTGTCCTAGTCAGGTTTAATCATTCCGATACAACCGGAATTGATATTATTTTTTATATTTAAAATTGTTATATTATGACCTCTGACTTCTTCCTTCAACATCTGCTATAAAATTCAACAAAATACGTTGGTGAGCAACACCCAAAGGTCGCACATCTCCTGACTGCTGCGAAAAGCATTTTCCAGCCCGAATTTCCTCCGGTGTCAACAACTTCAGATCCCAACCCTCAAGCAAAACTAAATCATTGACATCGACATCAAGTTGTGCATGAAAAACATGGCGGATCACATCTCCTTCTACATCCTCACAAAAAAAAGAAACACTGGGAGGAGCATAACTAATTTCCTCCTTCAATTCCCGTAGGACAGCAACTTCCGGCGTTTCTTCCGGTTCCATATGGCCACCAAACAAAGCCCAATGTCCGGGATATCTAATATGAGGCACATCATCCCGCAACTGGCACAGAAACTTGCCATCTCGGTACAAAATAGCGATCGCAACGTAAATATTAGTCATTAGTTATTAGTTATTGGTTATTAGTTATTGGTTTACGTTGAAGCAGTTCAACTTCTTCAATATAAACCTCACCTAAATCTTCAGCCAAACCCTTGAGCTTAATACTTTTATAGCGAACTTGCCCCTTGAGCATAATTTCATCTCCTAGCTGTGGCAAAGCCTGCTTAGTTAAAACCCAAATACTACCACTAGCATCTTGAAGTTGATAAGCGGCCTTCCCCACAAATGGAGCGCGATTTTCCACCTTTCCCTGGAGATAAACCTCCGTATCCACTTGCCGCTTTTGTTGAATAGCACTAATTTTAGAAACATTAAAACCAAAATTAAATTTAGACGCAGGCAAATTTGCACAACTTAGTAAACCGCTAGTGAGCGCGAGGAATAAACAACCCATGGAGAACTTTTGAAGCAAAACTTCCTTTATTGCATTAGTCATCTTTCAAATGATTTGAAATGTGAGATCCGACTCAACTTTAACCAAAATCCAGAGAATCGATCGAAACTAAGCAATTTCGACATTATAGTCCTTGGCGACGGTTAAGCTAAAATCTAAAATCGTCAGCCCTAACCCAGAGTCTACTATGGATGCCAAAACTGCTCAAATACTAGATGGTAAAGCTTTAGCAACAAAGATTCAAAGCGAGCTGAGCGATCGAGTTCATTCCCTACAAACCCAGATTGGGCGTCCTCCGGGACTTGCGGTACTGATGGTGGGCGACAACCCAGCCAGCGCAGCTTACGTGCGAAACAAAGAAAGAGCCTGCGCTAAAGTTGGCATAGCTTCCTTTGGTCAGCATTATCCCGCAAATGCAACTCAAGGCGAACTCGAACTTGCAATTGATGCACTCAACCAGGACGATCGAGTAGACGGGATTTTAGTACAACTCCCACTTCCAGAGCACCTAGACGCAATTTCCCTACTGTACCAAATTGCCCCCGCCAAAGATGCAGACGGACTCCACCCTGTAAATTTAGGCAGCCTGGTACGGGGAGAAAAAGGTTTACGCAGTTGTACTCCCGGCGGAGTCATGCGACTGTTGCAAGAATACCAGATAGATTTAAAAGGAAAAAATGCCGTAGTTTTGGGGCGGAGTATTTTGGTAGGTAAACCGATGGCGCTAATGCTATTAGAAGCCGATTGTACAGTGACAGTAGCTCATTCGCGGACGCAAAACCTAGAATCCATCACCAGCCAAGCCGATATCTTAATCGCCGCCGTCGGGCGCACAGAAATGATTACAGCTAACATGGTCAAACCAGGGGCCGTAGTTATGGATGTCGGTATCAACCGCGTTGTCAATCCAGACGGTACTAGCCGGTTGGCGGGAGATGTGGACTTTGATGCTGTTAAAACAGTAGCCGAATTTATCACACCAGTGCCGGGAGGAATCGGGCCAATGACTGTGGCGATGCTGTTAGAAAATACCGTTTCTAGTTACAGCATCAAGTAGTCATTAGACATCTCCAATAATTCCTGTGGAACAGGCATCCTGCCTGTTCAAGACATTTTTTTTGGAAGATGTCTTTTGGCTTTAAATTCCAGAACTATCATTTGACGTGGAAAAACTTGCTCGGCAATATACTAGCACAAAAAGTCGCCCGCTTAAGGGCGAGGCTTGAAACCCAATTTTTTGGTCAACTTAATTTGACAGAGGTGTGATTATTTTAACCTGATTTTGATATTCCTACAAAATTTAAATATGAGACTGGATATTTGTCAATAGGAATTTTTGACAGCAACAACGCGAATTCGGCGATAATCTGCCATCCAATTACCATCACGATACTGTGTCGATCGCAAACGATGTTCAACTTGTTGAATTGCGTGCGATCGCACTTCCTCAGACAGCCCCGAAAAAAACCCACCAGCAAACATTTCAATCCAATTTACCATACCAGCATCACCGCCAGCCAGGGGAGTCGGGCGATCGAACAAAACCCCATAACCCACCTCAAAACCCTGCTTTTCCAAAAGCCCAGCATACTCACCAACACTCGGAAAATACCAAGGATTAAGCGATGCAGGCGACTCGCAACCAATTTCTGACAAAACACTCAAAAGCGCCCGGACAATCGCCCCCACATTCCCCTTACCGCCAAACTCAGCGACAAAACGTCCACCCGGCTTCAGTGCTTTTTCTACGCAATTAATCACAGCATCCGGTTGCTTAATCCAATGCAAAACCGCATTTGAGAATACAGCATCCAGCGGTTGCTCTACTTGAAAATCACGAGCATCTGCAACTGCGAATTCAAGCTGAGAATAGTTAGCTCTAGCTTGGGTAATCATCGACAAAGATGAATCAATGCCATGCACAAAAGCTCCACTTTCAGCGATTTTTGCTGTTAATTGTCCAGTACCACAACCCAAGTCTAAAATGTGTTCTCCAGTTGTCGGAGCAAGTAATTCCAAAAGCGACTCACCGTATTGCCAAACAAAAGCATGATTTCCCTCATAAAGAGCAGAATTCCAAAAATCTTGTGACATCTTCTTTCCTATTATTTACTCCTAACGCCCGATTTCAACATCTTCAACGATACCAAGTGCGTCAGGTACTAGCACGGCTGCGGAGTAATATGCAGTAACAAGGTAAGACATAATCGCCTTTTCACTAATACCCATAAATCTAACAGATAGGCCTGGTTGGTATTCGTCAGGTATCCCCGTTTGCTGTAAACCGATTACGCCCTGATCTTCCTCACCAGTACGCAACACAAGAATAGAACTGGTTTGGTTTTTGGTGATGGGTATCTTATTACAAGGAAGAAGAGGTACACCGCGCCAAGCAATAACTTTACTTCCGTCCATGTCGATGTTTTGTGGATAGATGCCGAGGCGGTTACACTGTCGGCCGAAGGCTGCAATAGTGCGGGGATGGGCTAGGAAGAACTTAGACTTTCTACGGCGGGTAAGCAGTTCATCGAGGTCATCAGGTGTGGGAGCGCCGCTGCGGGGGTGGAGACGCTGTTTAAGGTCAGCATTGTGCAGTAAACCAAATTCACGGTTGTTGATCAACTCATATTCTTGACGTTCCCGCAATGCCTCAACAGTCAGCCGCAATTGTTGTTCCATCTGATTCATCGGTTCATTATACAAATCAGCGACGCGAGTATTGATCTTTAACACAGTTTGGGCAATACTTAACTCATATTCGCGGGGAGAAAGTTCGTAGTCAACGAAAGTCCCTGGTAATTGAGTTTCTCCAGTATGTCCTGAAGATAAAGCAATGGTGGCTTCACCCTGCTTATTCTGTGGTAATTGTGCGCGAGTTACGGCTCGATCGATATGAGTCTGTAAAGCCTCCGACTGGTTCAGAATTTCCCTAAACGCTTGTTGTGGTAAGCTTAATACTGTGCATCGAGTCACAGCTTTAACCGTAAACTTCCAATTGCTTTGAGATGCTACTAAAGCTTCATCGCCAAAATGATCCCCATCAGCTAACCCACCTAATAAAGGTTCTTCTTCATATTTGGGAAGACCAAATTTATTAACTTTACCATGAGCGATCAGGAAAAGTCGATCGGCTGGTTGACCTGACTGTACGATGATATCATCAGGTGCAAACTCCTGTTGCACAAATCGACTGGCCAAAGCCGTCAACACTTCAACATCATCAAACCCTCGCAGCAAGGGTAATTCACAAAGTTCTTGGGGAATTACCTGCACAGTCGCGCCTGTATTGGTGAAAGTAATTCTCCCATCACCCACGGTATAGGTTAAACGACGGTTCACCCGATAATTACCACCTTTGATCTGCACCCACGGCAACATCTTCAACAACCACCGCGAGGTAATTTCCTGCATCTGTGGTGCAGATTTGGTTGTCGTCGCCAAATTACGGGCGGAGGCTGTACCTAAACTCAGTTGAGGTTGCTGATTCTCAACATCTGAACCCGAATCATTAGAATATGTCATCTCATCCTCTAGTTATATCAATTTCGGTTGCACCATCAGGTGATTTATCTCTCTTCTCTTTCTCTGTGTTCTCTGCGTTCTCTGCGGTTAAATCATTCCGATCCAACATAAAATAGTTGAGAGGTTAAGACGATCGGGCTTTTGTCAATAATTACTGGATTTAACGCTTAAAATAGAGCGTAATTACCGATCGACAAAAATCAATTACCTTAACCTCTCAGCACCAATAGACCTCTCCAGAAAAGCAAGTTTTGAACAGGCAGGATGCCTGTTCCACAATAAATCTGGTCGAGGTCTAATTAACGACCGATTTCGACATCTTCAAGGATGCCGAGGGCGTCAGGAACTAGGACGGCTGCGGAGTAGTAAGCTGTGATCAGATAAGACATAATTGCCTTTTCGCTGATGCCCATGAAGCGGACAGACAAGCTAGGTTGATATTCGTCAGGGATACCAGTTTGATGTAAACCGATAACGCCTTGTTTTTCAAGACCAGTGCGGAGTAAGAGGATAGAACTGGTGCGGTTATTTGTGATGGGGATCTTGTTGCAGGGAAAGATCGGTACACCACGCCAAGCCGGAACTTGTTGGCCGCCCATGTCAATGCTTTGTGGATAGATCCCTATGCGGTTACACTCGCGAGCAAAGGCTGCGATCGTGCGAGGATGAGCCAGGAAGAAGCCAGGGTCTTTCCATACCGTAGCCAGCAATTCGTCCATGTCGTCCGGCGTAGGTGCGCCAGTGCTGCTGTAGATGCGTTGTTTGAGGTCGGCGTTATGCAGCAACCCAAATTCTGGGTTGTTGATCATTTCGTGTTCTTGACGTTCCCGTAATGCCTCAACAGTCAGACGCAATTGTTGCTCGGTCTGATTCATTGGTTCATTGTACAGATCGGCTACCCTGGTACTGATCCGCAACACGGTTTGGGCAATGCTCAAATCATATTGGCGGGGTGAGAGATCGTAATCAACGAAAGTACCTGGCAACTCAGTCTCGCCGCGATGACCCGCAGATACATTAATAGCAGCTTCACCTTCAGTAGTTTGTGGCTGGCTGAGGATGGCGCGGAACTGATCGACCTGAGTTTGTAAAGCTTCGGACTGGTTAACGAGTTGCTCAAACGCACTTTGAGGTAATGCTAAGACGATACATCGGGTGACAGCTTTGAGGGTATACTGCCAGGTGTCTTGAGATTCTACTAGAGATTCATCGCCGAAATGATCGCCATCAGCGAGTACATCTAAAACAACCTGTTCGTCATACTTGCCAAGACCAATCTTGTTAACTTTACCACGGGCGATCAATAATACTCGATCGGCTGCTTGACCTATTTCAACGATCGTGTCCCCGGCCGCGTACTCTTCCTGCACAAACTGGTTGGCCAACGCGGTTAAAACTTCTGTGTCCTCAAACCCTCTCAGCAAGGGCAACTCAGTAAGTTCTTGGGGAATTACTTGTACGGTCGCTCCGGTGTTGGTGAAAGAGACTCTTCCATCACCTACGGTATAACTTAAACGACGGTTAACTCGATATACACCACCCTTTGTTTGCACCCACGGCAACAGTTTCAACAACCACCGCGAGGTAATTTCCTGCATCTGCGGTGCAGATTTGGTGGTCGTCGCCAAATTACGGGCTGCTGCTGTACTTAAACTCAACTGAGGCTGCTGATTCTCAACATCTGAACCCGAATCATTGGAATAGGTCATAA